>CAZJIM010000038.1:8665-19170 GCA_964546115.1 uncultured Gemmatimonadaceae bacterium | reverse complement strand
AGTCGATGGCAGGCTTGATGAAGCGGTCTGGGCCCGTGCGGTACCAGCTACCGACTTCATTCAGCAGGACCCGGACTTCGGGGGGACCCCGACGGAGCGAACCGAGGTGAGGATCGTATTCACCGCAGAGAGTCTTTACATGGGGGTGTCTGCCTACGATTCCGAACCCGACCAGTTGTTCGGGAACACCATGAAGCGGGATGAATTCCTCTCGGCTGATGACCGCTTCATGTGGACGATGGACACATTCCTCGACCAGCAGACGGGGTACTTCTTTGAGATGAACCCATCAGGGCTCATGGCCGATGCGCTCCCACCGCCCCCGCGTGGGGGATCAACTTCCAACGTACAGTGCGCAGGAAAAACGAGGAAAACGTTTGGACTGGCCATGAACGGAATCAAGGACTTCGCAGGATGTCGAACGCGGGCCTCTTACTCGGAATCACAAATGTGACACAAGGACACGGACTGGACATCAAGCCCTATGCGGCCAGCTCAACCTTTGACGCGTCTGGCGGGCCGAATCCTGTACCCAGGGAAACGGAAAGCGATGTCGGGGTGGACTTGTTCTACAACTTCACACCTAGCCTGCGGGGCAACCTTACGGTCAACACCGACTTCGCTCAAACCGAGGTGGACCAGCGTCTGGTGAACTTAACTCGGTTTCCCCTCCGGTTCCCGGAGAAGCGTGACTTCTTTCTCGACGGAGCGCCCTTCTTCGATTTCGCATCAAGGCCGGTTCAGGCCTTTGGCCGTGGACGAGGCTTCCGCCCGAGTGGTGTCCCGCGAGTGGAGCCTTTCTTCAGTCGACGAATCGGGCTTGGGCCAGGGGGCATCCCACAAGCAATTGACGTGGGTGCTAAGCTCACCGGTCAAGCCGGCGCGCAAGACATCGGATTCCTCCAAGTCCGCACCGGAGAGGACAGGAACTCTCTTGGAGAACCCCTGCTGGGAGAGGACTTCACTGTTGTCAGGCTGAAACGAAGGGTGCTCACCCAGTCGTACCTCGGTTCCTTCTTCAGCCGCCGTCACGCCCGCGCCGCGGGAGGGTCCGATGACCTCCACACGGCAGGAGTGGACTTTCGGCTTGCGACTTCAGCATTCCGAGGGTCCGACAACCTTATGATGTCAGGCTACTTCCTTGGGAGCACAGAGCCTGAGGATCTGGGTGATAACCTCTCGTACGGCCTACAGGCGGAGTATCCGAATGATCGCTGGTTCGGAAGTGCAGGATTCACTGAGATACAACCCAACCACGACCCGGCCATCGGCTTCACGCCGAGGCGAGGGTTCCGAGCGTACAGCGGACAAGTTGGCTTCGGGCCCCGGCCGGAGGCCTATCCATGGATACGTCAGCTCACTTTTGACGTGGGAACCAACCTCCTGACCAACATGAAGAACCGCCTGGTCACCCGTGACCTCAACCTCACGGTGCTGGGGGTACAGTTCCAGTCCCAGGACAACTTGAATGTGACTATCATTCCATCCTTTGAGCGATTGGAGAAGAACTTCGAGATCCACCCCGGTGTGGTTCTGCCTGAGGGTTCCGACTACAACTTCACTCGCTACCGCTTCGACGTACGCACCGCAAATCGGCGTCTCCTCTCTACCCGCTCGAGCTTGGAGTTCGGAGATTTCATGTCAGGGACTCGTGAGTCGGTGGTGGTGAATCTGGGGATACGTCCCTTCGTCGGAATGGTCGCTAACTTCGACACCGAGTGGAACAGAGTGAGCCTGCCAGAAGGAGAATTCCAGCCCCTCCTATATCGGGTGACCCTCGACAACCAGTTCAACCCGTGGATCTTCGTGGTGAATAACCTGCAGTACGACTCGGTAAGCGATAGACTCGGGTGGCAGATTCGGTTCCGATGGACGATAGATCCTGGGAACGACCTGTACGTCATCTATACCCAGAACTGGTTAGATGACATCGTAAGGGATCGTTTTCTGACCCAGGATCGACGCGGAGCGGCAAAGTTCGTATATACCTATCGATGGTGAGCCTTTCATGTGAAATGCCAACGGAGGCAATATGAGTGGCGGACCAAGTGTGACCGTGCGACAGGTGGGACCCTCCACTGGAGAGGGGTTCGTGAGGGGTCACTCCCAACTCATCGACCGTCCGGAGTCAAAGGGTGGGGAAGACCGAGGGCCTATGGGCGGCGAACTCATCCTACTGGGGCTGGGAGGATGCTTCATGAGCAACCTCCTCGCCGCAATCCGGGAGCGAGAGGCCCCGGTCTCTAACGTGGAGTTGATCGTTTCTGCACGCTCGGAGGGTACCCCAGCGCGCATGACACACTTCGATATCAGAATCTCTGCGCAGCACAATGACCCCACTCTTATGCGAAAGCTTGCCACGATCGCCGAGCGTGGGTGCATTGCGTCCAACACCTTGAAGCAGGGTAGCTCGATCTCTGTGATTGTGGCGGACTGACGGCAGACACGGAACCCCACCTACGAAGGGCGGGTTAAGAAGGATTAGCCAGCCACGTGCCCCTACCGTTGGAGCGAGCATGATCATTCGCCGCCCACCTGACATTCCCTCATCCGAGATCACCCCGGAAGGCGTGTTCCTCAACCGGCGTGCCTTCATCAAGCAGGCAGCCGCAGGGACCGCGGCGTTAGCGATCGTACCGTCAGTGGTCTCTGGACTGCAGCGATCTGTTCGACCCCAAGACCCCGACTTCGCGGATCTCGAATCTGAGCTAGGCGAACCCGTAAACTCCTGGAACGATATAACCTCGTACAACAATTTCTATGAGTTCGGGACCGCCAAGGAGGACCCCTCGCGCAACTCGGGCTCCTTCAACCCGAAGCCATGGACCGTGGCAATTGAAGGCCACGTGAACAACCCCGGGACCTTCGAGCTCGACGAGTTTCTGGCTCCCCATCGGATAGAGGATCGGGTCTACCGCATGCGTTGCGTGGAGGCGTGGTCTATGGTCATCCCGTGGCGGGGATTCCCCCTGGCGGATCTGATCCGCCGTGCGGAGCCGACCGGAAACGCAAAGTTCGTGGAGTTCACAACCGTGGTACGCCCTGATGAAATGCCTGGCCAGCGCATGCGCGTCCTGGATTTCCCCTACATCGAGGGATTGCGCATGGATGAAGCCATGCACCCCCTCACGATGCTCATCACTGGCGTATACGGTGACGATCTACCGAACCAGAATGGGGCCCCGCTTCGCCTCATCGTGCCCTGGAAGTACGGGTTCAAGGGGATCAAGTCGATCGTGAAGATTCGTTTCGTAGAAGAAATGCCCATGAATACGTGGTGGTTCACCAACGCGCGCGAGTACGGCTTCTACGCGAACGTGAACCCTGAGGTAGATCACCCCCGCTGGAGCCAGGCCCGCGAGCGGAGAATCGGGGAGCTCCGTCGCCGCGAGACTCTTATGTTCAACGGGTACGCGGACCAGGTGGCCAACATGTATTCAGAGTTGGATCTCACCCGCTGGATCTGAGGGTCTCGGTAGCCCGTCCCATGACAACCCGCGGTAGCATTCGCGGCCTGAAGGTTCTCCTCTGGGTTTCGGCCCTCATGCCAGCCGCGTGGATCGTAGCCGGATTCTTCCTGGGCTGGCTCGGTGTAAATCCCATCGAAAAAGTCACGCATGTCACTGGGCTGACAACCCTCATCCTTCTTCTCATCACGCTCGGGGTGACACCGACCCGCCGAATGACCCGATGGAATCCGGTGATACAGCTTCGCCGGCCTCTCGGTCTATTCGCCTTCTTCTACGCCTCCCTGCACTTCTCGATCTGGATGGCAGTGGATCTGAGTTTCCAGCTGTCTTGGATCTGGGAGGACATCATAGAACGCCCGTATATAACGGTGGGCTTCACGGGTTTCGTGCTTCTTATCCCGCTCGCGATAACCTCGACGAAAGGATGGATTCGAAGGCTGAGTCGCCGGTGGACAATCCTTCATAGGCTGGTCTACATCGCGGCGGCTCTGGGAGTGATCCACTTCTACTGGCAGGTGAAAGCGGACACGCGCCTCCCCCTCCTGTTGGGAACCATCCTCGTGGTACTCCTCGCGACCCGCATTCCCGTTTGGCTGCGGAAGAAGCGCCGCCGCCAGGTCGCTGCGAGCCAGGAGCCGATCTCTGTGCGGTAAGGAGCGTCAGCCGAACTATCGACCGGTCTTCTCTGCCCATTGGAGACGCTTTCTCCCTATGAACCGTTAGTTGTCGGACTCCGGAGTTCTCCTGGCCTCCTCCTCGAAGCACGAAAACGAAGGTTCAGCACTTCGACGAAGATCGAGAACCCCATCGCAAAGTAGATATATCCCTTCGGAATGTGCAGACCTACCCCGTCAGCGACGAGCGCCATTCCAATCAAGAGGAGGAACGACAGGGCGAGCATCTTCAGTGTGGGATGACGGCCCACGAAATCGCCGATGGTGTCAGCTGACACCATCATCACCACCACTGCCAGCACAACTGCGATAACCATCACCGGGAGGTCGTCCGCCATCCCAACCGCCGTGATCACGGAGTCGAGCGAGAACACGATGTCCAACAGAGCAATTTGCGTGATCACACCCGCGAAGGTGACCACGACTCCCGCTTCCCCTGTCCTCTCGCCTTCCCCTTCGAGCTTGTCGTGAATCTCGTGGGTGGCCTTCCAAAGGAGGAATAAGCCACCGAATATCAGAATCAGGTCGCGACCTGAGAACCCGTGATCAAGGAGCTCGAACAGGGGTCGAGTCAGACCCATGATCGCCGCAAGGGACAGCAGGAGAAGGATGCGGGTCCCCATCGCCAACGCCAATCCTATCCGCCGCGCTCGGCTCTGACGCTCCTCCGGCAGCCTGTCTGCGAGGATCGTGATGAAGATGATGTTATCAATCCCTAGGACGATCTCCAGAACTGTGAGCGTCGCGAGGGCGATCCAAGCTTCAGGAGTGTAGATCCAATCCATGGTTGGTCGCGGACCTACTCCCCCTGGAGGGTCCGGGCCAGATAAGCCTTCAATCGCTGCCAAGCATCAAGTGCCGGTCCGCTCCGTAACTCAGGATCCTGATCAACGTGGAGCCAAAAGCCGTGGTTAACATCGTCGTAAATGTGTAGGTCATTCTCGATCCCCGCAGTACGGAGAGCAGCTTCGAACGACTCTACCGACTCGGGGGAGGGCCCCTGATCTAGACGCGCAAAGGTCCCGTATACCTCGTGGTCAAGCGCCACGAGGCGCACAGGGTCGTCAACCAGCGCACCGTAGAAAATCGCCGTTGCGTGATGATTCTCTCCATCCAGCCCGACCGACATGGCAATCCCCCCGCCAAAGCACCAGCCCATAGCACCCACTCGGCCCGTCACGTCCTGTCGGGCCTTCAGATAGGCCACCGCGGCATTCATGTTTGCGATCATCTTCTCCTGGTTGCTCCGAACTTCTCCAATAAGCGCCATGTTCTCTTCGGGGTTGGAGCCCGTCCGGCTATCGAAGAGGTCCACGGCGAGTGTTACGTATCCCTCATTGGCAAGATCATCGGCGACCTCTCGGACTCGGTTGACGAGCCCATTCCACTCATGGACGATAACGAGTGCCGGGAAGGGACCCTCCCCTTCAGGGACGGCAAGATAGCCGGTGGAAACCTCGTCTCCTGGAACGTACTTGAGATCCATCCCGGTGAGAGGACCAGCTGCACCGATGATCGAAGGAGGGAGTTGATTGTTTGCCGTCGGGCCCTGTGACGCGGATAGGTTGTCGCTGGGGGTGGGCGGTGCTTCCTCTCCGCTTCCGCACGCAGTAAAAGCGAGCGAAGCCATGACCGCTAGAGCGAAGCGGCGGCTGAGGTCGCGCACAGTAGTTGTTCTCACGGGTCTACCTCCGGACGGGTTGGAGTGCTACGTCTGAACTCAAAACGTGGGACTGGACACCCGAGAGTTCAACTCTCGGGAGATCACCTGCAGAGAAAGAGAAAAAGAGAATAGGGAGAGATTAGGGAATAAGGAAGCTCAACTGCTCCCCAGGCTTGAAGCTTACCTCACTGCCTCGTGCTCCCGGAGGCCCTGCTCGAAGAGGGTCTTGATGCGTTCGCTGGTCCGGAATTCCGCAAGGATCTCTGCCCGACGGCTCCGATACGCATCATCCATGTAGTAGCCCAACACCACTGCCATCACCGCGCCCTCCTCAGAGTTCGTCTCCTCGAAGCGTCGTTGGAAGTCTATGAGGACCGGCTCAAGCGAACGGTCGTCCCAATCCTCCGGAAGACGGCCAATCTGAAGGAATTCATTCAGTAGGGAGGCGAATTCAGAGCTGGGCGGTCTGTGCCAGAACGAAACGTCTGGCCCGAACTCCTCAACCAAGAAGGGAAGGTATAGGTTGGCGCCGGCCGGCACCTGACGCACAAGCGCCGGATTGTACCGCCGGACCTCCTCAAGGGAAAGTCCGGTAACGCGAGTGACTTCGTCGAGAGAAATCGAGCGTGGTGCTCTCATTGCGTAGATCTCCACCTGCTCTGAGCTCCCCATGAGGTCTCGGATAGTCTGAGCATTCCCGAATACCATCTCGGCATAGCGGTAAGAACGAGGCCCATACGTACGTACGACCTCTCGGTATCTCCGAGTGGAGATGTTCCTGAGATCCAGAGCGAATCTCGAGCCGAGCAGATACTGAGACCGCGTGTCCTCACCACCCAGCCGTGCCCCGTTGATCACCGTCCGCCCGACGTTTGTGCCCCCAGCATGGTGCTCCGACAGCGCCGGAATGAAGGTCCCGTACTTCGTGGCGAGAACCAAGAGATACGCCGCACAGTAGGAAGCTTGCGTCGTCTGGTTGTATCCCTCAATGACAACGGGGGCCAACCTCTTCAGTCGGTTCCAGTTTCCTTCCAGCCACTGGCAGAACCCGAGGGCCCGCGCTTCCGAACGAATCCTGCCGTCCAACCCCGACTCGACCGCAGCCTGCGCTAGGCCAATCTCAGCAGGGACACCGAATCGCTCGTATATGGATCCCCACTCCCGCAGAAAGGGGCCATACCGCTCGATATTGCGACGAAGGAATTCCCCTCGGGTTTCGTTGTGGACCACTTCTCCAACCACGGGTTCCAGCAGGACCTCCACCTGGTCCCGCCGGCGTGCCAACCGGCGCTCCAGTTGTGCCCCGACAAGCATCGAAGAGAGTGACTCCTCTACCCAGCGTCCGCTCCGAGTCCAATCACCCCGAGTCGGAAAGACTGCGAGAAGCCGGCCGTCCTCCGCACTCCCAAATGCAACGGACCCATCAGGAATCGTGAAGATTTGCTGCCAAAAGGAATAGCCCGGGCGGTACATCTGCATGGCCTTGAAGTCTAGTTCGAGCAGGGTCTGCATACGGTAGTAGACGAACTGCTCGTCCGTGAAGTCGGTGCTGAACTCCACGTCTACCACCCCGATCGTGGAAAGGCCCACGGGCTCCTGTGGTGTAACGCTAACACCGTCGGAAATCGGCTGCGCGGACAGGGGTGGGGTGACCAATTCCGAAGTGGTGAGCGAACCGATAAGCGCGAGAACGGTTGTACCCAGAATCGCGGTGTGTTTCATCGGCGGGTGGGTGGTAGACACCTTCGGCCACATCTTTATACGGTAAGCTCTCTTAAGGTAATAGAGGCGCGCGGTCTGTCACCAGAGACAGGGCCAAAGAACCGGCAGGTATCGAGAGGCGCCAAACAAGTGAACCCTCCCCGGCATCAATGGACGCCGGGGAGGGTTCACCTACTTCGGTCGTATCAGAGCCCTCCGTTCCTCCCTACTCAGGGAAGTCGCAGGGTGACCAATCGAGCCGGATTCTGCACCTGCACGGAAATATACTGCTCCCCCTCGTGCATATAGGTCATCATGCCATACTGACCCGGTCCCGGCAGGGGAACTTCGCCTACTTTGTCCCCAGTGAGCTTATTGTAGGCGTGGAGGGCGGGCCCGTCGGCCGTCTCCCACTCGGCAACCAGAAGGTCACCAGCAACCATCTGAATTGACTGGCCGCCACCACCAAACATCTCCGTGTCTACGCCCTGGAGCGCAGGATGATTCTTAATATCGTCATCCACTTCCCCAACGGGGATCCACCAGATCCGCTCGCCCGTATTCATGTCATACGCGGACACGCGGCGGTAGGGAGGCTTGAAGACAGGAAGGCCATCGATCCTCGGAAGACCTCCCCCCGGACCAGCAACCCATTCGGAGATCGTGGTCCCTGTCGTCGCAGGGTCATCCGGAAGATCGGACTCGGCGCCAGGCATCACAAAACCACCCCCACAGCGCGGTCCTGAGGGAACGTACATGATGGCCGTTGTGGGATCCAACGTCGCCGGGTTAGGAATATTGAGCCCACCGTCACACCGAATGTTGCCCAAAAATTCGGAATCATTACCCGTTTGCAGCCACGGCACATAGGAACCACCGATCTGGTACTGGCTTATGAGCTCAAGTGCTTGCGCCCGGAGTTCGGGCGTCCAGTCGATCACCCGATCCTCTGAGAGTCCCTGAGGCTCCTGCGGCTCCGGCCAAGTCGGCATGGGCTGGGTTGGGTACGAGAAGTTCCCAGGGATCTGTGTTTGCGGAACAGGGCGCTCTTCGATCGGCCAAACGGGCTCACCTGTCTCGCGATTAAAGGTGAAAATCAACCCCTGCTTGGTGGTTTGAATCACCGCTGGAATCTCTTCGCCGTCCACCTCCAGATCCACGATCATCGGGACGTTCGGAAGGTCGTAATTCCAGTCGTCATGGTGCACGGTCTGGAAATGCCAAACTCGCTCACCAGTGTGAACGTCAAGAGCGATCGTGCTCGTTCCATAGAGGTTCGCTCCCGGACGGAACCCACCGAAGTAATCGACAGTCGGTGGGTTGGTCGGCAGGTAGACGATACCACGCTCGTAATCTGCCGAGATGGGTGCCCAAGAAGAGATATCGCCTGTCCACTGCCAGGCGTCGCTCTCCCAGGTATCATGTCCAAACTCACCTGGTCGAGGAATGACGTGGAACTTCCAGAGGTGCTCTCCGGTTCTCGCGTCAAATCCCTGGATGTCACCAGGAATCATTTCGATCCGCGTCTGGAGGTAGCCCTGCTCAGCGGAGTTTCCCACAACAACCACCCCGTCCACAACGATCGGAGGGGAGGACGTCGTGATAAAGCCGAGTTCCCTCGGGACTCCGTGGTCCGGATCGTAAGGCTCATCCCAGTCCTCCCACGGGCCCCATCCGTTTAGCAGCGGAGGCAACATGTCTACCACACCCGTCTGCCCGAACCCATCGAGTGGCACCGGGGCTCCAAAGCCCTCTAAGGGGAGACCAGTCTCCGCATCCAACGCATGGAGGAAGAAGGCTGGTGATGAGTAGTAGATCACTCCCCTCCCATCAATCTCCGCGTAGGCAACTCCCTTGCCATAATTTTGACGCATGGAACGCTCCCACCGCTCTGTATTCGGCTCGCGGAAGGTCCAGAGCGTCTCCCCAGTCTCTGGGTCGATCGCAACCACGGTGCGCCGGTGGCCGGCCATGGTGTAGAGCGTACCATTAATGTATTGAGGAGTGGCCTTGAATTGGAGTTCTTCTTCAGGACCGAAGTTGTCAGCCCGCCAGGTCCAGGCTTCTTCGAGATCATTGAAGTTCGAGGCGTTGATCTGATCTGCCGTCGAGTAGCGGGTGCCCCAGGCATCCGCACTCTGGTAGCGCCACTCTCCGTCTGGGTTGCGCCGATCCTGAGCGCTTTGCCCCTGAACGAAGGTCGGCACTACAAAGGCAGCCGCCAGGACCAAGGCAAACCATCGCGGCGAGTTAAAGGTGCCAAGAAGAGATACAAACATGGTTCCCTCACTAGAATGAGCTTTGAACTAAGGCGGGACCATCTCGAAGAACCCTCGGACGCCCCCCAAGCGACCAATTGAGTCCGGTCGAATTAACCCTCAATTTACAACGGATTGATATTAGTGCGTAGCCCAGCGTTCGGCCAGGGTGGGGTCGCATGCTGCGAGAGTTGGTTACCCTGCCGCGGGCACCGGGTCATCCTGAGGGCGTCAGCTTCTCCCTACTCCACCTCTCAGCAGGAATACTCGTCATGACTCTGAGTGAAATCCTGAAAGAGAACGCCGGGAGCGTCTACCGGATAATCGAAGGTCTCATCCGGCTCTTGTCCATGAACAAGGGCCACCTTTCTTACCCCCCGAAGCTTCAGGGTCATGATGTGGACATGATACACCTCTGGATGGGAGGAGCCTAACCGGTAGTACGTGCTGGCTCTATGCACCTCGGCCCCTCATTAGCCGGGCGGTTTACATGAGTCGTCACAGCGTAGGCTTGCATCTCCTCTGGGGGGTAGGGCGCTAGTGCCGCAGTCAGGTCGGCCGAGGGCACCTGCGGGTCGACCCAAATGTTCCAGGCGGATTCGTCACCAAAGATCACCGGCATTCGGTCGTGGTATTTTTTGACTACGGCGTTGGGCTCGGTGGTGAGGATGGTGAAAGTCTCGAGCACGGACGGTGGAGGCTCGAAGGTGTCGGCGAAGAGTTCGGGTTGTTTGGGCTC
>CAZJIM010000038.1:0-8655 GCA_964546115.1 uncultured Gemmatimonadaceae bacterium | reverse complement strand
GAGAATTGGCAGCTGTGGTGAGGATCGTACAGCTGAAGAGCGCCTGCCCCTGACCATCCCATTGCTCCCACAGCCCCGCGAATCCGAACGGGCGTCCGTCCACCATGCGGATCCAGTGGGGAACCTTCGGGCCCCTCCCTGACGGCGGCTCTTGCCACTCGAAGAATCCATCGGCCAGGATCAGGCAGCGTCGACGCTGCCTCCAGGCACCGCGATACGCGGGTTTCACCGAAACGGTCTCTGAGCGGGCATTAATTGTACGGTACCCGATCTTCGTGTCCTTCGACGAGGATGGCACCAACCCCCATCTAAACCCCTCTATTCGCCGGCCGTGCTCATTCTGAAGAAGGACGGGCACATCCTGTGAGGGGGCGATGTTATACCGGGGCTGATGTTCGGCCAGAAGGACGTCCACACCGTAGGCGATCGAGAGCGCCTCCTGGTCAATGGTGAGTCCGTATCTCCCGCACATGAAGCCCTCGGATATTGCGTCTACACTGTGACCGAAGGCCCCTTTGTTAGTTTGCCAGCGGGTCAGGTCGGAGTTGAAACTTCATGACCTTGCTCGTATTCCCCTGGCCACCCTCCATGTGGAAGGGTGCTCGAGTACTCACGGTCGTCCACAGTCCACGCCCCTTCCAGCCGGCATCCGGGTCGTCGATCCGGCCATCCATCCACTTCGTGTAGAAACCCAGGGGGTAAGGGACCCGCAGAACTACGAACTCCCCGTCATTCAACACTAGGAGAGCCTCAGATGCGTTGCCGGTGTTAATGGGGACGTTCTCCCCCAGACCGAGCACTCCGAACTGATCGACCCACGTGTAGTAACTGGCCTCTGCACTTCCAGAGCCCTCGACGCCCTGTAGTTGAGGCAGAGGCTCCGTGTAGAAGGTCCAACCCTCTGGGCAGTGCTGCCCGGTCGCCTCCGGCCCATTCAGGGGGCCGGTGCATTTGCGTCGGTCGAAGCTGCCCATGTGCCCGCTCGCGAGCGCGACCCATGCGACGCCGTTTCGGTCGATGTCCATCCCGCGTGGAGAAAACCCTTCGATGGGTTCGCCGTTACTGTCCAAGGGGAGTTGGTAGTACTCTGCCAGCGCGGTCTCCTCAGGGTTGGGTCCCGGGTCCAACCGAACGACTGCGCCCGGATAGCCGAGAGACGATGCCCAGACTGAACCGTCGGAAGCGGGTGAGACCGCGTAGAAACCTGCGATAATGCGCTTGTCCATCGTCGGATCGATGGGGTCATTGGCCTCTACGTAGTCGTCCCGGACGCCGTTCCCGTTCGTGTCCAAAACAAGTGGAGTCCAGCCCTGCGAGGCCTCCTCATCTCCCGTCTCGTCGAACATCCGGGTGTTCAACCAGCCGACAACCTGTCCCCCTCCGCTGGTCCATAGGGTGTTGTCCTCATCTTCGGCAAACATCAGGTGGTGGGTGCTGAAACAGGTACTTATGTGCGTGAGCTCCTTAGTCCTGGGATCGTAGACCGCCAGGTGGCGCCCAGCGTTCTCTACCGGAACATGCTGGGCGGACGGATGATTCGAACCCTCTCGGCAGAACTCCGGATTGGACCGCGGACGGACCGTGGAGGTAATCCAGACGCGTCCCTCTGCATCAAGCATTGGATTGTGGACGTTGTTTCGGCTATCCCAGATGATCTCATCACCGAAATAGGGCGACGACCCCACCATCGAAGGTGCAGCAGACGGTGCGGTCTCTGGATCCCGAACCGTCAGGGGCACTTCAGAAGCCGTGTGTGTTTCGGGATCCAGAACGGGCAAGTAATCAGCACTCAGTTCGAGCGCTCCATATACTGGACCATTTGCGTTCACCGTCGGGTTTCGCCGATCGGTGGACGCAAGGTCATGCAGATAGGCTGTGGGGTCGGCCCAGTCCCAGATCGTGATAACGACGTTTCGCTCGATTCCCTCCGGTCGAGCGGGGGCAACGGGCACCTCACCGGCTGCGATGCGGTCAGTCCAATCTGCGAACATTTCAAGAGCCCGTTCGCGGCCCATTTGACCCAGGCTTCCACTCATTCCGGCACCAGCTTGCCCGGAGAGGATCCGCCGTTCCCATGCAGCAACCGAGGACTCGAATTCACCAAGTGCCGCAGGAATCTCACGGGTTCCGAGACTACCGAGCTGGTGGCAAGCCGTGCAGGTGCCCGACTTCATCCTCCGAAGCCACTCGGCCTGGACCGTAATGTTCGGAGAGATCCCGTTGCCCTCGGGACCCGTACCCGGAAACTCACTACGCTCCGGCACGTGGACTAGCGAGAGCCAGTGGCCGGCGGGGTAGTAGTACGCGGCGGATGCCGGATCAGGTGCCGTTACGGCGGTGAGGTCCAGTGTGCTGCCGGGAGTGGCGTCGACCCTAGGAGAGTCCACCAGGCCGTACCCGCGTACCCATACCTGGTAGTTTCCCTCAGGGAGGTCGGGGAGAAGATACCTACCCTGATCGTCGGTGACGACGATCCGAGCAAACGTCGTGGGCAAATCGTCCGTTTCGGCAATCACCCAGACGCCAGCCTCCGGCCCAGCAGGTCCAACGACTACGCCCCCTATGTCGTCCCCGTCCCCGACGGAGTCGCTCCCACCGCCCTGGCAAGAGACAGCCGCGAGCAAGGACACCGTAAGGGCAGCTGCAAGCCTGCTGTGTGTGGGTAGGTACCTGGAGTGAACGGGCGTCATGTTACCCCCCCTTGGACTCTGCCGAAGCTGCGCCGTATCTCTCAGCGCTAGTGAGCGCGGATGACAGTAGTCGGCCGCTGGAGACCTCACCCTATATCATAATAGGCGTGCCGGACCGGCGGCCGCAAAGCACCGTGAGGGCAAATGGTCCTAGACGCCACGGAGGGTCGGTGGCACCTCGAGGATTTTGCGGGGTTTCTTGCGACCCTTCCGCTTTAGAGAAACGGACTTCATCCCCAGAAGCATCCCTCCGACCTCTTCCTTCCTCGTCCAAATGACTTCGCTGGCTTCCCCGAACTGATGGGAATCGAAGCGAAGGGGGATACCGTGGGGTTAACTACCTCCCGTACCGACCGATCTTGACTTCTTGCGCGGGTTTAGCCCATGTCCATCTGCCGCCTATTTCTTCGGACCGGGGACAGAACGAAATGCGTCGGATCGAGATGTACGATACGACCCTTCGGGATGGAAGCCAGGGCGAAGGCGTCAACTTCTCTCTCCGCGACAAGCTTCAAATCGCTGAAAAGTTGGATGAGCTCGGTTTCGAATACATAGAGGGAGGGTACCCTCTCTCGAATCCGAAAGACTCCGAGTTTTTTCGGAGGGCGGCAGACAGAGACTGGCAGCACTCGAAGATCACGGCATTCGGGATGACCCGTCGCCGTGATACGTCGGCCGAGGATGACGTCGGGATGCGTGCGCTTCGCGACTCGAAAGCTCCTGTCATCACGATCGTCGGAAAGAGCTGGGATCTGCATGTCACGGAGGTCCTTCAGGTGAGCGAGGAAGAAAACCTCGCGATGATCCGCGATTCGATCTCCTTCCTGAAAGCCGAAGGCCGACATGTCATCTACGATGCCGAGCACTACTTCGATGGACTCAAGCACAGCCCCGAGTTCGCTCTAGGGACCCTCGAAGCTGCCGCGCTTGCGGGAGCTGAGACTGTGGTGCTCTGTGACACGAACGGGGGCAGTCTCCCTCCCTGGATCACCGAAGGCGTGAGAGCCGCTAGGGGAGCCCTAGGGATTCCCGTAGGAATCCACTGTCACAATGACTGTGATGTAGGGGTTGCAAATTCACTTGCCGCCATTGAGGAAGGAGCATCTCAGGTGCAAGGAACGGTCAACGGACTCGGCGAACGGTGCGGTAACGCCGACCTGATCAGCGTTGCCGCGAATCTGGCACTTAAAAGGGACGTGTACGAAGTCTTAGGGGAAGGAAGGATTGAGGGTTTAGCAGAGCTCTCAAGGTACGTGTACGAGATCGCCAACATGAATTTTCGGGCTAATCAGCCCTTCGTCGGGTCGAGCGCGTTCGCCCACAAGGGCGGAATGCACGTTCACGCAGTCAGCCGTCTGGCGGAGAGCTACGAGCATATTGAACCAGAGACAGTCGGAAACGAGCGGCGGATTCTGGTAAGCGAGCTATCGGGGCGATCCAACATCATCGCCAAGGCGACCCGTCATCGGCTACAGCAAGATCACGAGCTAATGACAGAGATCCTGGAGCGAGTGCAGGAGCTCGAAAACGAGGGGTATCAGTTCGACGCGGCGGAGGCCTCTTTTGACCTCCTCATTCAGAAGGTCGCGGGAACATATCAGTCGGCTTTCGAGCGGCTACACTACCGGGTGAGCGTGGTGACCGGCGAAAACGGTAATCCTTCGACGGAGGCGACCATCAAGCTGAGGGTCGGCGGCCGGATGCGGCATATGGTGGCTGAGGGGGATGGACCCGTGAACGCACTTGATACCGCCCTGCGGAGCGCGCTGAGCGCGGCGTATCCCAGCCTGGCCGATATGCACCTGGTCGATTACAAGGTGAGAGTGATCAACTCGAGCAAAGGGACTGCAGCTCGGGTTCGCGTTGTGATTGGCAGCGCAGACGAAGACGACGTCTGGAGCACAGTCGGGGTCAGCGAGAACCTCATTGAGGCAAGCTGGCTCGCGCTCGTGGATAGCGTTGAGTACAAGCTCTTAAAGGACGAGTTCGAACTAGGCCCAGACGAATCCCGTGCCTGACGCTTAGCGCTTCTTTCGCCTAAGAGGGTTCCGGCCCTTGCGGGCAGCCAGGTCCACCCCATGCGATGGCTCCCCGTTAACGGTCAGGATTGTGAAGCGTCGTCTAGCTCCCCAAGAAGAGGTCACGGTCAGAGCCCCGCAGGTAGGGGCTCCACTCGCACACGAAGCAAACTCAGAATGGAAGCAGGACTCGTCGCCGCTCCAATCGGCACCGGCGTTCTTACGAAGTGCTGGTAGACAGTGAGCGAGTGGTCTACCGCCAGATCCTTCGCAGCGAAGCCAAAAGACGTCTGACCCTGACCACTCAGAGCTGCAGTAAACGTTCCGGCAATCTCACCAACTCCCTCGATCGCGAAAGCCACAGCCTGTGTATCGTTCCGGAGGTGGGCCCAACCGCGTACGATTTCGGACCTACCGACGATGCTCTCTTCGTAGGGACGTTCCTCTCCTACCGGTCCACTCAGCACGCGCCAGGATCCTTCGCCTACCTCACTGATCATCTGAGTCAGTATGACGGATCCGGTTGAGTCCCCGAACGCACCGTACGTTCCATTAGGCGTCCCAAAATCCCAGGTCCAGGGATACTCGCCGAGCCTCAGCGGCGTTTCAATCGCTATCTCCCTCACCCTCTGGTCGGAATTACTAACGAAGACAGAAGTCTTCAGCCACGACTTGCTATTCGGCATCTCTAGATCGATTGCGACATCAGTACGGGCTCCCCCGTCCAGCTCCAGCGTGCCTTCATAACGGAGCTTCATAGTCACCGGCCCCCGTTTAAGAAGCTCTACCGAATCCCAATCAATTTCAGACGAATCGTACCGGACTCCTCCATCGTCGATGACCGTAAGGCCGTTCTGACCAGTAGTAATCAGCTCCCCACGGTAGTCGACAGAAAGGAGGAGCGGGAAGCCACTCTTGTTGAATCTGATGTTGCCCGACTGGATAACATCGGGAGCCTCGGTAACCGAGAGGCCTGTTCCGACCGCAGTCTGTTGAGTGACGTCCGAACCGTAGTGGAGCTCGAACATCCTGGTCTCGAGCGGGCCGATGCTGACATTGAAGTCAACCTCCAACATCCGGATCGAACCATCGTCCCAACGCGAAATGCTTGTGCTCTGCGCCGGTACTTCTGTGTCTCCCTCTGTCATCCGTATAAAGTCGGTTGCTGCTAGCCGACCCCGTGGCAACTCAAGAAGTGCGCGGGTGGGAAATCGATAACGACGGATGCCACCCATCTCCTCTACGCTCAATATCGCCCCTTGTTGAGCATGCAGGTCTAGTCCGATGGCAGCCCAAAGAATGATTAGGGCACCGATAGTCCGGGTGAAACCGATACACACCCTAAAGAACTCCTTCTAGAGCCCGAACACGATGACTTTCGCTGTCCGTCACATATACGACCTGGTCGTGAACGAATACTCCGTGCGGACGAGCAAGCCTGCACTGGAGAGGGTCACCGTCGGGGCCGTCACCTCGCTCGCCTGTGCCGAGGATCGTTTCGATCGTTCCCGTACTCAGGCGTTGGCGACGGATCACGTGGTTCTCCGTGTCAACGATATATAGGCTGTGATCCGAAGCTGAGTAGGCGATCCCCTTCGGACCATTAAATGTCGCGTCGACTGCCGGGCCCCCATCACCACTGAAGCCCTCCTCGCCTGTTCCCCCTATCCGTTGGAGCCGATTAGCACGCAGGTCTAGTCGAAATATGGCATTCCCCTCTCGCAGCACTAGATAAGCATTCCCCTCATTGTCGGTGTCAATTGAGCGGGGCCCCCTGAGTGGTGTCCCTTCGAGCGGACCTTCATCCGGAGTAGTCTGTTGTCTATCACCCGTGCCCGAGAGAGTCGAGATCGTACCCGATCTCAAATTTATGCGACGGACCCTCGCGTTGCCGATGTCGCACACCAGCAAATCACCCTCCGCGTCAAACGCGATACTGTGTGGCTGTCGCAGCTGCGCGTTAATGGCTGGCCCACCATCACCTGAGAATCCCGCCTCCCCCGTGCCAGCCACGGTGGACACGATACCAGTGCGGGCGTCTATCCGACGGACAACGTGCGCATCGCGTTCGACGACGAAGAGATTATCTTCGCGGTCAAACCGGATCTCGTGCGGCGCCGAGAAGGAAGCATCAAGTGCCGGTCCCTGGTCTCCTGAGTATACATTTTCCCCGTTTCCGGCGACCGTAGTTAACCGGACCGTATCTAAATCCAACCTACGGGTTCGGCCCGTATCGACTTCGCAGAAGAAAAGGGCACCGTCTGGTCCAACAACTACGCCGTAGGGATTATTAACCGGCGTCTCAGAGCCCAGCAGCCCATCCTGACCTTCCGGCTCATATCCAGCAACGCCCGTCCCCGCAATGGTTCGAACTTGACCTTGCCTGGCAAAGACACTTTGGGGCCGTGCCCCTAGCGCAGTGGCCACCATCATAGTCCGAAGGAAGCGACGGCGAGTGTAGTCACTCATCTGTTCAGCCCTCCAGTTCAGGGAAAGAGACTATAGCCCAGCTATAAGCGCCCCTCATTGACCTGCTTCCAAGAGCCGTATCACCTGCTGTGTTAGTCCAACCACCCCATGGAGTTTGGAATGAAGTCCGTAGAGAAAGGTTAGGATCAAGATCAGGTCCAATCTCCTCAAGAAGTTGGGGGGCAGCAGCTTAAAGAGTTGTGGGGCCAGACGGTATTGTACTCGTGGCGCCACTGCTCGACCACTCCCTTAAGCATATGGTTGCGATTGGGGCCCTCAAAGACAGTGATACCGAGCTGTATCGAGACGTTCTATTCAAGCGTTCACAAGCTCATCCATATGCGCTCGGGCACCCGACGCCAGCCCCGTTAAGTTGTAGCCCCCCTCCAGCACGGATACCAGGCGACCATTCCCCGCAACGTCCGCGATCTCGAGCATGATTCTCGTCATTTCACGGTACCCGTCGTCAGTCACGCGGAAGCCTCCAAGCAAGTCGTCGACGCGGGAGTCGAAGCCCGCTGAGATCAGAACCAGCTCCGGCTGGAATTCCAGGGCAGCCGGGAGGAGATCGTTCCGGAATGCTCCCACGACCTCCACGTCTCCGGCTCCTGCACGAAACGGGCGGTTCATGTTCAGGCCGGCCCCTAGACCCTCCCCCGTTTCCTCTCGTCTTCCAGTTCCTGGGTAGAATGGGAACTGGTGGGTGCTCATGTAGAAGACACTGCCATCTGCGTAGAAGAGATCCTGGGTTCCATTGCCGTGATGAACGTCCCAGTCCGCAATGAGGACTCGTTCAATGCCATAGGTCGCCTGGGCGTATCGGGCTGCGATCGCGACCCCGTTAAACACACAGAAGCCCATGCCCCGGTCACGGGTCGCATGGTGGCCTGGAGGCCGCACAGCGCAGAACGCGTTTTGGATCCGACCCTGCATGACCGCATCTACCGCTCCGAGCACGCCGCCCACCGCCAGCAACGCTACCAGGTAGCTCGCGGCCGAAATGGTCGTGTCCCCGGTGGATAGTTCACGTCTGCCCGCCTCCACTTCACGGAGGACAAGCGCTATGTATTCAGGGTCGTGCACCAACTCGACGGGACCGAGGTCGGCCTCCCTTGGTTCGAGCTGAAGAAGAGACGCGTACCAGTCGGCCTGCCTCAAGTGGTCGTCGATCGCCAGGAGCCTTCCTGGTCGCTCAGGGTGTTCGTCTCCGGTGTCGTGCTCCAGATAGACCGGGGCCCATAGATAACCCGTGCGGGCCAACTGTCGACGGGGCGGCGGGGAGGAACAACAAGTGGCCGCGTAGGCCAATGCTCCCATCGAACCGTGCAAGAACTCTCGCCTGGTCGTCATAGGTCCATTCTACATTTACGCCAGAAGTTCGAGCAGTGCGGACGACACTGCGTCCGGGGTTTGCGCTGGAAGATCGTGCCCCGCACCGTCGACGATACGGCGCGCTACCAGAGAGGTAAACCTCGCAC
>CAZJIM010000037.1:0-20595 GCA_964546115.1 uncultured Gemmatimonadaceae bacterium | reverse complement strand
TCAATGCTTACAAGGTCGCCCTCACCCGTAATCTGGTGAAGCGTGCGATCCGGGAGGCGAGTGCCTAGCATGGACTTCGTGCGCAGAGCAGCAAATCCATGGGGAGAGGAGGTCTTGTTGGGCCTCGCTTGGAACGTTCTCTGGTTGGTCGTCGTGGCGGGCGCATTGTTCGTCATCGGGCATGCGATCTTCAAGAGGAAGAGTGCTGGTTCTGGTGGGGCGATTGGCTCTGGCACTGTGGCCGGGATCCCGGATAAGATCACGAGGCACGGTGGGAGTGCTCGGCTCTCACACTGGATCCTGGCCGCATCGACCTTCGCCCTGCTGATCACTGGTTTTGTTCCGATCCTCGGGCTCCAGTTCCCCTGGGTGACGATTCACTGGATCTCAGGGCTGGTTTTTGGCATCTACATCGTGTACCACACGATCGACACGATCGGTCGTGGCAGCCTCGCATCGATGTGGTTGGGTATCCGCGAGACGGTGGAGTCGATTGGCCGAGCAAGGGAGTTCTTTAGCCGGGGCGGAGATCCGGACGAGAGGACGGCTAAGTGGGCATTTGAAAACAAGGCGTTTCACCACGTGACGGCTCTTGCGGGACTGGCAGTTCTCGGCACGGGGCTCCTGATGATGTTCAGGGTAGACACTTGGTTCTGGGAAGCGAATCCGTATCTTCTTGGTATCGCGGACTCGACGTGGGGCTTGATGTACGTACTTCATGGATTTGCCTCGGTGGGATTCGTTGGCCTCTTGATCGCGCACATCTATTTTGCGGTGAGGCCGGATAATCTCTTTCTCACCCGGTCCATGTTCAAGGGTTGGATCACCCGGGATGAGTTTGTAGAGCACTACGATCCTGAGAAATGGGTAGTGTCTGAGAACGGTGAGCGCATGCCAGCTCCGGCTTTTGAGGAAGCCGGAGTGGGTACGCGTCCGACTTCTGGGCATCAGGACCCAGAATAGGCGTGACATATGGCCGATGAAGCCCGCGAACAGATTGCGGAGAGTATCGACGCGATTGAGGGGGCATACGAATTCTTCCTTGCGTATGCTGCTCAAGGGATCACGGAAGAATCGCAGTCATCCCGGGGGGCTCAGCTCAGAACCCATTTGGACCGGATGGAGACTGCGGTCTCTAGGTTAGATACGCTCATCGGCTCGTTCCTAGAAGAGGAAGAGGTAGGCTCGGCGGACCAGGTGGAGGCCTTCAGGAGGCTCGTGGAGGCCGACGCAGTAAGAGCTAAAGCCGTGCTTTCACTTGTTCAGGCCCAAGAGTCGGTCACGTCCCAGCTCGTGGACAACCTCAATGCTTCGGTACATATCCGTACACTCCTCACGGATCTGTTCCTTCTGGATGAGATCTTGAAGCTGGGGGTTGACGAGGGGACCGCGCCGGAGGTGTCCGAGGCAGTTCCGTAGATCGAACTTCTGAGGCCCCTGCCGGATGATCTGGCCAGTCCTGGCAGGTGGAACGGCTCTCTTCTATGCGCTCCATGGGGGCTGGTCTACGCGGATGTCCCGCCGGATTGGAGTTGTCCTCTCAGGGTGGACCCTCTTCAGCTTTGCCCTCCCGATTCTTCTCGTATATCTCTCGGTTCGCGGCATTCCCGAGGTGGGTGTCGGTTTCTGGCCTGCTTGGGGGGTGGCCGTGGTCGGGAACCTCGCAGCATGGTATCTGTTCTTTGCCGCTCTCCGACTGGGTGATCTAGGGATCACCTATCCGCTCCTTGCGTTGACCCCGGTATTTGTCGTGCCAGTAGAGTGGGTCTTACTCCGTGAGATCCCCTCAGCAGGGGGGTTGCTCGGGATCGGACTCGTAGTAGCGGGCGTCTACCTCCTCCATTTTCACACGATTCGTACCGGGCTCTTTGCCCCGTTTGCTTTCCTGATCAAGGATAGAGCTGCGGTCAGAGCCCTGGCCACAGCGGTTATTTGGTCGGTAACCGGGACCCTCGATAGGGTCGCCGTGCTTGAGTCTTCCCCTGCGTTCTATGGGTTCATGCTGTCGGCGGGACTATCCCTTCTGTTCCTGCCTTTCGCTTTGGTGGCCGCCAGAGATGGGGACAGCAGCAGCCGGGCGGAAAGCTGGCAGGCTCGCTTCCGACTCCGACTCGTGCCTGCCGGCCGTGGCGCTCTCCTTCTCCATGGTCTCCTCTTCGCTTGCATGCTCGTTCTGCAAATGGAGGCGCTCACCCTTCAGTTGGCCTCATATGTGCTGAGCATTAAGCGCACCGGGGCGGTTGTGGCTGTGATACTAGGGCACTTGGCCTTCCGGGAGGGGGCGCTCGGTCCTCGGCTTACAGGAACCCTAGTGACACTCTTCGGGGCCTTTGTCCTCGTGGTCTGGGGGTAGCACAGTTTCGAGTGCGCGCGGTTGACCCCTGCTCGGCGGGCCATTAAAGTCTCATCTTTGATGCGCAGACGGGGATCGTAGCCTCGCGCGCACACCACCTTCCTCTTCTTGACCTTTCGATGTCCCCTGACTCGATATGTATCACCCTCCCGGATGGGACGGTCCTAGAGCTACCCATAGGATCGACATCACTCGATGTCGCAAGGGAAATCGGTCCGGGGTTGGCGAAGGCTGCTCTGGCGGCTGAAGTCGACGGGGAACTGGTCGATGTCGGCCGACAGCTCGAAAAGGATGCGACGGTAACGCTCCTTACGGATCGTGATCCGGAGTCTTTGCCTTTGCTCAGGCACTCCACAGCGCACATTCTGGCAACAGCGGTAAGGAGCATCCGGCCGGGAGCAGAGATTGGTTTTGGGCCTGCGATCGAAGACGGGTTCTACTACGACTTCGGAGTTGACGAGCCGTTCACACCGGAGGACTTGGAGCAGTTCGAGGAAGAGATGATGAAGATCATCCAGTCGGACTTCCCCTTCGATTGCCAGCGAGTGACGAAGGAGGAGGCACGGCGCCTCTTTGCGGATGATTCGCTCAAGCTCGAGCGTCTCGAAGAATTCAGCGATGAGGAGGTCATCACCGTCTATCGGGACGGGCCGTTCCTGGACCTCTGCCGTGGACCACATGTGCCCAGTACGGGGCGCTTGAAGCACTTCAAGCTACTTTCCGCTGCGGGTGCCTACTGGCGGGGTGATGAGTCACGGCAGATGCTCCAGCGCATCTACGGGACCGCATTCTTCAAGCAAAAGGATCTGGACGAGCACATCGAGCGGCTAGAGGAGGCCAAGAAGCGAGATCACCGCGTCCTCGGGAAGAAGTTAGAACTCTTCGCTGTGGATCAACGGGTCGGCACGGGACTGATCCTTTGGCAGCCCCATGGATCAATCGTGCGCAACGAGATAGAAGAGTTCGAGAAGGAGCTGATCCTCAGGCACGGTTACGAAATCGTGTACACACCTCACATTATGACCGAGCGTCTGTTCGAGCTTTCAGGCCATCTAGAAAATTTCGGGGAGAGTATGTTCGGGGCGATTGAAGTCGAGGGAAGCCGTTACAGGCCGAAGCCGATGAACTGCCCAGGCCACATTTGCATCTATCAGGCCACCCAGCGTTCCTACCGGGATCTTCCGATTCGATATGCGGAGTTCGGCACCGTATATCGGTACGAACGAAGCGGCGTGTTGCATGGGATGCTCAGGGTCAGGGGGTTCACGCAGGACGACGCTCACGTGTTTTGTACGGAGGAACAGGTGCCGGGTGAGATTGAAGCGCTCCTCGACCTCGTTGACGAGATGCTCACTGTTTTCGGATACCCGTACACGGTCGAGCTCTCGACGCGTCCCGAGAAGGCCCTTGGCACCGAGGAGCAGTGGGAGAAGGCCGTGGGCGTTCTGCAAGATGTTCTCCAGGATCATGATGTCCCTTATACGGTGGAAGAGGGTGGGGGCGCGTTCTACGGCCCGAAGCTTGACTTTAAGCTGATCGATGCGATCGGACGAGAGTGGCAGGGCCCCACTGTCCAACTCGACTTTAACCTCCCCGAGAGGTTTCAGATCGAATACATTGGCGATGACAACGAGCGTCACCGTCCAGTGATGCTACATCGGGTTCTAGTCGGATCGATGGAGCGTTTTGTGGGTGGCCTCATTGAGCACTACGCGGGAGCTTTTCCGGTCTGGCTTGCACCAGAACAGGTGCGTGTTCTCCCAATATCCGAGGAATGGGGAGAGGACGCGGAGTCCTACGTGGAGGATCTCAGAACTGGCGGCATCCGGGCCGAGCTCGCAGAGCGCGGGAGCCTCTCGTATCGCATCCGCGAGGCGGAGCTCCTCAAGATCCCATACATGTGTGTCATAGGGGAGCGCGAAGCATCTCAGGGCACGGTAGCAGTGCGTAAACGTGGAACCGGCAGGAAGCAGGATATCCTCGAGCGCGTGGTTTTTGCGGAGCGGGTCCAGAAGGAGATTCGGATGCGAGCGCTGGATTATGTTCCTCCGCCGTGATCACCCTCTCCTTGACGCTCCACCCCCCGACCCTATCTTTTTACGCTAGGACAATACGGAAGTGAGAGGGCGGAGTCCCTCTCCACCTATCGGCCCGCCTTGAACTGCCAAGGTAGTGGCGCCGCCGGGTTCGGACACTAGAGGCTGAGGGAGTCTTACCGAGCCTCGAGGTGTGATCGGCCCGGTTGAGTCCGGGCTTTTTTTGTGACTTCTGGCCCAACGCGTGTTGGAGCTGACTGGAGGGAGCCGCCATCAAGGATCAGAGGGTCCGTGTCAACGACCAGATTCGGATCAGCCCGGTCCGATTCATCGATGCCGAGGGGGAGCAGGTCGGGATCATCTCCCTTGACGAGGCTAGAGAGAGGGCCACCGAAGCAGGACTGGATCTTGTCGAAGTCGCTCCCGATGCTAGGCCCCCGGTCTGTCGCTTGATGGACTATGGGAAGTTTAGGTACGAGGAGGCGCGTAGGGCCAGGGAAGCCAGAAAGAAACAGCACACGATGCATGTTAAGGAGGTGAAGTACCGGCCCGGGATAGAGGACCACGACTACGAGTTCAAGACTCGGCACGTGCGACGATTCCTTGAGGACGGCGACAAGGTGAAAATCACCATGATGTTTCGGGGTCGACAACTCTCCCATCCGGAACTCGGCCTAGAGGTGCTAGAGCGGGTGCTGAGCGATGTGGAGGATATTGGAAAGATTGAGAGTCAGCCGATGCGGGAGGGACGCACGATGATCATGCTGCTCGCCCCTCTAAGTACAAGATAATCAAGGTGGCACAGGCCACATTCGGGTGGGCCGAAGGAGGTAGGAATGCCGAAGATGAAAACCAACCGCGCCGCTGCGAAGCGGTTCAGGCGGACTGGCACCGGTAAGCTCCGTAGGAACAAGGCCTACAGGAGTCATATCCTCACGAAGAAGACGACCAAGCGGAAGCGGCACTTGCGCAAGCGTACGCTGGTCTCCAAGGCAGACGCAAAGAGGATGAACCGTCTGATCCCCGGATCGTAGAAGGAGCCCGGGGTCCGACCGAGGAAGGAGTAGCACCATGCCACGCAGTAAGGGCGCGCCCGCGCGCAAGGATAGAAAGAGAAAGGTGTTCCGCGAGGCGAAGGGTTACTTCGGGGGACGTAAGAAACTCTACCGCACCGCGAAGGACGCGGTTGAGAAGGGCTGGGAACACGCGTATCGAGATCGAAAAAAGAAGAAGCGTAACTTCCGCAGGCTCTGGATAACCAGGATCAATGCAGCCGCTCGCCAACACGATCTCTCGTACTCCCGCTTCATAAATGGTCTTAAGCAGTCGGGGGTTGAGTTGGATCGAAAGGCACTCGCTGACCTCGCGGTGAAGGATCCAACTGCCTTCGCTGTGCTCGCTGGGCAAGCGAAGGAGAACCTGACCCAGAGCTAATTCCCCGTCACTAATCGGATGGCGCACAGCGGATCACTCGTCGAGGACCTAAACACCCTCGAAAGCGAAGGGTTGAAGGCGGTACAGTCCGCCGAAACCATTGAGGCCCTCGAGCGAGTCCGGATCGAGTTCTTGGGTCGCAAGGAGGGTCGTGTGTCTGGAATCCTCCGTCGGGTCGGGGAGTTCTCGCCCGCAGAGCGACCTGAGGTGGGTGCCACAGCCAACCGGGTAAAGGAGAGACTCCACGCTGCATTGGAGGCCCAGGAGGCATCCCTGGGCCAAGTTGCGGACTGCCGCTCAGTTCCCGAAGACCTCACTCTTCCGTCTCGGGGCCGGTGGGTTGGAGGGAGGCATCCCGTGACTCAGGTGATCGACGACCTAGTGGAGATCTTTCGAACACTGGGGTTTACCTTAGTCAGGGGGACGGAAGCGGAGACTGAGTGGTATAACTTCGAGGCGCTGAATACTCCGCTGGATCACCCTGCTGCGGACGAGCAGGACACGCTGTACCTCAAAGCCGGCCATCTTCTTCGTAGCCATACGTCGCCTGTCCAAGTACGGACGCTGGAACGGTATGAGCCGCCGATACGGATCCTTTCCCCAGGGATGGTCTACCGAAGGGACTCCTACGATGCAACGCATACTCCTGCCTTCATGCAGCTGGAGGGGCTTGTCGTGGACGAGGGGATCAGCTTCGTGGACCTGAAGGCGACCCTCGGAGAGTTTGCACGTCGATTCTGGGGCTCGGATACGCAGGTTAGATTTCGACCTTCCTTCTTCCCGTTTACTGAGCCCTCTGCAGAGGTTGATGTGAAGCGGGTCTTCCTGAACGAAAGCGGGGAAGAGTCCGAGACGGACTGGATTGAGATCATGGGGGCGGGAATGGTCGACCCCGCTGTTCTGGACGCGTCTGGTCTCGACTCAGAGCGATACACAGGCTTTGCCTTCGGAATGGGTCCAGGCCGAATTGGGCTCTTGCGGTATGGGATCCCGGACCTTCGTCTGCTCTTCGAGAACGACGTTCGGTTTCTGGGGCAGTTTGCCGGTCCGTGAACGTCTCTTATCGTTGGCTTCAGGCGTGCACAACGGAGCCGATCGGCTCTCTTGAGGAGATTACGGAGCGACTGGCCACGAGAGGTTTCCCCGTTGAAGAAGCCCGTGAGCTTTCCGTCGGGCTCGATGAGGTGGTGGTAGCTCAAGTACACGAGGTCCGGCCGCATCCCGATGCGGATCGGCTTCGGGTCTGCCAAGTGGACGGAGGGGCCGGTTTGGTCCAGGTGGTCTGCGGAGCTCCAAACGTTGAGGAGGGTGGATGCTATCCCTTCGCACCGGTAGGAGCGTCTTTGCCTGGGGGGATTCAAATCCGGAAGGTGAAGCTTCGCGGTCAAGCGTCCGAAGGGATGCTCTGCTCCGAGCGTGAACTTGGGCTGGGGACCGACGAAGAGGGGCTCATGGTTCTGGAAGGCGCTTCCGATCCCGGTCAGGCGCTTGTTGAGGCACTCGGGCTCGAGGATGTTCGATTGGATGTGGAGGTCACGCCGAATCGGCCTGACCTCCTTTCACACCTGGGTGTGGTGAGGGAGATCACGGCGGGAGGACATGCCCATCTTGCCGTCCCGGACATCCCAGGCGGCGATCCCAGCGTTGGCGAGACGCTGAACACCATCGAGCTTGTTGTGGACCAGCGCGAGGCGACCGGTGGCGGTGTGACCATCCGGGTCGAGGCGGAAGATCTCTGCTTTCGTTATCTGGGTCTCCGGTTAAGCGGTGTACGTGTCCAGCCCTCTCCACCCTGGCTACAGGCTCGCCTCGGGGCGATCGGAGCAAGACCGATCAACAACGTCGTGGATGCAACGAACTACGTGCTCCATGAGGTCGGTCAACCCCTCCATGCCTTCGATCTGGATCTGATCCAGGACCGAACGGTCGTGATTCGCTGTGCGCGGGAAGGAGAGTCGATCAGGACCCTGGACCGCGTAGGACGTAAACTCTCGTCCCGAATGCTGGCGATCTGTGACACTGAGAAGCCTATTGCCGTAGCGGGAGTGATTGGTGGGGCGGATTCGGAGGTCTCGGACAAGACCACAGAGATTCTCCTGGAGTGCGCTCTGTTCAAGCCGGCCTCGATCCGCTCCACCCGGCAGGCCCTGGGTCTCTCAACGGACGCATCCTATCGGTTCGAGCGCGGTGTGGATCCTGAGGGAATGCGCGGAGCAATTGAGCGGGCCGCGGAACTCATCCTGGCCACGGCAGGGACCGGCACTTTCGGGCCCCTGCTAGACGTGTGTTCGCGCCCGTTCTCCCGGGAGCACGTCCCGCTTCATCTGGCTCGGGTGGAGAAGGTGCTCGGTGTCCCATTCGAGGCTGAAGCGGTCCGGGATCTCCTGGAACCCCTCGGACTTCTGGTCGAAGACGCGGGGACGGATCTCTCGGTAGAGGTGCCGGGATTTCGGAGTTACGATGTCATCAGGGAAGTGGATCTGATCGAAGAGGTCGCCCGCACCTATGGTTACGATGCCTTTCCCGACACCCTTGGACCCTTCCGCCCTGGGTCTGTGCCCGACCATCCGCTCTTTCGTCTGGAGGAAGCAGTTCGGGGAGAGCTGGTCACTTCAGGACTACTAGAGGTCCAGATTCCAGCGTTCGCATCACAGAGAGATGGCGAGGTCGAGATTCTAAACCCAGTTTCGGCGGAGGAAGCGTTCTTGAGGAGTCGGCTCCTTCCAGGACTAAAGGCATGCTTGGAGTACAACTTGAGGCGGGGCAATCGGGATGTGCTCCTATTCGAGCTCGGCACGATCTTTCGGCGAGGAGAGAGGGGTGGTCTACCTCACGAGGAGACGCATGTGGCAGCTATTCTCCACGGGAAACGAGAGCCCGCACACTGGAGCGGCCTTGCGGCGCGGCTAGACCTGTGGGACTTGAAGCGTCTCCTCGAACGGCTTGTGAACGTCGTGTCTGAGGGTAGCTGGGTCGTGCGGCCTGCGTTGGGCGAGGACAAAGAGTGGGGGGCTCTCGATCCAGAGGCTGCGTTTCGAGTCGTTGATGCAGAAGGTCTGGTCAGAGGTGCGGGAGGGAAGCTCCGGGATGAGGAGATGGATCTTCCGCTCTGGGCACTAGAAGCCTGGGCGCTCGAGCTGGTGTTACCTGAAGAGCCCGATCCGCACGTTGCCCGGGTTTTTCAGGCGCTACCCGTGCACCAGGCTATAGATCGGGACCTGGCGCTTCTGGTTCCTGGAGATACGCTGGTGGAAGAGGTGATCTCTCTGATCAGGAAGTGGGGAGGAGAGGATCTCCGAGAGGTTCAGGTGTTTGATGTCTACCACGGGGATGAACTACCCCAAGGGGTTCGTTCGGTTGCTGTCAGGCTTCGGTTTCGTGCCCTGGACCGCACGTTGCAGGACCAGGAGGTAGAAAAGGCAGTGAGAGCAGTCACCCGGGCCCTTGAGGAGGAGCTGAGTGTCGGATACAGAAAAAAAAAGGACTGATACCCCAGAGCGACAGGCGCTGAGTAGGTTGGAGGCCGTGGCAGAAAGACTCCTCAAGGAGCGTGCGGCTGTAGTGGACCAAGCGCGTGAGGCGGAGGATCAAGTCAGAGAGCTCAAGACTCTCTTGAGTGAATTCCCGGAGGGTAAGGTGGATATGGTTATCTTGGAGAAGGCCATCACGAGGCTACGGGATCAGAACGCTGAGCTGAAGGGGCGGATGGCTGAGGGCAGGGAAGGTGTGGAGAGGATTCTCTCCCGTATCAGGTTCCTAGAGAATCAGGGTTAACACCCATAGCGACGGAGTGCAGTTGACAATGAGCGACGGCGCATCCAAGAGGTCGGTGACAGTGCGGATCGCAGGGGAGGAACATCTACTCCGATCGACTGCTGAGCCCGAGTACACGAAGCGTTGTGCGAAATTCCTCGACGACCGCGTTAGGGAGATCCGAACATTAAGCGGCCTGGCTGATAATCACCGGGCTGTGATCATCGCGGCCCTGTCGATCACCGATAGCTACTTCCAGACTCAGGATGAGTTAGACAGATTGAAGGAAGAAGTTACCTCTCGATCCATGGCTCTCGCTGAGCGGATTGAGAAGGGTCTGGGTGTCTCGGCGTCAGCTTTCTGAGCTCCCGGCCTTGCGGCTGTTCGCCCGCGATTCCTATTCTACCCGTGTAGCATCCGTGCAGGGGGGTTCTGACCCTTAGAGGGTTACGTGAGCCTCCCACTAGGCCTTCCTGCGGACGCCCCTTCACGTCCGCTTTCGGAGTGAATACATGGAATCCGCGCAGGGGATCGTCCTGGCGGCTGCATTGACCCTGCTCGCTGGCCTGATCCTGGGGTTCATCCTTGGGAAGGGCCGCGAATTAGCGCGCCAGAACGAAGAACGGGCTGCGGCCCGCGACGAAGCATCGCGCATTCTGGAGAGGGCTCGCCAGGAGGCGGAGAGTGCTAGGAAGGAGAGCGAGCTCCAGGGACGCGAGGAAGCTTTCAGGCTCCGGGAGGACTGGGAGAGAGAGGAAGTCCGCCGACGCGAGGAACTCGAGCGTATCGAACGCCGCCTGAATGCCAGGTCCGATTCCCTCGATCGGAAGTTCGATGAGGTGAAGGAGCGCGATGCTGCTATGGAGGCCAGCAAGGAAGAGCTTCGCGGTCGGGAGGAGTTGGTGGAGACGAGTCGAGGGGAGGTCCGAGATGCGCTGGAGCTGACCAAGAAAAAGCTCGAGACTGTCTCAGGGCTCTCCGCTAAGGACGCGAAGGACCAGCTCGTCACGGAGTTGAAGAGCGAGGCAGAGGCAGAGGCAGCTCAGCAGATCAGGCGGTCGCGGGAAGCGGCTCAGGGGACTGCGAAGCGAGAGGCCAAGAAGATCATCAGCCTTGCAATCCAGCGCATGGCCGGGGATGAAACGGCCCAGGCGACTGTCTCGGTCGTTCAACTTCCGTCAGACGACATGAAAGGTCGGATCATTGGTCGTGAAGGCCGAAATATCCGTGCCTTTGAGCAGATGACCGGTATCGATGTGATTATCGATGACACACCGGAAGCAGTGGTCCTCTCAGGTTTCGACCCCGTTCGGCGAGAGGTTGCCCGAATCGCAATGGAGAAGCTCATCGAGGATGGTCGGATTCACCCGGGCCGCATCGAAGAGATGGTGGCCAAAAGCCAGGGTGAGGTTGAGGAGGGGATGCTGGAGGCAGCCGAGCAGGCGTTGTATGACCTGGGGATTCACAAGCTCCACCCCGAAATCGTGCGAGTGCTAGGACGCCTGAAATACCGGACATCCTACGGGCAAAACCAACTTCTTCATGCGAAGGAGGTGGCAGGTCTAGCGGGCTCGATGGCCGCGGAGATGGGGCTCGACACCCAGCTGACGAAACGAGCGGGTCTCCTCCACGACGTGGGTAAGGGAATGACGCACGATCACGAGGGTACGCACGTCGAGTTAGGCTATGAGCTATGTAAGAAGCACAACGAGCCCGACCTGGTTCTGAATGCGATTCGGGCGCACCACGATGAGGAGCCCCACCGCTATCCAGAGGCATTTCTAGTCACGGCGGCCGATGCTATCTCTGGTGCGCGTCCGGGCGCCCGCCGAGAGATGTTCGAAACCTATGTGAAGCGTCTAGAGCGTCTGGAGAAGATCGCCATGGACTTCTCGGGGGTAGAGCGGTGTTTCGCCGTGCAGGCTGGGCGTGAAGTGCGGGTCATGGTACAGCCAGAGAAGATCTCCGATGAGGAGATGACTCAAATTTCGGAGAATGTCGCACGGAGATTTGAGGATGAGCTGCAGTATCCGGGACAAATTAAGGTGGTTGTGATTCGAGAAACCCGAGCGATTGACTTTGCCCGGTGATTCCCGTAGGGCATGCGAGAGGCGAGGAAAAACGGATGGGCGCGCAGATCATCTCCGGAACTGAAGCCGCTCGCGAGATTCGAGATAAGGTCGCCGAGCAGGTGCGCCGGATAAGGGAAGAGAACGGGCGCGTCCCAGGCTTAGCGACTGTTCTCGTCGGTGAAGATTCCGCGAGCCAGTCGTACGTCCACATGAAAAATAGGGACGCTGAGGAGGTTGGCTTCAGGTCTCGCCAGATTGACCTGCCTTCCTCGACTTCGGAGCACGAGCTCTTGGGATGGGTGGAGGGATTGAATGCGGATCCTGATATCCACGGTATCCTGGTTCAGCTCCCGCTCCCTCGGCAGATCAGCGAAGAGCGTATCGTAGCGGCGATCGATCCCAAGAAGGACGTGGACGGCTTCAATCCCGTGAACGTCGGTCGATTGAACGCCGGAGATCCAGACGTGCTGGCTCCCTGTACCCCGGGTGGGATCGTCGAACTTCTGGTTCGAAGTGGCCACGATCCTGAGGGGCGCCATGTCGTGATCGTAGGCCGATCCAAGATCGTGGGGCGGCCGATGGCCGCACTCCTGCTGAGCCGTGGGCGGGGTGGTAACGCTACTGTGACCGTTGCGCACTCTCGCACTGCAGATCTTCCTGCGGTGACTCGCTTAGGTGAGATCCTGATCGTAGCTGTCGGAAGCCCTAGACTCGTTACGGCCGATATGGTCCACCCGGGAGCTGTAGTGATTGATGTCGGTGTCAACCGCGTTGAAGACCCGTCTTCTGAGAAGGGTTATAGGTTGACCGGCGATGTGGACTTCGCCTCAGTCAAGGAGGTTGCCTCCGCGATCACACCCGTCCCCGGTGGTGTTGGCCCGATGACCCGTGCGATGCTCATCTCGAATACGCTTGCAGCATACGTCTCCGAGAAGGAAGTCGGAGTTTGAGTCCTCCGGACGGGGGCGAGTCGGACCTGTTCTTGGTGGTGCCTGGAGAGGCCAGATCTGACTCTCCTCCGTTGAGCGTCTCAGAGGTGAACCGGGCAGCCCGTATGTTTCTCGAGGGGCAGTTCTCTAACTTCTGGGTGGCTGGTGAATTGACGAACTGGACCCGTGCCAAGTCCGGACATCGGTACTTTACTCTCAAAGACGATCAGGCTCAACTACGCTGCGTGATGTGGCGGCGGGAAGTAGCCCGGCTGCCGGCTGAGCCTGAGGAGGGGATGAAGGTTCGGGCTTTCGGATCCCTCACGATTTACGAGGCCCGGGGAGAGTATCAGCTTTCGGTCCGCCAGTTGGAAGGCGTGGGCGAGGAAGGGCTTTGGCGCCTGGCCTTCGAGCGCATTCGTCGTCGGTTGGATAAGGAGGGGCTCCTCGACACGGCCCGCAAGCGGGTGATTCCCCGGTTCCCTAGGTCGGTCGGAGTAGTCACCTCTTTGGGGGGCGCCGCACTTCACGATGTCCTGACGGTGATTCGACGTCGTGCGCCCTGGACTCGGGTTGTGGTACGAGGGTCTAGCGTGCAGGGAGATGGTGCGGCGAAAGAGATCGGCGATGCCGTCCGGTTGCTCGGAAACTCGGGGGAAGTAGAAGTCCTGATCGTGGGCCGTGGTGGCGGTTCCATCGAGGATCTGTGGGCGTTCAATGAGGAGCCGGTTGCTCGTGCCATCGCGGGATGCATGGTTCCAGTGATCTCGGCAGTGGGTCATGAGGTAGACGTAACCATCGCGGATCTTGTCGCAGACCTGCGCGCACCGACGCCCTCCGCGGCGGCGGCCGCCGCCGTACACGATCGCAATCGGCTTGTCGAGGTGCTCGGCGTGGTTAAGACTCGCTTAGCCAGGGCGCTCAAGCACCAGACGGAGCGCGGACGCCAACGCGTCCGGGAGGACTCCATCCGTGTGCTGCGGGCAATCCGGAGTATTATTGAGCCGCAGTGGGGAGGTCTCGATCGTAGGGGCGCTAGTATGAAGTCCGGAATGCGGCGCATCATATATCGGAAGAGGGAGCGACTCGGATCCCTGACTGGTAAGGTCGAGACACTTTCTCCGTTATCGACTCTCCGCCGTGGGTATGCGGTGCCCCTGGATGCTCACTCGAGGGTATTGAGGGCCACTTCCGAATTCGGCGTAGGTGAGTCGTTTGACCTCAGGGTTGTCGATGGAAGGGTCCGCTGTGAGACGCTTGATGTGAGAGAGGAGGGTACGAGTTGAGCGAGGCATCCAAAGAGGGCGAGACTCTCGTGCCGACCGAAGCGACTGGGGGCGAACTTACGCTTGAGGAAAGGCTTCGGAGATTGGATGAGATTGTGGCCGCTCTAGAAGGTGGTGATGTCGAATTGGAACGGGGCCTGGCTCTCTTCGAGGAGGGGATCCGTCACATCCGGGAGTCAGAGATCCTCATTTCCCAGGCTGAGTTCAGGGTCGAGGAACTCGTTGGAGAGGAGGGGAGACTGGGGACCCGACCGTTAGAGGAAGATGAAGGGTGACCACAGGGACGGAAGTCTTCCAGCTCGAACCCTTCCTTGAAGTGGAGCGCCAGAAAGTAGAAGAAGCACTCGAGCGGGCGCTAGGTCATCTCGTACCTCCTCTCCCAGAGGACCTTAAGGACCCGGTGTCACACGGGGTTCTGGCGGGCGGAAAGCGGCTACGACCGATTCTCTGTGCCACCAGCTTTCTGACGTGCTGCGAAGAGATGCTCCCCGACACCGACTGGTCTAACTCAGTTTACGACTTGGCCGTTTGTCTTGAGCTCATCCATGCATATTCGCTGATGCACGATGACCTTCCATGCATGGATGACGCTGCGCTTCGGAGGGGGATCTCTACGCCTCATACAGTCTATGGCGAGGTGGTGACCATGCGAGCGGGCATGGTCTTGATCCCGCTTGCCGGCCTGCAGGCATGGAAGTCAGCGGGTCGCTTGGGACTCGGGCCGGAGGGATGTGGGTCTGTTGTCCGGATCCTGAGTCAGGCCGCAGGGGTCGAAGGGATGGTAGGAGGACAGGCGATGGATCTTCTGGGTGAGGGACGGGCTCTCTCCAGGGAGGAGCTGGACGAGCTCCACCGGAAAAAGACAGGAGCCCTCTTCAGAGCCGCGGCCCGACTCGGAGCAGTGGCAGCGGGTGCGACAGGTGAGGTCGAGGAGGCGTTTGTGCGATACGGTCGGGCGATAGGGCTTGCCTTCCAAATAGCCGACGATGTGTTGGACGCAACTGCTGACGCCACAGCTCTCGGCAAGAATTCGTCAGACCGAGATCTGGATAAGTCGACCTACGTGCGCTTCCTTGGGGTCGAGGCTGCAAGGAAGGAGGCGGAGGCATTGATCGAGGATAGTCTGAGGGCGCTGAAAGGCGTCGGCATTGTCTCGCCCCCCCTCGCGGCGTTGGCGTGGTATATGGTGCGGAGAAATCACTAGTCTGAGGAACGAAGGTTCGTCGGTAGAAGCGCCTGTCGAAGTCGAGTAGCGTTTGGCTATGTTTGGGCCCTGGTATTGCTAACACAATGGAACAGAGAGGGTTTGGGTGTCAGTTCTTGAGCGGGTAGGTCAGCCATCGGACCTGCGAGAGCTATCGCGGGATGAACTGAAGTTACTGGTCACAGAGGTTCGTGAGCGCCATATCGATGTGGTCTCTAAGGTCGGAGGCCACTTCGGTGCTAGTCTTGGCGTGGCCGAGTTGACCGTGGCTCTACACTACACCTTCCAGACACCGCGGGACCGGCTCGTGTGGGACACAGGTCATCAGGGGTACATCCACAAGATGTTGACCGGCCGAAATGATCGTCTGCCGACGATTCGGCAACATGGGGGCCTGGCACCCTTCCTCCGTCGCCGGGAATCTGAGTATGACACCTTTGGAGCCGGGCATGCGGCTACCTCGATTTCGGCAGCGTTTGGGATGGCCGTTGGGCGCGATCTCCTGGGTGGAAAAGAGAAGGTTGTCGCGATTATCGGGGACGGTGCTATGGGATGTGGGCTCGCGTATGAAGCCCTTAACAATGCAGGACATACGGATCATGACCTCATAGTCGTTCTAAACGATAATGACATGTCTATCGCCCCTAGCGTGGGAGCGATGAACAAGTACCTGACGACCATGATCACAAATCCGGTCTACAATCGAGTTCGGTCGGAGGTCAAGACACTGCTGAAGAAGGTGCCCAAGAATCTGGGCGAGACCGTGAAGTCGATCGCTGGGAAAATGGAAGAGAGCGCGAAGCACCTCTTCATCCCCGGAATGATCTTCGAGGAGCTTGGCTTCCGGTACGTCGGATCCGTGGATGGCCACAACCTCGACGACCTCCTTGACACCTTTTCTCGGGTGAAGGATCTGAACGGGCCGGTCCTCGTCCACGTTCTTACTCAGAAGGGCAGGGGATACGGTCCCTCGGAGGATGATCCGTTCAGGTGGCATGCGGCCTCTCCTTTCGACAAGATTTCGGGTGCGGGGAAGAAGAAGAAGTCTGTAGGGCTTCCTCGTTACCAGAAGGTCTTCGGGCGAGGGGTCACGGAACTCGGGCGCGAGGATCCGCGGATCGTGGTCATCACCGCGGGGATGCCTGATGGGACGAGTTCAGAGGTTTTTGCGGAGTCCTTCCCCGAGCGGCACTTCGATGTCGGGATTGCTGAAGGACATGCCACGACCTTTGCGGCCGGACTGGCGACGCAGGGTATCCGGCCAGTAGTGGCGATCTATTCCACTTTCCTCCAGCGAGCCTACGACTCCATCGTGCATGATGTTGCCCTCCAGGATCTGCCCGTCGTGTTTTGCATGGACCGTGCGGGTTTGGCAGGGGCGGATGGTCCAACCCACCACGGAACGTTTGACATCGGGTACATGTTGACAGTCCCGGGGATGAGAGTTTCCGTTCCGAGGGATGGCGCCGAGATGCTCGCCCTTCTTCGGCTCGGTCTTTCCCTGGATGACGGACCCTTCTCGATCCGGTGGCCACGCGCTGCAGTTCCTGAGGAGGTGCCGCCGGTCTCTGAGATCCCGGATGTTGCCCTTGGAAGCTGGGAGATTGTCCGTGAGGGGTCGGACCTCGCGATCTTGGCTGTAGGCACGATGGTGGGCTCTTCGCTGAACGCAGCATCGAGCTTGGCCGAAGAGGGAATTTCGGCGACGGTCGTTAACTGTCGCTTTCTGAAGCCATACGACCGGGAGATCTTGGCTGGGGTACTGGATCACCACGAAACGGTTCTGACCATTGAGGAGGGAGCGCGATCCAATGGGTTCGGTGCGTTCTTGTCGCGCGAGATCCTAGACGATCCGGGATTGCATTTCCCCAGTAGTTTCGGGACGATGGGAATTCCAGATCGTTTCGTCGAACATGGCTCCCGGGAAGTTCTCCTCGCTGAGGTGGGATTGGATGTAGATGGCATCGCTGGGCGTGTCCGGCGGTTGTGTGGTCTCGGTGATCGACAATCTCTCATAGGTGCCGACCAGGATGCCAGGGAAAGCGCATGAGCCTCCGCGACGATGGTCAGATGCTTTCTCTGAAGGGTGGATTTCGGAGGATTGGGCTGGTCGGTCGCGAAAGGAACGAGGACCTGGAGGAAGTGCTCCTGCGGGTGCAAACCTTTGCTGCTGAGCATGATCTGACCCTAGTCCCAGAGCCGACCCTCCGCCTGGGTTCCCTCGAGTCCCTAGAGCCCCTAAAGGACCCGTCCAAAATCGACCTGCTCCTGACGCTCGGGGGTGACGGTACCCTCCTGCGTGGGGTACGGCAGGTGGCAGGCCACGGCGTCCCGGTGCTGGGAGTGAACCTGGGCCATCTGGGGTTCCTCACCTCGGTCAGCCCCCCGGACCTTGAGGATGCACTCGGAAGGGCCCTGGCGGGTGAGGCCTTTCTAGATCCACGCTTCACTCTTGAGGGCCGGATCATCAATGGCGAGGGCTCGGAGGGCCCTCGCCTCTGGGCCCTGAATGACATCGTCTTGCATCGGGGTGGAGCGGCACGGGTGGTACGCATAGACGTGAAGGTAGGCCAGGAGAAAGAGAGCGAGGAGATAGGGAGCTTTTCTGGAGATGGCGTCATCGTCGCGACTCCAACGGGTTCGACGGCGTACTCCCTTTCGGCTGGTGGCCCCATTATCGCTCCGACAATGGACTGTATCGTCGTGACCCCGATCTCTCCCCACACGATGGCCATGAGGCCGCTCCTGCTCCCGGATCATGTCTTGCTCACCATTCGGATGCTTGAGGAGTACGAGGACCTAGTGGTCACGGCGGATGGACAGGAGGCGTTCCACCTCACTCCGGGTGACCGTATCCTCGTGGAGAAGGGGCGAGAGCGCGTGTCTCTGGTTCGGCTACCGGGCCAGACTTTCTTCGGGACGCTCAGGCGTGTTCTGAACTGGGCCGTCTAAGGTACCCGTTCTCATTGAGCTCCGGATCCGAAACTTTGCGGTCATCCAGGATCTCTCTCTCGAGTTGGACTTGGGGCTGAACATGCTCACGGGCGATACAGGCACTGGGAAGTCCATCATTGTTGGCGCACCCTCCCTCCTCAAAGGCCTACTGGCGTAGCGGGAAGCGAACCATGGCTTCGGCCTTACTCTCCACCGTGGCGCCCTCACTACCAGCTATGCTCTTCGAGCCCCGTAGAAGGATCTCGAAGGGGAAGGGAACCGCGTCGATCAAGGGTTTGTTCATCGACGTATAACGGAGCTCGAGGGCGAACCGCTGCTGGGAGTAGACTTTGCCCACTGGGGGCAGCAGGTTTGGGGTATCAACTCCATCCTCCGATGCTACGGCCTCGAACGTGTCTGGCTCACGCCTCAAGAATTGCCATCCTGCTCCGAGCGAGAGCCCGGGGCCGAATTGGAATCTCGGGGTGATGCTGGTCCTGATGTGGGTGCCCGGACTCCATTGTACCTCTGCTCTCGTCCGGCCCGGAGTGAAGACTCCAGCGGGATCCGGAGCCAGGAGGGTCATCTCACGGGTTCCATTCCAGCCGCCCTCGACGATGCCGAGAATCGCAAATCGCCCCGGCAGGAGAAAGTCTGTTACCACTTTCAGAGAAAAGCCCGATACGCCTCTGGGCGGGTCTATCGGAGATACGGTCCTCAGAGAGTCCGGAGAACCGGTTCCGAATCGGAGCGTACCCACAGCCGCAGCATGCACCCGGAGTCCCAGCTCTTCGCTACCGATGGGCGCGGGAGGATCAGGTCGCAGGAGCCCGAGCGCGACGTTCAGTTCGACGTCGCCCAAGCCCATGATCACGTCCGGATTTTCGAGTGGGAAGCCACCGCCTGGCCATGCGGGGTCAACTACCAGGGATTCAAAGGTTGCCTGGTCGAGTGGGTCTGATGCTAGTGGGAGCATCTGCGGCCCTACGGCTCCCCAGTCCGCGAATGAGGCAACCAGACCCATCCATCTGGTTGAGATGCCATCACCCAACTGGGAGCCTTCGAGCGGGAAGAGTTTCTCCTCCTGATAGGCAGTGCCCAGGTCCGACAAAAAGGACTCCGCATCGCTCACCAGGGCCCTTCCCGAGATGCACTGTGTGTCCTGCTCGCCTAGCTGCACGCATCGGTCATCCACAGCCGTCTGCACAGTCAGGAGCGTAACATCGGCATTGCCCAAGAACGCAGACACCACTCCGCCCTCTGTGATGAACGGATTTTCCCCCACATCCGCTCCATCCGGGGTGAGGCGGAGAAGGGTATCGAGCCTCTTTCGAATGAAGGGCACGGTGACACCCAGAGTCAGGCGATCGAGCACCCCGTAGCTGAGCTGGATTGGGAGCACTCGCTCATCTGCCGAGAATCTGGCTGTGGTTGCTCCCAGTCGGATTGAGGGGGTTCCAAGCATTCCAGCAAGGGCTCCGAATCTCTGCACGGTCGGTTCTAGCTCCATGACCTCCGTAATTTCAACAGTTGGAAGACTGAGTGACATTCCCAGAGGCAGGTTTCTAGTATCGTCTGGCCCGTAGATCCCCTTCACGGTGGTGGTCGAAGGATTAATCTGAAAGAAGAGCGATCCGCGGGGGATCAACGGGCTCTGAATCGTCTGGGCTTCCGCACTCGTTGTTAACCCGAACAGAAGGGTTGCTCCCAGGTAAATCCGAGTCGAGGCAGCTCGAAGCATATGGTCGATGTAGAAGTGCGGAAGGGTGCGAAATACCCGAGAAATCCAGGCCTTCGACAGAAGGTCAGCGAAAGATAAGGGCGATGGGTTTTGGATCAAATATAGGGGGCCTAAAAACGCCCACGTGGCTTGACAGGAACCCTTATGAAACCTAGCTTTTCGGCTTGTTACAGCGGTCTCTTGAGGGGTCCTTGAATCGCCCGAAATTGATACCGCGGGAATAGCTCAGTTGGTAGAGCACCACCTTGCCAAGGTGGGGGTCGCCGGTTCGAGTCCGGTTTCCCGCTCTTCTGGATTTGGGAGGCTTGACGCGCCGACTGCGGGGTCTCCCCTTTTTGCATTCAGGCGCCGTGGCCAAGCGGTAAGGCAGAGGACTGCAAATCCTCTATCCCCGGTTCGAATCCGGGCGGCGCCTCTCAAGCGACAGAACAGCTCGTGTGGTGTTTCCACAGGAGCTGCTTCTCGTCTGGGCATATTCTTAGGTGTATAGGGAGGTTCTGGTAGGGCTTCCTTTAAGAGAAGGAGGATGAGGATGCCGAGAAGGATTCTCGTGACCGGTGCAGGGGGATTCATTGGGCACCATCTGGTGAAGCACCTGGTCCAGCTGGGACACTTCGTAAGAGGAGTGGACATCAAGTACCCGGAGTTTGAGGAGAGCCCCGCAGACGACTTCCGGATCCTTGACCTCCGGGATCACACTGCTGCCCTAGAGGCATGTGCTGAGGTGGAGGATATTTACCATCTCGCTGCCGACATGGGAGGCATCGGCTTTATCACGGCGTACCATGCGGCGGTAGCGAGAAACAACACGTTGATCAACCTAAATATGTTGGACTCTTCACTCGAGAGTGGG
>CAZJIM010000036.1:16327-21600 GCA_964546115.1 uncultured Gemmatimonadaceae bacterium | reverse complement strand
GGACGTCGGGCGGAACGGGCGCTGGTCGCGTCGAGCGCGCGACAGGCTCTGGGTATCTTCAGGCCGGTGAGAGGATCGAAGCCTCCATAGAGGGGATCGGGTCGCTAATGCACACTGTCGTAGCTGAGGACGGCGTTCCGAACGATCTGTCTGGCGCACAGCTGCCTCCGACAAGCTCGTACCGGGACCCACTACCATAGCCAGGTTCAGGACCCAAGCTAAACTGAGCAAAGGAAACGCCGGCCGGTCAAACAGACCGGCCGGCGTTTCCTTTACGGCCGTGAGCCGTCTAAGAACAAGTTGTGTTTTTCCTTCGGGATTTTCCCGGATACATTAGCTTTCCTGCTATCGTATGTCTCACCTGAAACATTGATCTGGCACAAGAGGCAGAACAGAGGAGTGGAGACACAATGTGCTTGAACCGCCTAATCTTTAGCGCACTACTGATAGCATACCCTCTTTGTGCTCAGACTGCCGATGATCCCTTCCCAACCCCTATTTCCGCTAATGGCGATCCAATCCTGGTGGACTTCGTCGAGTTCGCGACGATCCCCGACAGCGACGGGGAGCCCGCACGGCTGATGCATCTGGTCGACGAACCCGGAACCCGCCGGTTGTTCGCCCACGACCAGCGTGGCCCGCTCTACGTCATTAGCTATGATGGCCAAACAGTTACCGAGTACCTGAATGTCAATGACCCTCGTTGGGAAATCGAGGTCGAGTACAGTGGCAGGGAACGCGGCGTCCAAAGCTTCACGGTACACCCACAGTTCGGCCAGCCAGGTCAACCGGGATTCGGAAAACTCTATACCTGGACCGATACGAACAACACCGCTCCGACGGCAGACTTCATTCCGCAATGCGCATTACTATACGGCAGGTGCATAACTTCGAATATTAATGAGCGTGTCACGGGCACACGTGTAGAAAGTCAGGATACCCATGACACCGTGCTGCTCGAGTGGACCGCCCGTGACCCGACAGCAGCCAGGTACGACGGTGATGCACCCAGGGAGCTGATACGGTTTGAGCAGCCGTTCGGCAACCATAATGGGGGTCAGATTGGTTTCAACCCTCTCACATCCGCGGGGGACCAGGATTTCGGGCTGCTTTACGTGGGTATTGCGGACGGAGGGAGTGGGGGAGACCCCCTCAGTCTTTCACAGAACCTTGGCTCGGCTTTCGGCAAGATCTTTCGGATTGACCCCCTCGGATCTAATAGCGTAAACAGCGAATACGGAATTCCGAACGACAACCCATTTGCTGAGGACAACGACCCTAATACGCTCGGTGAAGTTTATGCATATGGGGTTCGGAACCCACAGCGATTCGCGTGGGATCCTGAAAACGGGAATATGTTCCTTGCTGATATCGGACAGAACATCGTAGAGGAAATCAGTCTTGTCTCCAGGGGAGCAAATCTCGGATGGAATAATTGGGAAGGAAGCTTTGGCTGGATCAGCCGCCAGGAAGTTGATCTAGCGGGCCCTCGCGGCGATCCCTCCGTGACTTATCCCGTGGCTGAGTACGGGCAGTTAGATGCACTTCTGCAGCCCCAGTCGGCCGCCTCCGGTGTTCATGTATACCGCGGAGATGCCATTTCACAACTTACCGATTTGGTCCTGTTTAACGACCTGCCGAGTGGGGAAATCTTCTACATCAGTGCAGATGAGCTGCCGGATGGCGGACAAGACTCCATCCGTCGAATCCTCCTTAATGATGGGGGTGAAGCGAAAACCATCCTCCAGGTCATTCGCGAGAAGAACGCTGAGCAAGGTAGAGATCCCGCAACGCGAGTAGACCTGCACTTGGCATCCGGTCCAGGCGGCCAAGTTCTTTTGCTGAACAAGCACGATGGTATCGTGCGGATGCTAGTTTCTGACTATGACTTGTGACGACTAGCGGTTCACGTACCCAGTGAACCGGGCCAAGTCACCACGTCGATTTGCGCGAACTTTCGGTCCTGGGCTCCTCTGGGCCGGAACCGCCATCGGGGTCTCCCACCTCGTCCAATCCACTCGTGCCGGCGCAGATGCCGGATTCAGCCTCCTCTGGGTGATCCTCATCGCGCTGGCACTTAAATACCCGTTCTTCGAGTTTGGTCCCCGCTACGCTGCTGCAACCGGAGAGAGCCTCATCGAAGGGTACCACCGACTCGGTCGCTGGGCCGTGTGGGTGTACTTCCTCATCACGCTGAGCACGGCCCTCATCATCCAGACGACAGTGGGCTTGTTTGCCGCATCCGTCTTCACCTATGTGCTAGGCGTGACCTGGTCGATAGTAACGATGGGTACCTTGGTAATGGGAGGAGCCGGGCTACTCCTCTGGACCGGCCGTTTTCGCGCGCTCGATAGCACGATGAAGGGAGTGCTCCTGCTGCTCGCCACATGCACGCTCGTAGCAGCCACGATGGCGCTCCCGCGGGCCACAGTATCCTACTGGGCACCCTGGCCATCAGCCAATTCTGATGTCGTGACCTTTGGCTTCATTCTAGCCCTTGTTGGCTGGATGCCGTCAGCCTTCGACATCGCGGTATGGAACTCTTTGTGGACTCTTGCGAAAAACCGAGCCAGCGGTGTGAAGGTCACGGTTGAAGAGGCGCTGCTGGACTTTCGGATCGGATATGTTGGCGCGGGCATCATCGCGATCGCCTTCCTCACCCTTGGGGCCACCGTTATGTATGCGTCGGACCAGAGCTTTAGCGCGGACGGAACCACGTTTTCGCTTCAACTCGTTGACCTATACGCGACAACTCTGGGCGCATGGTCACGCCCGTTGATCCTCATTGCCGTGGTGACCACCATGTTCTCCACAATGCTCACGGTCATGGATGGATTTCCCAGGGCCATATCCCGAACCTATCACGTGCTCCGAGTCGGCCTCGACGTGACATTCGAGGAGGATAAGGGGAAGCTGTACTGGTTTGCCCTATGGGCTCTCGCCGGCCTGAGCCTAGTAGTTTTACGGTTCTTTGCGGGAAGTCTTACAACGATGGTGGACTTCGCTACGATCGTTTCGTTTATCACGGCACCGGTGCTCGGCTACCTGAACCTGCGCGCCGTGACTGCAGACCACGTACCCGTGAGCTTCCGCCCGAACCGGGTGCTTAGGGCGTTCTCCTACTTGGGGCTCGTTCTCCTTGGAGGCACGGCCGTCGGATTCTCACTGTTCCTGGTGTGGAGTTAACGCACGCCGGAGGGTACTCCGCTCCCACCTACCGACAAAGCGTTGCTTAAATGCAGACCTCGCCCAGATACCCACCTCCCCCACAATAGGTCGTGTCCTGAAGCTGAATGCGCAGACCATCTGGATCGGTGAAGTACAACTCCGGTGTGCCGCCCTCTACACCACCACGGTTGGGCATCCGCATACTAATATACGATCTTAGGGGTACAACGGTGCTCTCGCCCTCAACACGTGACCGAATACCGTAGTCGCTTAACTTTTCGAGAATTTCTTCCGTATCGAACGCTTCCACCGTCATACAGACGTGGTTGATGACAGCCGGCCGGGAAGCCACAGTGCCGCCGCTGAACATGAGGAACTGTGGCCCTTCCCCAATGCCGAGCGCCGGAGTGCTCGCCTGATAAGCCTGTATGGGCAACCCAAACGCCTCCTGATAGAAACGAACTGCACTCGGAGGATCAGGTACGTTGATCGTAAAGTGGTTCAGATCATGCACTGCTAGAAGGCCGGTAACAGGGGAAGCCTCCGGGACACCGCAAATATTTCCTAGAAGTCCTACACCCCCGCAGTGAGTCGGATCAACCAACCGAACGATGATCCCGTGAGGATCTCCGAGGAACAACTCAGTCGTAACCTCAGGTCCTCCACCTACTTCCACCCCCCGTCCTATCGTCCATACCCTCATGACGGTTTCGGCAGGCATCCCCAGTCCAGCATCTCGAACCCCTGAGGCCTTCAACGTCTCGATAATTTTACCGGGGTCAAACTCACTCAGTGCTATCCCGAGACAGCTGATACTCGGCGCCTGTCCCCTAGCTACGGCTCGGATCGCCATGAATTGGGGTCCGTCGCCGATCCTCAGAATGGTTGTTCCACCCATGTGGGCCTGGATCGGCATCCCAAATAATCCTTGGTAGAATTCGATGGACCGCTGTGGATCGGAGACGCTGAGTTCCATGTGGTTGAGTGCGAAAACCGGGAGGTGACGGCGACCCATTCGTGCTAGGACTCGAGGCAAAACAGCGACGCCAGAGAGTGAAAAGAGAAACTCCCGCCGATTGATTTTCACGCTCATGAGTCTATTTCTCATTGCCTGAGGCGATACAGGTATCGAAGCCGTTCTCCGGGAATAGGGAGCCCATGGGTCGGAACAGGGACGTGGCTGTGTTCTGTATCAGTTGGCTCTCTCCAGCGAGTTCAAGGCCTCCACGAATGTGCTCCACGGCACCGGTCGCCCATGAACGGGCGCGAGTGTCGTGACGTCCAGGTTCATCCGTTCAACTTGGGTATTAAGGCTACGCATTGCCGGCAACTGCGCTGCCCGAGGAGCTTCGTGCGTATCGAACAGATCCGCTTGAAATGCAATGCCCTCAGCCGGCAAGTAGGCCATCAGCATGCCAGCGACGTGCTGCAAAGGCTGGACGTAGTAGACACGCAGAATCCGCGAATTGTCCGTGATCACGTAGTTCTCCTGAATCGCCTCGTAGTTATAACCCTCGGACAACTCCGTGGGTGGCCATAACGACACGATGTCGGGTTTGACCGTCCTGGGTTCGTAGGCCAGCACGTCGCTGTTCAAGAAGTCGAGGTTGGCCATGTGCGTTACGATCGTCGAGCCAATGTGAAGGTAGGTTCGTAGTCCTCCGATGTGGTCGAAGTGCGGATGCGAACTTATCAGCCAACGAATTGGCTTGTTTGGAGCCAGCCTAGCAATTTCCTCGATGACTAGGAGGCTACGCTCCTCATTACCTGGCGCCTCGAACACGGCGACAAAGTCCTCAAACTCCACCATGTAGCTGTTCGCAGCGCCTCCGCCAAGCAGATACACACCCTCCGCTATCCTTTCAACGGTGACTTGGGTGGGAAACGCCGCCCGCCTCACTACCGGTGGCACCGGAACCGGATCGTCGCAGACGTTTGGCTGCACCTCCGGAAAGCTACCACCGTAACCGTTGTGGCGCAGAATAGACTCTGCGGAACGGTTGCCTACAATCGCCCCATCGCTGTGCCGAAGGTTAAATTGTTCGATTATATGGAACGGTCTTCGAGGTCGATATGGCATATTCCACCACGTAAAAAACACTGAT
>CAZJIM010000036.1:0-16317 GCA_964546115.1 uncultured Gemmatimonadaceae bacterium | reverse complement strand
GAAAGCTACCACCGTAACCGTTGTGGCCCGTACTCTGACGGTAAAACTGCCAGTTGTCATCCCATCCGTGGTGCGAATGCCACGTGATCGGCCACTTCACGTTGCCGAATGTCATCTGGTCAATGGATTCGTGCTCGATGTTGAAGTCACCCAGTGAGGGCTCGTTCACGGTGGTCTTGATGCGTTGGATCTGATTCTGGGAGTTGATCGTGGCATCCACACGGTATTTCCCCAACATCGTGATCGCGACCACGTGCATCCTTTCCGGTATCACCACATTTCCGTCCCGCCCCTTCTCAATCTGCTCCCACCGCCAAAAAGCGATGGGATTGGCACCAGGTAGGCGGGCGGCTTTGATGAAGCCGGGGGGGTTCAGCCAGAGGTCGAGTCGGTACAGCTCGGCCAGTTCTGGTGGCACGGCCACCGGTGGATTGTCGCCATCGATGTGCCAGGCGAATTCGCCATTAACAATGTGTGCCTGGCGCGTCTCGCTTTGTGTCGGCGTGCCTCCCTGCCAGCCCAATCCGTACTTCCATGAGGCGGGATTCAGACCGGGTTGGCGATCGAACGTCTCTTTACTGGTTCCAGCTTCCCAGTTGATAGTGCGCGTGTAGTTGGCCATCCCGTCGATGCGTTCCCAGTCGACGTTAACCGCGTTCTCGAACGTTTGGCCGACAGCACCACTATAACCAGCACCCGAAAACGTGATGCACTGGAGATTGGCTTCACCGATTTCCGCGGCAGCCGCGGCCAGAAGAGGCCCAGGATCCACGAAGCCCGGCGGAAACTCCTGAGCAGTCACCGTAGCCGGAAAAAGGCCGATGCTCGCGACGAAAGCCAGGGTTCTGACCCGGATATCCATGTCCCTCTCCTTATCGGTTCACCTTAACGTTTAACCTTAAAGGCCCCTCGCCAGACTTGATCGAAGCAACCCGAATCTACTGAGCAATCAGACCCAGCCAATCACCCAAAGGAAATAGACCGTTGCCATTGCGAATACACCATTAACAAACGTAACCCCTCCATATGACAGAAGGGCTGATCTCAGTGGCATCCGAGAGAAGGAGGCGCACACCCAGAAGTAGCTTGAGTTGACGTATTTGACGATGATCGATCCCGAGGCACCGGCTAGCATCGTGGCCTCCGGCGAGAGACCCAGCGTACCCATCATCGGTGCCGCGATGGATGCCGCTGTAATCACGCCGACTGTAGTAGAGCCGGTGATCATATTTCCAACGATCCCGAGGGTAAAGGGGAGAAAGATTGGGGGCAGCCCGGTTAGCGCTACCGCGTTGGCGATCGCATCTACGGCAGGTGTTCCCCGCAAGATCTGACTCAACGCTCCACCTAGACCTGTAACCATGATGATCATCGCCGAAGCGCGAAGACCCTCCTCTACCCAGGCACCAGTCCGATCTCCAGAATGTTCGGATTTCGTATTTCTATATGCCAGGAGCACGCCGATCCCAAGGGCCACGACTGGCCAGCCCAAATAGAGCAAGATGACGTTGATAATGTGCTCAGATGGGAGGGTGAGAGCAGCCACGCCCTGACCTCCGATCAGCACGAGCGGTATCAGGATCGGTGCATAGGCTCTCCACGTCGAAGGCAACTCCGACTCCCGGCCCTGGTCGACGAAGGACTGACCTACGAACTCATCGGACGGGGGGGATTCAATCCACGGTCCAGCGAGGAGCGCAAAACCCCAGCCCGCAACCGAACCGATGAGACAAGCGATCGAGCCGAATAAGATGACTGTGCCAAGATCTGCCCCCACGAGCGCCACGGCGGCCAACGGCCCTGGTGTCGGGGGAACCATTGCATGAGTGAGCTGCATCGCACCCACGAGGCCCGTCGACATCACGCTCATGTTCAGGCCGGTCTGTAGTGCAGCAGAGTGCACGAGCGGATTCAGAATTACGTAACCCACATCTGAGAAGATCGCGACACCAATCACGAAACCACTCAATGTTAGCGCTAAAGGCATGCGCTTCTCACCAACCCACCGAATCATTGTCGCCGTGATCTGCTCGACGGCACCGGTATGTTTCAGGGCCTCAGCCAAAATAGAACCAAGTACGATGATCACCGCGATCCCCTGGATCGTTCCTCCAAACCCCTCCTCGAAGGCAGTTATAAACAGCTCTCGATCTACCCCTGGAAGCAGAGCAAACAGGAGGATTGGCACGAGGAGAGCTATAAATACGTGCCACTTGTAGTGGGTGATCGTCAGAAACAGAAGGGCAACCACAGCGAGCAAACCCGCCAAAGCAATAAGGATGTTTTCGATGATCATTGAATCCTCACCGTCGAATGGAGGAGGGTGATTGGGTGTTGCGCCACCCTTCCCGTACCGTGGACAATCTGCTGCCGACATGACACACCGGTAGCCGCCACCAATACGTCTGACTCCGCTGCGGTTACCGCAGGAAACAAGCGGAGACCGCCCACCTTCATCGAAAGATCGTAATGCTCTCTTTCGAACCCAAATGAGCCCGCCATTCCGCAACAGCCGGCATCAAGGACCTCTACTCGTGACTCAGGGATCCCCTTCAACAGGCGGACACTTCCCTGCTGCGCACCGCAAGCCTTCTGATGGCAGTGGCCATGAAAAAGAATGGGACGTCCCGAGATCGGAGATCCTGGGTCGGGAACGATACTCCCTTCCTCTAGAGATTCGGCAAGCACCTCATCTGCCAAACGAGCCTGACGAGCCACAGCCTCAGCATCTTCCCGATGCTTGGGTTGTAATCCGAGCAACTCATCCCTAAGCGTTAAGATGCAGGAAGGCTCGCAACCGACGATTGGGACGCCGGCCCGAGCGGGAGGTCCGAGCCGTTTCACCAGACCAGCCTGGGCTGAGCGAGCCTCCTTGAGTAACCCCTTTGATATAAAGGCGCGACCACAGCAAACATCATCTACGAGAGTAACTTTCCATCCTGCCGCTTCGAGGAGCTCAATTGCCGCTTGTCCGATCTCCGGCTCCGTGTAGCTACTGAACGAGTCGGCGAAGAAGATGAGCGGTCCGCGTGAACCAGGCCTCGACTCACCGTTCCTGCTCACTCCTCCGTCCCTCCGCACAGAGCGATGAGAAAACCATTTCGACAGAGTTCTCTTTCGGAAGCGGGGAAGCGGACGCCGACGATCGATCCCCACAGCTCGTTCAAGAAGAGCTCGAAACGGGCCAAACGAACTTGGCAAGTTGGAGAACGGGGAGAAGGCCGATCCCCACTTATTCAATGTTCGGACGTGGGCGAAGATTTTCGTGCGTAGGGGTACTCCATGCACTGCATAATAGTGTGCCAGCACCTCCGATTTCATGGCGGCCATGTCCACAGATAGGGGACACTCAGTCTGGCACGCCTTGCACTCAAGGCAGAGATCAAGGATCTCGTGGAGCCGGGGATCAGCCAGCGCCTTCTCGGGATCTGTTCCAGAGAGAGCCTTAACCAAGGCGTTCGCTCGTCCTCGGGTAGAGTGCTCCTCGTCCCGAGTCGCCATGTACGAGGGACACATCGTCCCACCGGCCCCCGCCGACTTTCGGCAGGCCCCGATCCGCATACAGCGGTTCGCAGCCCCCCGCATTCCATCCTCAAAGTCAAATTGAAAGTGTGTGGAAAGTGGGGAAGCTTTCGGGAGCGCCGGCTCACGTAGGTGATTGGTCATTGCCGAACCAGCCACCTTTTTCCCCGGGTTGAGTCGATTTTCAGGGTCGAAGATGCGTTTCACCTCCGTCATGGCTTCGTAGAACTCATCACCGAAGAACCGCTGGTTGAATTCCCCTCGAGCCAGGCCATCTCCGTGCTCGCTGCTATTCATCCCTCCGAACTCCTGGACCAGTCCGAGCACAGCCTCGGCAACCGCCCTCATCTTCTCAACTTCACCCGCTCGGGTTAAATCCATGAACGGACGGACGTGGAGAGTACCGGCTGAGGCGTGGCCATAGAAGCCGGCTCGAAGCCCATAGTCATCCAAGATTCCCGCAAACCTCTGTGTGAACTCAGGCAACCGGACTGGATCCACCGCCGTATCTTCTACGAAGGCGAGAGAGCGTTCACGACCGTGACCGGCGGCCATGAGAAGGCCTAGGCCCGCCTTCCGTAACTCCCGAAAGCCCTTCTGTTCTCTAGGGGTAGGGGCCGCCACCAAGGCATACCCGTGTCCTTCCGCCTCCCACTGTTGCCGCAAACGCTCCATTCCGCTTTCCGCTTCAGATGCACTGTCCCCATAGAATTCTACCCAGAGGATCGCGCCCGGATTGCCCTTCAGGTGGCCGGTGAGATGGCCATGCACCGGCGAAGTACGCGCCAGGTCGAGGATCATCCGATCCACGAGTTCTACGGTCGTGGCACCGCAATCCATTGCCGTGGGCGCAGCCTCAATTGCCGCCGCGATAGTGTCAAAATGCCCAACCAACGCGGCGATCGCTCCAGGACGGGGCACAAGCCGGACCTTTGCTTCGACGGTCACGGCCAGGGTCCCCTCCGAACCAACCACGAGGTTTGCGAGGCTGAAGGGACCCGCCTCCGGAAGCATCCGCTCGAGTCGGTATCCACCGGACCGACGCCAGTGACTGGGGATTGCCGAGCGAATCGTATCGGCTCGCTTCGTAATCAGTGGAGGAATCTCTCTGTAAAGGGCACCCTCCAGGGTAGGCTTTCTAGCTTGCTCTTGGATGTCTTCGGGAGCTATCGGTTGCAAGAGCGCGGTGCTCCCATCCGACAGCACGACACTCAGCTTGTCGACATGGTCAATTGTCATCCCATACCGGGCGGAACGAGCACCGCACGAGTTATTGCCAATCATCCCACCGATAGTCGCCCGATTCCCCGTGGAGGTATCTGGAGCGAACAACAATCCGTGGGAAGCGACGGCTCGATTCAGGTCATCCTGAACGAGGCCCGGCTGTACGATTGCCGTCCGCGACTCGGGATCCAGCTCGAGCACTTCGTTCATATGCCTGGAGAAGTCAAGGACAATCGCTCGACCTTCAGTCTGCCCGGCCAGGCTGGTTCCCCCGCCTCGCGGCAGAATGGGAACTGAGAAACGTTGCGCAGTTTCTACGACAGCCACTACGTCGTCTTTATCGCGCGGAAAGACGACCCCAAGCGGCTCAATCGCATACATGCTCGCGTCTGTAGCGAATAAGTGTCGGGAGTAGGGATCGAAGCGAACCTCTCCCTGAACGGCTTGTGAGAGATCAGCTTCAAGCTCGGCTGATCGAGCAACAGTCGCGTCCAAGTCGGACGCCGGAGCAGTGGGAATGGTCGCGCGGCTCAAGATTCGCACCCCACTCTGGATTCGCGAAGCTTTTCCGACCGGCCACCCGCACCCCTTATCATCGTGGCTTGCTTGCTTGACACTAATCCCGAGCCGCTCCTACTCTCTCCCCCTCGCCTCCCAGCCCTCAGCGTCGGCTGGGCTGTTCTCCCCCCAGGAAGCCTACCCTCATGGCAAGACCCCCAACCGGCCGGCACTTCCTTCAGATCCCCGGGCCGTCGAACGTCCCCGATCGCATCCTGCGAGCCATGGCGCGCCCGACCATCGATCATCGTGGTCCGGAGTTCGCGGAGATCGGCCGAGAGATCTTGGAGGGCCTCCGGTGGCTGGTAGGAACCGAGGGTCCCGTCATCGTCTACCCTTCCTCTGGCACTGGCGCTTGGGAAGCTGCACTGGTCAATACATTGAGCCCTGGCGAGAGGGTCTTGATGTTCGAGACGGGTCATTTCGGTGTGGAGTGGGCTGAGGTGGCTGGACGGTTGGGCCTCGACGTGGATCTTGTCCCAGGAGACTGGCGCCACGGAGTCGACCCTGACGTTGTTGAAGAACGGCTCCAGGCAGATCAGTCCCAAACGTACAAGGCCATCGCTATCCTGCACAACGAGACCTCAACAGGGGCTGTGAGCCGAATCCCTGAAGTCCGGCGGGCAATCGATCGTGTGGGACATCCCGCCCTCCTTATGGTCGATACGATCTCGTCACTCGGGTCCATCGAGTACCACCATGACGAGTGGGGCGTGGACGTCATCGTGGCGGCCGCCCAGAAGGGTCTGATGCTTCCACCCGGGCTGGCTTTCACAGGCCTGAGCGCCAAGGCCATCGAGGCCTCAAGAGCGGCGACACTGCCGCGCTCGTATTGGGAGTGGGAGCGAATGATCGCCCAGAACGAGAAAGGGTTCTTCCCCTACACACCGGCCACGAATCTCATATACGGGCTAAGGGAGTCACTCGTGATGTTCCACGAGGAGGGGCTGGAGAACATCTTTCAACGCCACCTTCGTCATGGCGCGGCGACTCGACGGGCGGTTCTCACGTGGGGACTTGAAATCCAATGCGGACATCCTGAAGAGTACAGTGGGGTCCTGACTGGAGTCCGACTCCCGGAAGGCCATGATGCGGACCGCTTTCGAGCCCTTACCCTTGACCGCTTCGACCTCTCCCTGGGCACCGGACTCGGAAAGTTGAAGGGGACGATGTTCCGTATAGGCCACCTAGGAGACTTCAACGACCTCATGCTGTTCGCCACATTGGCGGGTGTGGAGTCGGGGCTTGTCCTCGCTGATATCCCCATCCAGAGAGGGGGAGTAAACGCAGCGATCGAACACCTCGAAGAGTGGGGATAAGCACGACTATTCCGGGGGAGGAGATGCCGACTTTGAGGCAGGTGGGACCCCTCTCTCTTCGTGGCGAATACCTCAGGTAGGATCTCTAGAGAGCAACGTCCCTGCCTAGCCCGGGTATCGTGGTCGCACCACTGAAGGCTCACATCTTACCATCAGCCGGTGAACAAGACCGCCGTCTATCGAGTGACAAGCACCTCTACGTAGCCGTTCGTCCAGCAGCAGTGGCGTTCGAACGAATTGAGGTTCTCGATCGCCTGCACCCGCAGAACGTAGTTCCCAGGTTCAGTGAAGGTCGCTGTGGTCGTCGCCCGATAGTCGTTACCGGGGTCAGCCTCAAGCGATTGAGGGTTGAATACGACATCGCCAGGGCCCTGATGCGTGTACCATCCAACCCACCAGCGGGCTGGCCTGGCATTGGGCTCCCGAACGGACACAGAGAGGGGCAACGGGGCCCCGCTTGCAACGGTGACCGGTCCAGCCAGGACCCCCACACGACCTCTTCCTTCCAGTCCGGGAGGATCGAGGAATCGGAGCGCCGGCGCCACCGATCCCTGTGCATTCCCAGGACTCAAGTTGAGTATGTCGTCGTTGGGCCCAGCCCGTGCGAGGAGCTGCTCCCAGGCTGCTGCCCTATCGGGAGCGTCGGGCTCGTTCAGGATGTAGCTGTTCACTCTCGGATACCCGCGCGCCGAGTAGTTTTGACCGTGCACACGGAGGGTCCAGACGACCTCTTCGGTTCCAGATTTGAAACTCTCTGGTACGTTGACCGTGAAAACGCAGAAATAGCGGCGGTGCTCAAACGGAACGGGATCGAAATGGGTCGGTTGGAAGCCGTCGAATTCCCGCGGCTCGATGAAGTTGTCCGGGCCTAGCGGTATGTCGAGCACCTCTTCCGTGTTAGCGGTGAAATATCCGAAGCATAGTTCGTATGTACCATCGGCCTTCTGCCACCAACCTTCAAACGCAGGGATCACAGGCTGACCTGAGGCGCGGAGAATACGGGCTACCCAGTCCGTTCCCTCGACGGGATCCTGAGCCTCTAGGGACGTGCGAACTCCGAGCAGAAGCCCCACGACAAGGACTCCCGCTAACACGGAACGGCCACCTCTCCGCGGACGGGCCATCGAATCTTCGCTCCTCCTCAGGAATACCTTCTATCCACCATCGCCGGTTCTCTGAACCAACTCCCGCTCTCTTTCCTGCAGCATCTCATCCCGCTTAAGAACCAACCTTTCGTATTCGTCATCCTCGAGCCAGGTCGTGCCGATCCACATGTGCGCCATCTCGTCCGCTGTCCGCCGCCCGAAGAACACCCATTGGTTGGGATCCGGGTTGTTCGGGTTATCGACCGTGTTGTCCCACTGGGCAGTAACGATCAATACCGTACCTTTTGGTAGCAACGGTCGGGCGTGGTCCTCGTAGACATAGGTGGTGAGCCAGCGATGGTCATGAAGCAACCTGTTGAGGAGTTCTCTCCGACCATCCGGATAGAGAGCCTCCAACGTCATCGTCTTACCCCGCTGATGCATGTGGATTTGAGCGCTGTGGATCCGGAGCGGTCGATCCAGCACATGAAGGCCCTGGAGGGTCATGTATCCATCGGGGGGAATCATGATCTCCTGGCCCCTCAGTGTTCCTGTGAGGCGCGGAAGATCCGTATCGATATAGAAGATTTCTTCGACACCCGAGCCTAGCTCCGGCTCATACCCTGACGGGTAGAGCCACACGCCGAGCAGGGCCTGAGCCACCACCTCCCGGTCGCCCAACGGGAAGAAGTGCATGTCCCAGAGGAGCTCTTCTCCCGGGTGAATCAACCGGCCGGTATCTTCCGGATAGATATCATACCATTTGCCAACGTTGGAATGTGAGAGCAGCAGCGATCGGCCCTCGGGAGTCCGAGAGCGAACATTCATATGGTGGAATACATATCGACTTTGGGAATCCGCAGGCTTGACCTCCACGGCTCTAGCCCATCTTGGCTCAGTCAGCCCCTCCACTCTCGTCCACTGATTCGGCCACTGATCCTGTCCAGTGGGAGGCACACTGTGAGGAATCGAGGGAAGAACCAGGTCCGGTGGCCGACCGAACTCGTCTTCGAGCCTCCAGGCCTCTGCCCATTGGCGGAGCTTGGGAGGTGAAGGCATGGCTGCTAGGTCACCCGATGGCGCACCTGCATCAACCCACCGAACGATTGTGGCGATCTCCTCATCGGAGAGTGAAAGGTCGTTCTTGAACTCCTGGATCCCCATGGTCCTGTCCATAAACCAAGGGGGCATCTCCCGACTCACCACCTTCGGCTTGATCAGCGGAGCATATTTCTTGACATCTTCATAAGTGAGAAGGGGCATCGGTGCGACCCCTCCCTCTCGATGGCAAGACACGCAATGTTCCCATACGATCGGCGCCACGTCCCCCGCGTAGGTGACCTCCTGTGCAGCAGTCGGTCCGGCTGGCAGGAAACCCAACACCAGTAACGACAAAACGGCCCGCCTCAAGCAGCGTGCCGTCTGGGAATGTGAAGCAGGATACAACATTGCTCCTCCTCATGTTTCTGCCAGTCACGCCCAATTCGCGACGACAAGGGCATTATGGCGAACGTATCCTTCATGAACGTTTCACGAAAGAGAGAGAAAACACTGGAAAGAGGTCTGTTATCTTGCGAATTCAAATCCAGCCGAATGACGAATGAGTGGAACGGACTCAGAACACCGAGGGGACAACGTCAGTCGCCTTGGATCTTTCTCGCTTGCTGAACCGACCCTAGACTCCGTTTGATGAAGACGTTTATGATCCGCATGGTACTGGCAGCCGTCGTGCTCTCGGGGTTGATAGCTACGACCATGCTTCTTCGTACTGCTGCCTTCGAACGAAACCCGATCCCCGAGGGAACCCCCTACCCCTTCGTCTTCGATGAGCTCGGTGCACCAGAAAGACTGGCTGGGGCTCTGCGTATTGCCACGGTTCCCCTCGGGGACCTCACAGATGGGGATTTGGCCATCTGGCTGGCCTTCCACCGGTATCTCAAGCAGACCTTTCCGCGGGTCCATGAAGTCCTGGAGAGGGAAACGGTCTCGGAGTTTTCCCTTCTCTACCGCTGGCCAGGAACGGATCCGAATCTCAGCCCCATCCTTCTGAACGCACACATGGACGTGGTCCCCGGGTTCGAAGGCCAGACGGAAGGCTGGAGGTATCCTCCTTTTTCCGGAAGGATTGAAGGAGGATACATCTGGGGAAGGGGTGCTATCGACAACAAGGGGTCGGCGCTCGGGATTCTCGAAGCCGTGGAAGGCCTATTGGAAGCCGGCTTCGTACCCCGACGGACCATTCTCCTGGCATTCGGCCATGACAGCGAGTCCGGAGGGGTCAATGGCGCCCGTCGAATTGCGAATCTGCTGGAAGAGAGAGGAATCCACACAACCTGGGCCCTTGGCGAGGGTCTCTACCTAGTATCTGGAATAATTCCAGGTATCGAAGACCCGGTAGGCATGATCGGAGTTGCGGAAAAGGGCGGGATGAACATCCGTCTGATCGCTCGAGCGAAGGGGAGAAGTTCATTGATGTCGCCGCAAAGCACCGCAGCCGGAGTTCTAGCGAGTGCTGTTACGCGTCTCGAAGACAGCGCTTTCCCGGCTAAGATCAGGGGTCCCACGCTCGAGGTCCTCGAGACTCTAGGACCCTATATGGATCCCGGAACCCGTATGCTTGTCGCAAACCTGTGGCTGCTCGAAAAACCTCTGGCCAGAGCCCTTTCAGAGAGTCCGATGTTGGGCGCCTCTCTCCGAACGACAGCAGTGCCGACGATGTTCCACCCCGGCTCCAACGGAGACGAACTTCCGTCCGAGGTTTTCGTACTGGTTCACCTACGGATTGCGCCGTGGGACTCACCCGACTCAGTCGTGGAGGAGATTCGTTCGGTTGTCTCCGATCTTGAGATCGAGGTTGAAGTCGTGGAAGAGGACATGGACACGACCCCCCCAACCGCTGTGTACTCGTCGGAATCGAAGGGCTTCCACGCTCTTCGGGGGGCGATCCACCGAACGTTCCCTAGCGTCGTGGCTGTGGTTCCAGGGCTGGCTACCCTGGGGACGGACTCCAGGCATTACGGCACGGTATCGGAAAATGTGTACGGGTTCACTCCGTTTCGAGTCGACGAAGAGACCCTACAGACGATCCACGGCGGGGGCGAGCGAGTCCGGGTTGGCGTATACCTGGATGTAGTCCGCTTCTACGCCGAACTCATTCGACGGGGGGCGGAGTGACCTCGCCAGACGAAACCTCCGGCACTGGGGAACTCCTCTGGCGCGAACTCGCCCGGAATCGAACTGCTGTGACGATCGCGACAGTGGCAGTTCTTCTGGCCGTGATCTTCGTAGCGTTCACTCTGCGGCAACCCGAACTCGCCACCTTCGTACCCTCGTCTCGGGAACCCACTCCAGCGGGAGGGGAGTTAGTGGGACCGCTCACCTACACGGTGGACGCTCGGAGCTCCGACCGGTGGCAGTTCTTCTCCTTCTCGCAAGGGACCGTGGTCACGGATTCCCTTCCTTTCGAATGGGACCTTGCTTTCCGACGTTTCCAGGTGATCGTGAACGGGGGAGATAGATTTCCAGGAATGGGGGGGGTTATCGGGTTGAGAGAAGCCCCGTTCGACTCAGTCTCCTCGCTTCCGGAGGCAGGCTACCAGGGGACTGAGGCTGCACGTGGAGACTCCATATCCCCCCCGTTAGAGAATTGGTACGACTACTCCTTTCTCAGCCACCTCCTCAGCCCTACTCCAAGGGTATATGCCCTTCGTACGGCGGATGGGCGCTACGCCAAATTCCGGTTTCTAGGCTATTACTGCCCGGGAGCGCAGCCGGGCTGTGTTACTTTCGAGTACGTATACCAGGGCAAGGGCGGGCGAGAGGTCCCATCTTTCCGATCAGGCATCTCCAAGGAAGAACTCAAGCTAGATGGGCCAGGCTCTCCTTAGCTCTCGATCCTTGACCGGCAGCTGGCAGAGAGGGCAGGTTCAGCGAACCTGTAATAGTCTCAGGGAGGATCTCCCATTTGTCTGAAGTACAAGAGAAGAAGACTGGAGATTTGACGATCAGGATTGACCGTCTGATCTGCGTGGGATTCGGTGATTGTATTGAGGCAAGCTCGGAAGCATTTGAGTTCGATGACGAGGGGATCGCGGTGTTTCGCGACAGTGTGGACTCCGTGTCAACCGAGGAGCTAATCGCAGCCTGCCAGACCTGTCCGGTGGACGCGTTCACCGTCCTCGATTCCCAGGGGATTCAGATCCTTCCGTGACACCTGAGGTTCTGGTGACCGGATCGACTCCGATTCCGTACACTCGTCTCCAACCCCAAGGGCATGAGGTGAGGAAATTCCGCACCTACGGCGAAGTAAAGCACCAAACTGAGTCCGAGTTGCTAGAACAGGTGCTGGACCAGCGCGGCCGACTGTCCACTCGCCTGTCGCGAGTTGGAACAGTAGTCGCTATCGCCAGTGGAAAAGGAGGGGTGGGAAAGAGTGCCGTCACCACGAATCTGGCAACCACACTGGCCACCCGGGGACATCAGGTCGGGGTTTTGGACGCCGATCTGAACGGACCCTCCCTCGCGCAGATGCTAGCTGTCACCGATGCCACTCTGGAAGACCGGAAAGACGGCGTAGTCCCTCCGAGGGGAGTCGCGGGAATCCGAGTCATGTCTATGGAGCTCCTTCAGCGTAACAGGGACGCTCCCCTCCGGTGGAAAGAACCAGACTCGGACACCTTCCTCTGGCAAAGCAGCATGGAGGCGAGTGCCCTCCGAGAGTTTCTGGCAGATGTAGACTGGGGCGAACCTGACTACCTTCTCATCGACGTCCCTCCGGGAACCGATAAGATACGACGGCTTCTTGAACTGGTTCCCAACCTCCCCGTCCTCCTGATGGTCACCACTCCCTCAGAAATATCCCGGTCCGTGGTGGCCAGGTCTATCCGACTCGTGAAGGAGGCGGGGGTCCCCACCGTGGCTCTCGTCTCCAACATGACCGACTACCTCTGTCCCGATTGTGGCAACCGCCACCCGCTCTTCCGTGGAAACGGCGCCCGACGATTAGCAGAGGACTCCGGTCATCCAATCTGGGCTGAGATCCCCTTCGACCCTCGTATGGGTGAGGACACCGACCGGGGTCGGCCACGAACATTGGAAGACCCGGAAGGGGAAGTGGCCCTCGCCTTTGGCTCTCTCGCAGACCGTCTGGAAGGGTTGGTGCAGCGTGACGACGACTTGGAGAAGAGCGGTGGGGATGGCACGATGTCTGAAAAGACCGGTGAAGAGCAAGGAGTTTTCAAGTGAAGTTTCTCTGCATCCCTTGCGACGAGGTCATGGACTTTATGGAGCGCCAGATTCCGGGGGACGGCACTCTGGCCGCGGTTTTCACATGTGGAAAGTGTCATCGGGAAATGGCAATGCTCACGAACCCCATGGAGACGCAGTTCGTGAGTTCCATGGGGGTGAAGATTGGAGGGCGTGAGGTCCCTGCCCAGCCCATGGAGGTTACCCGTGGGGGACTGGAAGGAGGTAGGGACACGGCATTCGTTGATCCGGACACCAGATCCAACCCCGAAGATGAAGAGGCTCAATCCGCTGTCGGCACGGACCCGAACCGGGCTGACCCTCCTCCTTACGCAGGTCCAACCGCGGTCGAGTGGAGTCCGGAGGCAGTAGAGCGGCTCCAGCGGGTCCCTGGCTTCGTGCGGGGGATGGTGAAGAGGATTTACACCGACTACGCGAAAGAACGGCAAATCCGAACGCTCACTCCAGAGGTGATGGATACGGCGAGATCGGAGCTAGGGCTGGAAGGGATGTAGATGTCGGATCAACTGGCCCGCAAATACCGTCAAGCAGCCATTGTCTACCTTCACGTGGGTCTGCTGTATGTTTTCGCGGTTTGGGTGATGGGTAGAGCCGGCCTGATCCCCGAGGGCAGGGGGCCACTATGGCTTTGGCTGGTCCTCGGCACAGCTATTCTCGCTGGTGTATTCTGGGGACTCTGGAGCTGGCGCAACTCCTGGTTTGCTCGGGTGATCTGGGGACTCCATGCACTTCGACTGCCTGCACTGATCCAGGGTGCCTTTTTCCCTCTCTCCGATACCCAGGTTCCTGCGTCCTTCTATCTGACCGCTCTCGTCATCGTGATAGGCAACTTGGGGATGCTTGCCAGGGCCGCATGGGATCTGTAAGTCCGGAAGCACCTGCAGTCCTGACCCACGGGATGGGACTGCGGTACCGCTCAGGCCGGATTGGTCTCAAAGCTCTTGATCTCCAGGTAGATGCGGGTGAGGTGGTAGTAGTTCTGGGTCCAAATGGGTCAGGAAAGAGTACACTACTCCGACTCCTTGCCACCGATCTTCGACCAACCGAGGGCGCTCTCTCCCTGCTGGGCCAACCCGTGACCGGCCAGCTTACCTCCATTCGTCGACAGATCGGATACGCCGCAGATACACCCGTTCACTTTCAAGTCTTCACCGGTGCTGAGAATACGGAGGCGTTTCAGACTCTCGTACCTCCTCCTGGGAGGGATCGCTTGGGGCACCAGTCGGCGAAGGACGGATCCCGAAATCGGATCCAGGATCTTTGTCGCTCATTCGATCTCAATGAGGTCTTCGACACTCTGGTGTCGGAGTATTCCTTCGGTATGAACCGGAAGCTTCTTCTTCTTGAGTCTCTTGCTTTGGCTCCGCCCCTCCTGCTACTCGACGAACCCTCAGTCGGTCTTGACCCAAGCGGCATGCTGGCGCTCAGGAAGGCGGTTGAGGCCCGGGGAAGGGACGGCGGCGCGGTGATCGTAGCGTCCAATGAGATCCACGAGATCCCAATGTGGGCAGATAGGGTGCTCTTCTTCCATTGCGGGAAGCTGGTTGAGGACGCCTCACTTCCAGCGCTTCTCAGGCGGTTGGAGGGTCGCACCCGGATCGAGATCGACCTAGCGAATCCGGAGCCACGGGTTCTGGACGTCAATCTCTCAGATATCGACGGAGTCGAAGCGGCACAGCCCAGCTCCACTGGAATCGTCGTGGAGAGCTCTCAGGCAGGTCGACCTCTGCCAGATCTCGTCAGTACGCTCCTCACGGCCGGTCGCCCGATCCGAGACATCAGAGTCCGGGAACCCAATCTGGGAGACCTCTTCCTGGAATTGACCGGCAAGTCCCTCGACGCCATATCCGACGACTCATGGGGAGAGGGAGGCTTAGGAACCTGAGGCTATCAATCTGGAGGCTTGAGTGGCGCCTCGCGTTTCGGCGGAGAAGGCTTCTCCTATTGAACATGGGAATCCCTCTCCTTCTGGTTTTACCTATCTCCGCCGGGGACGCCCCCGCTTACCACGCTTCCGCAGCGTTTACCGTTCTTTTCGTTTTGTTCGGAACCTTCGGTTCGGCCATCTCTCTCCTTAAGGAAGGAGATGGTGGACCCCTGCGTCGCATAATCCTGAGAGGGGTTTCAGAGTCCACCCTGGTTACAGAGCGCGTCCTAGCTTCAACCGGATTGGATACTCTGGAACTCCTCCCAGCACTGCTGGTTATCCTATCGCTGGGAGGGACAGAGGTGACGGTATGGCTTCTATTGATCCCCTCTGTCCTCTTAGCACTTATAGCTGCGAACCTGGTGGGAGTCTGGGTAGCGGCAGGGGCCCGCTCAATGGCCGAAGGAGCACTCTTCGCAGCGGTAGTGTCGCTCTTCCTTCTCCATGGGTCAGGGGTATTCCGCACCCCGGAGCCCGGAGGATGGGGAGCCACTATCGAAGGAGTCCTGCCGTTCGCACCCCTTCATGAGGTCCTATTCTCAGCCACTGGGGGAACTGGTCCTGCGGTTGGGCTCAACGATTTTCTGGTACCAACCGGGGCTACCTTACTCCTGTTTTCTCTTACCCTCTTCGTGTCCCGAGTCCTGATGGAAAGGATCACTGTCCCGACGGGTTGAGCAGTTCACTCAGGCCTTGGCGTCCAACCCGCCGGGGACCATGGCAACACAATTGTTGACAGCCTCTAAGCCTCCGTTAATATATTGCGGGCAAAATCCACTGGAGCCAGGAGAAACACCAGTTACTGGCTGAAAACTAGGGCTCTCTAGGCACCTGTAACAGCCAGTGAAATTGCTTGAGACATTTTTCACAAGCGTGTATATTTTGTCCGGCTTCGGTCTACCGATGGGGGTCGAGGCAACCGCCAAGGTCCAGGAATCTGAACGAAGATCTAAATGTATTGTGCACGTCGAGATTGATACGGGGGACCCGAACCTCAATCGGTGTTCGGATCTCCGGTCTGAGGTATATATCGCCACTGTGAGTCCGTACGGGTCTTGGCCTGGCGGAACTCAGCTCTCAAACGAGAGTCGGCGAGCGGGAAAATAAGAGGGTGAGAAAGTCTCACCCCCTTCGCACTTGGTTGACATTGCACCTCCAGTCCGCTCCGGCGGACGCACGGACTTAGAGTAGCACCGGGCGGGAGATCGTCACGATTTCGATACGGAATCCGCGGCGTGTGTGCTTTGGCAATCGGGGTTGGAGAAATATGCCGCTCCAAAGACCGAGACACTTATGTACCGAGAGATCTTCGTACCGGTGGACAACTCCGACAATTCACATTGGGCCGTTGATCGCGCCATTGAGATCTGCAAGCGCTCCGAAGGACGGATCACCGGCAATCATGTGTATGCGGCGC
>CAZJIM010000035.1:2614-21601 GCA_964546115.1 uncultured Gemmatimonadaceae bacterium | reverse complement strand
TGTCGCCATCGGTCGAAGGCGATCAACTCGTGGGTGCGGGTGATTTCTCAGTGCCTTTGGAAGACATCCTTAGCTTAGAGGTCCGGGGGTTCAGCGTGGGACGAACCGTGATGTGGGTAGCAGTTGGTGTGGCTGCACCAGTCCTGCTGTATGTAGCCGTGTTTGGGGCGGTCATGACCTTGGCGCCAAAGAGCTAGAAGACGGAAACTAGCCCCTAGTCCCTCCGTGGCATCCGCCACACCTAGCTATCCAGCACTGTTTTGCTCGTCCGATCAGGCTAGTACGTTGGGAGAACACTTCTGGCTTCCCCTGGGGCGAGGCCATCAGGGCGATCCTGTCGCCTGGAGCGTCCCCCTCCATGCATCGAACATGGTCTTCTCGTTGCCCGCTGCGATGTCATGGAGACGGTCTTCGATTTTCAGGGTGCAGCCTTTGTGGATGTATTCTTTCTTCGCGTGGGAGTAGCCCCGCGCAGTAACCCCCGTGGGCCGGGATCCCTTGAAGATCGTGCACGTATCATTGTCCACCCGCATTTCTTCAAGCCAAGTGACCGCTGTTCGTCGGAGGTCGTGGATCCAGATGGGTTTTCCCTCATCTGAGCGAGGCATCCTTCGATCACTACCGATTACCCTGGTCCAGTGCGCCCAATCGGAACGAGGCTCGCTTGTTGGCTTAAAAAGTCCGGCAGCAGGGAAGATTGGCCCTTTGGCAAACCGCCCTAGCCCAAGACCCTTGAGGCAGTCAATCGCCATGTCAGACAGGTAGGCTTTGTAAGCGTTCTCGGGGCCGCCCTTCGGGCTGACGTTCTTGAGCGTCCGGTTCTTCAGGTCAACGTGTTCCCAGCGGGCCGTCCGGAGTTCCGCATTCCTGAAGCCCAACAGCAGATACAGCTTTGCCGCATGGGTGAAGACCGGGTCGTATTTCTTGAGCACATCGAAGAGTGCCGTGGCCTCTCCCTTGTCGCACTCAAGCACGCGATCCCTCTCTACGGGTCGTGGGTCCGCGTATTGACTCTTCGCTTTGGATTTTGATCTCACGAGGACGGCGGGGTTGGTCATCTCTGGGACGAGGTCTTCATCCATTGCCCAGTCGTACATCCTCTTAACGAAACCCCTGAAGAGTTTTGCTTGCGAGGGAGTCTCTTCCTTGACCCTCACGAACAGGAACCGGATGTCATCCTTGTCTACGGTTTCTGCGAGCCTGTTGCCAAGAACCCCGGTGAGTTTTCTAGCGTGGGTCCCATTCGCCTTCCTGTAGCCAGCCGACCACACGGGAACCGGGTGGCCTTCAAAGAACCGATCCACAAGCTGCTCGACGGTCAGCGCGGCCTTGGCCTGTTGGACCACCTGCTTCTTGGCTTCGTTGGGATCAAGACCTCTGATGAGGAACGCGCCACGAACCCGCTTCGCCTCGTTCCGGGCATCCTCCAAGCTCCACGGGTCACCCCAAGAGCCGATCCGGTAGACTTTCCTGCCCACGTTTGGTCCATACTTCAGGTAGAAGACCTTGTTGGACCGACCATTGGCCTTGGGCGGGTAGAGCCGGATGTGGTGCCCCGGCACTTCGGAATCGTCGTGCTGTTGAAACTTGGGACGGTTCCCTGCCCTGGTGAGCTTCGAGTCATCCCACTTCAGCTTGAGAATCTTGTGTTCCGTTAGCCTAGCCATGCTCTCCTCCAATAATACTACCCAGAATACTACCCACTAAGTTGGCATCACGGTGCCCTACAAGATACCTACACTGATACCATAAGTTCCAGATACATGGCACCAATGCTGTGGTTTTACAGGAGAAAAGCTAGGAACTATGCGACTCCTCGGCGGAGGGATGTTGCGCTATCCAAAGTAGTTAGGCGCATTCCCGGGCTTCCACTTGATGTTGCATCCCAGGCTGGGAGCCTGGTGGACAGGTACGGGTTGACCCTCGAGAACGGCATCCGCCGCCGCGCGAATGTCCTCACCAGTCACGAGCACACCATTCGTCGGGCGACTCCCGTCGAACTGGCCTCGGTACACCAATTTCTGGTCCCCGTCGAAGAGGAAGAAGTCAGGGGTACAGGCGGCCTCATACGCCTTCGCGATTTCCTGGCTCTCATCGAAGAGGTAGGGGAAGGTGTAGCCAGCTTCCTTGGCCTCCTCTGCCATCTTTTCAGGTGAGTCATCAGGGAATTGATCGATATCGTTCGAGTTGATCGCGATGACTGCAAGCCCCCGTGCCTGGTAGTCTCGACCAAATTCCGCGAGTCCGCTTCGAAGGTGTTTCACGAATGGGCAGTGTGGACAAAGGAACATCACGAGGAGCCCCGGAGAGTCACGAAGTGCGTCGAGTGACACGAGTCCTCCATCCCAGGAAGGGAGAGAAAACAAGGGTGCCTGGGTGCCGAGGGAAAGCATCGTGGAGTTAGTGCCTGCCATATTAGAAACTCCGTGGTTACGTGGCTAAAAGAGACCGCTAGCTGCATATCCATCTACCGATGGTTACTGCGGTCGTGGTAAGCTGACCAGGAGTCGATTAGTCCGCCAACCCTAGCTGTTGTGGGAGAGTTTCCACCGTCTTCACTTGGAAACGGCGCTCGCCCCTCGGGAGCCGAATCGTCACGTCCTGGCCCTCCTGCATTCCTAGCAATCCTCTCCCTATCGGCGACTCCAGCGAGACATGTCCGGCCTCTAGATCCATGAAATCGGCGGCCACGAGAGTGAAGCATATCTCTTCCTCCAGCTCCATGTCGATGATCGTGACACGCGAGCCAAACCCGACCCGATCCATCGGCATCGCATCAACATCAATCTTTGAGAGTTCGGACATTCTCTTAGACAGATGTCCCACCCTTGCCTGGACGAACTGCTGACGTTCGAGAGCCGACTTATACTCGGCGTTCTCTCGCAAATCCCCCAGTTCTACCGCCCTCGATATTCGCTCTGGTAGGACCACCCTGAGTTCAGTCATCAGGGCCTCGATCTCACTCTCAATCTTCTCTCGAATTTCGTCCAACATGGGACAGCTATCACCGCCGGGTCAGGAATGGGAGGCCAGGACTCTTAACCGTAAAAGACCTATTAATGATATGGAACCGTGTGGTCGGTAACTCTAAAGGCTTCCAAGTGGATTACCACCAGTTCGTACTCTACAGACTCTGTGGCACCTACACCACCCAGATCTCCTAGGACCAGACAATCGAGATCAAGAGGGGTTCTTAGAGGGATCGGAATCCTGTAGAACAGCCTCAGTCTGCTTTTTCCGGTAGGCATGCAGTCGTTCCCGGACCTCTGGTCTTGACACCCCCAAGATTGCAGCTGCCAGAAGTGCCGCGTTTACCGCTCCCGCCTTTCCAATCGCTAAGGTTCCCACGGGCACTCCACCCGGCATCTGAACGATCGAGAGAAGTGAGTCCAGACCCCTCAACGCACGAGACTGGATCGGAACACCGAGCACGGGAAGCATAGTCTTGCCCGCCATTACCCCAGCCAGATGCGCGGCCCCACCGGCTCCCGCGATAATCACCTTCAGTCCTCGATCTTCAGCTGACGAAGCATATTCGAAGGCCACATCCGGCGTTCGATGAGCCGATACAACCCGGGTTTCGTGCGGAATGCCGAGCACCTCCAGCGTCTCCACTGAATGGGCCATTGTCTCCCAATCGGAGCGAGAGCCCATGATCACCCCCACAAGAGCATCTGCCATTGTCCTTTCCGCAATCGGGTAGTGGATCCGATAGTGAATCGAGCTAATAAGGTTTCCATGGTGGCGTTAAGATCAGGGGTGGGTCAAGGCCCTCAACACCAAGAAACAATCCAATTTCTCACTGGTATCGCAGCCATGGAATCAATCCGACCTCCATCTCCCCTTCCTTGGCCCTCTCAGGATAAGCATCTAACGCCATTCCTGCCGCTCGTCTACATCGCTTGGTCTGATGGCCTCCTCTCTCCTGCGGATATGGGCCAGATCCGACAGGCACTTCACGATGCGGAAGAACTCCCCGAGGCGGCTGTGGAGGTGCTCGAAAGCTGGCTCCAACCCGAATCGCCTCCCTCTCCATGTTTTCTGGCCCAGCTGCGGCAGAGCATCCGAGAGGTCGCTCATCGCGTTTCACACGAGGAACTGCAGTCGTTGGTGTCTCTAGGCGTGGCACTCGCGCGAGCACAGGCTGCGGACGAAGGGGGATGGGCCACCGCGAAGGGTATGCGGGTGCTGGAGGCAGTAGAGGAGCTACTTGGTGTTCTCGGGGGAGAGGCCGCCCGCGACCTCACCGTGACGGCGGAGCGGTTGTCGCCCGCAACGGCGGCCCGGAAAAGTCCCTTTGATCTAGCGGCGCTGCAACGGGTTATGGAGGGAGACAGAGCCGAGTTGCGCGCAAAGGTGTTCTGCCTTCTAACCGATCCCGAAGTGCGTGTGCCGGACGGTCTCCCCATGCCGGAGGCAAGACGGCGGGTCCTGACCGCCCTATGCCGCATCGCCACTGAGGGTCTGGGTGGTCTCGCATTCCCGACTGCGGTTGGCGGTGCGGGCGATGTCCCCGGCTCGATCATCGTGTTCGAGACACTAGCCTTCGGAAATCTTTCGGTGCTCATAAAGTTTGGCGTACAGTTTGGGCTGTTCGGTGGAAGTGTGGTGCAACTGGGAACCGAGCGCCATCACCGCACGCTCCTTGCGAGCATCGCATCGCTCGAACTTCCGGGCATCTTCGCAATGACTGAACGAAACCACGGCTCGAATGTTCGGGAGATCGAGACTCGGGCCACCTATCTGGTCGACTCAGAGGAATTCGAGATTCAGACGCCTCACCCCGGGGCTCGCAAGGATTGGTTGGGAAACGCAGCCCTGCACGGCCGAATGGCAACCGTCTTCGCACAGCTCGAAGTGTGTGGTGAGGAGCACGGTGTACACGCCTTCCTCGTACCCGTGCGTGACCAAAGCGACGAGCCCCTGGCAGGGATCCAGATCGAAGATTGTGGTGAAAAGGTCGGACTGAACGGCGTCGACAACGGACGGCTCTCATTTGAGAAAGTACGGATCCCCCGGACGAACTTGCTGAATCGCTTCGCGGAAGTGACTCCCCAGGGTGAATACCGCAGCCCCATCACGTCTTCGGGCCGCAGGTTCTTCACGATGCTGGGCACCCTTGTGGGCGGAAGAATCTCGATCGCCGCCGCCTCGATATCAGTGGCTAAGACGGGACTCGCAATTGCGGTAAGATACAGTGAGAACCGCCGTCAGTTCGGACCCTCGGGGGAAGTGGAAGTCCCCATCCTCGACTACCTGACACAGCAGCGAGCACTTTTGCCGGCGTTGGCCACGACCTACGGCCTGCACTTCGCCGTGAGGGACCTGATCGGGAAGTACGACTCAGCCAATGACGATGAGGCTCGAGCCCGTGTAGAGGTCCTCGCCTCCGGGCTCAAGGCCTACGCGTCCAGGCATGCGCAGGAAACTCTTCAAAGCTGCCGGGAAGCGCTCGGAGGGCGCGGCTATCTGGCCGAGAACCGGCTAGGAGTCCTGAGGGAAGACACCGACATCTTCACCACCTTCGAGGGAACCAACGTCGTACTCCTCCAACTCGTAGCGAAGGGACTCCTCTCCTCATACCGGGACCTCGTGGGCGACCTTCGGCTGTGGGGAATCGTGAAACTCCTAGGCGAGTGGGCAGGCAGTGAAGCATCTCGGCTGAATCCGATCCGGAGCCGACGTACGGCCGAAGAGTACCTAAGGGATCCGGAGGTTCAGCTGGATGCGTTCCAATTCCGAGAGTTGCGACTCCTTCACACCGCAGCCCGCAGGTTGAAACACCGGATCGAGGAGGGAATGGATTCGTTCCATGCGATGAACGAGTGCCAGGACCACTTGGTACATCTAGCCCGCGCTCACATCGAACGATCTGTCCTCGGGAGCTTCCGGGATGCCGCGGAGCGCTACAAAGCGGAAGAAGGGGACGAGATCGGCAAGATCCTAGGGACACTCTCAGACCTCTTCGCACTCTCACGCTTGGAGAGAGACCGAGCCTGGTTTCTGGAAGCGGGTTACATGGAAGGGGCCCAATCCAAATCCATCAGGGCTTTAGTCAATACCCTCTGTCGGGAACTCCGCTCACCTGCTACCGCGCTGGTAGACGCATTCGGAATTCCCGATGAAGTACTAGCTGCGCCTGCTGCTAGCCGCGTCCCTGCCTCGAGTAGACCTCAGTCTGTCCGGTCGAGGTGAAGGTGAGGACGTCATAGGGGTCGACCCGGCTCCCCATCTCCATTCCAGGCGAGCCCACAGGCATTCCGGGAGCGGCGATCCCTAGGACTGGGGGTGCCTCGGCCAGGAACTGGCGTACGACCTCCCCCGGCACGTGACCCTCGATGATATAGCCGTTTACGACGCCAGTGTGGCAAGACGACAACTCAGGCCGCACCCCAAACCCCTGTTTCACCGTTGTCAAATCCACCCGGTATTCGAGGCTCACCTCGAATCCGTACTGCTTGATGTGCTCCACCCAACCGCTACAGCACCCACAGGTTGGACTTAGATAGACGGTCATCGGGATCGGCTCAACGCGGTCCAGGGGGATCGGTTCTCCAGCCGCATCGACAGGCAACCGATTTGCGTACGCCATCCCAGTTGGTGCAGGAACGGAGACAGCGACTGGGGAAGCCGGTGCTTCAGCGGATACGGCCAGGAAGGTCCCGACGGCTCCCGCAGCAATGAGGAGACCACCACCGAGAAGGAAAGGGATACGCTTGTTCATTTGACTCCGGGGGCTTTGGTTCTTCGTGTAATTAATCACGACTTCCTTTTCGATGCTACTTCATTAGGCCGAGCAGGTTCCTAATCGGTGTGGAAACGAGTGTCCCTTGATCCCCGTCTCGATCACATTTCTTCTGTTACCCACGCCATGAATGCTCTCTTGTAGAGCTTCGTACCTCGAGGATCCACTCCGATGTTCCATTCACTCCTGATCGCTGTCTTTCTCCTGGACGGCCCGCAGCTCACACCCAGTTCTAGTGTAGCGATTTTCTGGGGCGTCGCCTTCTTAGGCTATCGGCCCACTATCGTTCGACTCGAACTAGGCAGTAGTTTTTCTTCCCCCTCCGCAGCACAATAAATCCACCATGTAGGGTATGCTTTTCAGTCACCCGAAAACCCACATCCTGAATGCGCTCGCCATTCAGGTAAACACCGCCCTGCTCTACGCCTCGGCGAGCATCTGCGCGGGAAGAAGTGAGTCCCACTTCCGTGATCAGGCTCGTCAGATCGGCTCCCTCCCCCTCGAGCCGTTTCGCCGGGACCGAGCCCGAGGGCACGTCTGCAAAGATCTCCTGGATCTCCTCCGCACTCAGACCTCTCACTTCACCTTCAAAGAGGACCCTCGAGGCCCGTTTGGCACGCTGGAGCTCCGTTTCCCCATGCACCCTCCGGGTCACATCGTTCGCGAGTGCCTCCTGTGCCTTTCGCTCATGGGGACAATTCTCCACAGCCTCGTCAAGTGCCTCGATCTCCTCCCTGCTTAGGAGCGTGAAGAGCCGTAGATGGCTTCCCACGTCGGCATCATCCGTGTTCAGCCAATACTGATAGAAGCGGTACGGTGAAGTCCGCTCTGGATCGAGCCAGACGGCACCGGTCTCCGTCTTTCCAAACTTGACCCCAGAGGCCGTGGTTAGGAGGGGAAACACGACCCCGTAGGCCTTTTGTCCCGATATTCGCCGGATCAACTCGATCCCCCCGGTGATGTTCCCCCACTGATCGCTCCCCCCTACCTGAACGCGACAACCGTAGTCTTCAAAAAGCCGGTAGAAGTCATAGGACTGCAGTAACAAATAGGAGAATTCGGTGAAGCTGATCCCCGCGGAATCATCTTCCAACCTCCGCCGAATCGACTCCTTCCCCAGCATGACGTTCACAGGGAAGTGCTTCCCGATATCCCGCAGGAAGTCGAGGATACGTGTCTGCCCGAGCCAGTTAAGGTTGTTCGCCATCCGCGCGGGATTGGGCACATCCTGAAACTCGACGAACGCTTCGAGCTGCCCCCGTACTCGCTCCGCGTTCGCCTGTGCCTCGTCCAGGCTGAGAAGGGAACGCTCAGCGCTCTTCCAGGACGGATCGCCGATGAGGCCCGTCCCTCCTCCGACGAGAGTGATCGGAGTGTGTCCCGAACGCTGTACGTGTACCAGCCCCATGATCGGAAGCAGGTTGCCCACATGGAGTGATGCCGCGGTCGGATCAAAACCAGCGTAGACCAACTGCGGGGACTCTAGGAGTGCCTCCTCGGCACCCTCTGTCACGTCGTAGAGCATGCCTCGCCAGCGGTATTCTTCCAAAAGGGAGCTGCGGGTCATGATCAAGGTTCCAGCAGGCGGTCAGGAGAAAGAAACATAGGCTCCCGAACATACAAAGCCGTTGGCCGGAGGAAAGGGGACCCGGCGTCGGGTTTCGGTCGACGAGTCCCTGTATGGGCTACACATCCCGCAGTCGATGTCGGTCCAACTTCCCATTCGCGGTGCGCGGGAGCGATGGCACGATCTTCAGCTCACGTGGACGCTTCGCGGGTTCAAGCTGGCTCCTGGCGAACTCGAGTAGATCCGGAAGCGTGGGAGGCCGACTGACGTCCTCGGGTACGACTACCGCTACTAGCCGCTCACCCCACTCCTCGTCCATACTACCGACAATCGCCACCTCTCTGACTTTCGGGTGGTGGACGATAACCGCCTCGACCTCGGCCGGCTCCAAGGTGACTCCACCCGTAACAATCCGGTCCGACTTACGTCCGGTAACCCAGAGATCCCCATCGTCGTCTTTGTGCCCGATATCCCCTGTGTGTAACCACCCATCGTCATCTAGATAGGGCGTGGCCATCGTGGGCCCTCGCACTAGTATCTCGCCAGAACCACCTGCGTCAGCTTGCTCGATCCGGAGATCGAGGCCTGACAGGGGCTGACCGACCGTCCCGGGCTTCTCTCGAACCTCCGTCGGCGTAGCGGTAGCGACCTGAGAAGTCGTCTCGGTCAATCCGTAAGTCAGGGCGATTGGGTAGCCCAGCGCCAACGCGCGATTGAGGATCGTAGGAGGAACCGGGGCCCCACCAACCAAGAGACAACGGAGTGATCCGGGTACCTTTCGGTTGCCGCGCTCGTCAAGAAGACGCCTCAGCATCACTGGGACGAGAGACGCGTGGGTGATCTCACCCTTGTCGATGAGAGACGCCACTTCGGATGCTTCGAAACGGGGCCGGGTCACGAGTGTGCACGCCACCACGCTCGCCCTGTGGATTAGAGTCATGCCCCCGACATGGGCGGGCGACAGGGAGGTCAACCAACGGTCATCCGTCTTGAGATCGAGCCGCTGAATCACCCGGTCGGCCGAAGCAATGAGGTTCCGGTGCGTGATCCCAACTGGTCGCGGGAGACCGGTACTCCCCGAGGTGAGGACCACGGAAACCAGCTCGTCGGGAACAGGAAGGCCGAACTCCATATCAGGTACGGTTTCCCCTCTTACGTCTGGTCCCACCCAATCCACTACCTGCTCCCAACTGTCAATAACTCGGGTCGCCCCACCCACGGCTTCCAATCCTCTCCTGACTTCGGAATCGGTCCAGGCCGGGTTCAGGGAAACGAGGACCGCTCTGGCCCTGGAAACTGCGTGTAACACTGCCACGGCCTCGGCGCAGGGAGGCAAACACATCGCGACACGGTCCCCCCGCATAACTCCGGATCCGACGAGGGCATGCGCGATGAGGTCGGCTCTTCGATCCAGCTCCCTGAAGCTCCATCCCGAGCTGCTCGGCCTCCCACCCTCAACGGACCCCACCACGGCCAGCACATCCGGTAACCGACGTGCCGTTCGTCGGAGCGGGTCCATGTCCACTCCGGTCAGAGGTAGGACCCAAGGACGAACCCGATAGCAAGTAGCCCGCTGTACCAGGTCACCCCCCGGGCCACCTCGCGGAGCGCCGGGTTGAGTTCACCTGGCTGCAAATACGTAAAGATCGTATCAACGGTTCGTAACACTGGACCCAGACCAAAGAGGGCAAGGAGCGTCCACGGAGGCCAACCGAAGACCACAACGCCGAGAGGGGGAACCACGCCGGCTACAAGCACCAGTAGGAGGAACTCGACCTTCGTACCACTCGCGCCAAGTCGCACCGCGAGAGTTCGCTTTCCTGCCCTCTCGTCACCCGAAATATCCCGAAGGTTGTTCACCACCAAGATGGAGGTCACAAGGGTCCCTACTCCTGTGCCCGCCAGGAGGAGGTCCAACTCGAACTCCCTCACCTGGACCCAGTAGGTGCCGACAACTGCTATGAGTCCGAAGAAGACCAAAACGAAAAGGTCGCCGAGTCCGTGGTACGCCAAAGGAAACGGACCCCCTGTATAGGCGACCGCACAAATCAGAGAGAGGGTCCCTATGACAAGGATCGGTATTCCGCCCACCCACACCAGATACACCCCAACCAGGGTCGCCGCCGCCAAGACGAAACCCGTTGCTCTCATAACGGCTCCAGGAGCCAGGATTCCGGCCTGCACGACCCGGGTGGGCCCGACCCGGTCGTCTGCGTCACTCCCCTTTCTGTGGTCGAAGTAGTCGTTCGCCAGATTCGTCGCGATCTGGATCAGCAGCGCCCCCACCAGTGCAGCCACAGCTGGAAGAACCTCCATGACACCCCGAAACGCCGCCATAGCTGTCCCGACCACTACGGGTGCGACAGCAGCGGGCAGAGTCATCGGTCGGGTCGCCATCACCCACGCGTCGACCCTCCCAGGGATGTCCCTCTGACCCGTGGGCCCTGCTTCAACGGTCACCATGGGAGCCACGGGTACTTTCGAAAGTCCGGTTTTTCCTTCTTCAGAAAAGCGTTTTTCGCGTCTCTTGCCTGATCCGACAGGTAGAAGAGCATCGTTGCGTTACCAGCCAACTCCTGGAGGCCGGCTTGGCCATCCACCGCTGCGTTGAAGGAGCTTTTTAGAAGTCGGATCGCGAGCGGACTCTTGTCCAGAATTTCCTGTGCCCATTGCCATCCCTCGGCCTCGAGATCCGCCAGTGCTACTACTGCATTGACGAGCCCCATCTCGAGCGCCTGCTTTGCGGAGTATTGGCGGCACAGATACCAGATCTCGCGCGCCTTCTTCTGCCCTACGATACTTGCCAGATACGAAGCACCGAACCCTCCGTCAAAGCTCCCTACCTTCGGGCCAGTCTGTCCGAAGATAGCATTGTCGGCAGCGATGGTAAGATCGCAGATGACATGGAGAACTTGCCCTCCGCCGATGGCATAGCCGGCGACAAGAGCGATCACTGGCTTCGGCATGCTGCGAATGTAGCGCTGCAACTCGAGTACGTTCAGCCGCGGAAGGCCGTCGCTCCCGATGTATCCCGCATCCCCTCGGATGCGCTGATCCCCCCCGGAGCAAAAGGCATACTTGCCGTCTTGCGCCGGCCCGTTTCCCGTTAAAAGAACAACCCCTATCCCCGTATCTTCACCTGCGTCCCGAAAGGCCTCTTGCATCTCTAGGAGTGTCTCGGGGCGAAAGGCATTGCGTACCTCCGGGCGGTTGAAGGCGATCCGGGCAACCCCATCGTCCTTATGATAGGTGATGTCCTCGTATTGCCTCACTTCCTTCCAATCGGGCTGACTCATTCGGTCTCCTTGGTCATCCTCCCTTTGTGACTTGTTACCGACCCCACCCCAGATGAGATGGCCTTCACCACCTCCGCTCTCCTGGCACGGTTCTGATCGCGGTCAGTACGTACTTCCAGCATCCCGCTGCCCTCCCAACCCATCGCTATCATCCAGGCTTCATCAAGGTCCAGAGCGCCATCGGAATCGGTCTCCGAGGCTGAAACACTCCTGCCGAAACGACCCTCCAGAAACAGATACGGAAGGCCATGGAAAGCGGCGAGTACGTCAAGATCTCTCCCATGAGGAGTTGCAAACAGAGGAGTGAAGGCGGGCTCGATCTCACGGATTGGAAGGAAGTGAAATATCCCGCCTCCATTGTTGTTCAGTACGACTAGGAACACCCTCACACCTGGCTCAGTCAGACTCGACAAGCCATTCGAGTCGTGAAGCAGGGCCAGGTCTCCGGTGATCACTACCACCCGACGTCCTGATGCGAGGGACACCCCCGCCGCAGTCGAAACGATACCGTCGATCCCACTCGCACCCCGGTTACCGATCACCATAAGCGACCGTTCCCGGGAGGGAACGAAAGTATCCATATCCCTCACGGGCATCGAATTCGAAACGAGGAGTACGTCCTCGGAGCCAACGCGCCGGGCAACTTCGGCCACCACGCCACCCTCGAAGCGAGGAGTCATCAGGGGCCCACTGACATGCTTCCGCACGTCGGCCTCTACCTCCCCCCACCGGGACACTGCGACTGCAGACCTGTTGAGGGAATCTGGCTCCGCTATCAGGAGGGCCTCTATGAACCGACCCGGATCCGCGGAAATAAGGCGGGTCGATAGGCCGGCGTGATCCTTCCACCGCCCACCCCCACTCACCACGAGATGAGGAACCCCCTCCAGCGAATCCAACCAGGAGGCGAGTGACGATGAGGTAGGAGCCGAGCCGAAGCGAATGATCAGATCGGGTCGGAGACTGCCCCTGATCGTCGAGTTGGATAGCGCAAGGTCGTACCCGCCCACCACAGGAGCCGCTTTCGTCCGGGGCTCGCCTCCCGGGTATCGGGAACCCGAGAGCACATCGGCAAGCAGGGGGACCCCGAGGGTGGACGCTGCTTTCCGAAGTACCGGGCCGACCTCCCAGGGCCGCGGAACCACTCCCGCGATGAGAACAGGCGAACGGGCCTGGGACAGAGCCTCACTCACGTAGGCAATGTCCGCCTCAGATGGACCGGGACGCATGGGGCGAACCCGTGTCCAGGGTTCGCCGCCGTCTCTTCCGCCCGATCCTGGTGTCAGACCGTTCGCTAGCTCAGTAGGGAGGTCCCCGGGAATGGGGGTGGGCTCGAGAGGTTTGGCGAAGGGAAGGTTCAGGTGAACCGGTCCGGCTGGATCACCCAGGGCCGCCGCGATCGCGCGACAGGCGACGGACCGCAGATGCCGCAGTCCTCGCTCGGATGCCTCTCCTGGAAAGACCTCCTCGAAGAAGCGGACATAGTCTCGGAAGATCCCGCGCTGCTCGATCGTCTGGTTCGCATCGGCCCCCCGCAACCAAGGAGGTCGATCGGCCGTGAGCACGACGAGTGGAGTTTCCGACTGCGCGGCTTCTACTACAGCCGGAAGGAGGTTTGCGACCGCAGTGCCGGACGTTGTGATCAGAGCGGCCGGGGCGCCGGTCACTTTACCCACCCCCAGCCCCATGAACCCTGCGGAGCGCTCGTCAATCTGAGTGGTTACTCGGAGCCGAGCGTTGGTGGCGGCCGCAAGCACAAGGGGGGTAGAGCGGGACCCGGGAGACACGATCACTAACTGCAAACCGCACCGAGCCAGTTCGTCCATTAGGACCCGACCCCAGAGTTCGTTCCTGTTCCTGGCGATCATTCGACTCAGACTCCATCGGGGGGTTCGCCCGCGCCAACTCGCAGGGCCCTCAACGCCGGTTCGAACTTCAGCGCCGTTTCCTCCCACTCGCCCTCCGGATCTGATCCCGCCACAATCCCCGCTCCCGCAAAGAGGCGCCAACTTCTACCCTCTCCGATCGCAGCGCGGAGACTGGGCACAAAACCTCCCTCCCCAACCAAATCGAACCACCCAACGGGCCCCGCATACCACCCGCGGTCGAACGGCTCTGCTGCGTGAATCAAGAGATGAGCCTCATCCCTGGGACTCCCGCAAACAGCAGGTGTCGGATGGAGCCCCTCCACAAGCGACAGGATGTCTTCGTCGGGACCCGTAGCTCCGCTGATAACCGTCTCGAGATGCTGGATGCGAGCAAGAGCGAGCACCCTAGGGTCCTGCTCGACCTGCATGTCGGAGAGACGAGGAGCAAGCACCTCCACCATTTCGTCCGCGGTCAGTTGATGCTCTACTCGGTCCTTCTCACTATCCAAAAGGAGGCGAGCGAACTTCTGATCCTCATCGTCTGTCATTCCCCGGGGCATCGACCCGGCTACCGCGGTGGAACGAAACTGTCCGCGCCTCAGTTCGGCAAGGATCTCTGGAGCGGCCCCGAGAAAAGTCCTGCCTACATGGGGCTCAAACAAATAGACATGCGCCCGCCGATTCTCGGACCTGAGGAACTCGAGACCTACGAGTGGATCTACCGGGCAAGTGAACTTGGCGTCCAAAATGCGGGCAAGTACGGCTTTCCGAACCCGACCCTCCTCGACTTCTCCCAGAATGGTGCTGACCATCCCATCCCACCGTTCTCGTTCTGGGCCCTTCTCCACATCAGAGTCTTCAGTCTCACGTGGACTAGAAGCGTCATCGTATTCGGGGTTGAGAGGTACTGGCGATGCGGAACGCTGGGGGGCCCTCAGAACCTCCAAGAGTTTGGAGGCCAACTCCTCAGTCTCAGGGTCGGAGCCCCGCATGCCCCATGGAGTAAAGCCAGCAACCCGGAACCGCACCTCTCCACCTCTTGCCTCGAGGATGACCCGAGGAAGGATGAATCCGGCCGCCGGGAAGCCTGACCAAGTGACCTCATCTTCTACATCTTCGAGGAACGAGAATCCCCCGAAGAATCGAGGGCGCTCTCGGAATGGAATGTTTCCCCAGTCCGTGTAAATGCGGCGGAAGATTCGCTTTGCCTCCGCCCTTACCTCATCGAAACGGGATCGACCAGTTCCGGAAAGCACCTCGATCCGTGCGAGTACCCCACCCCAGGCTACCCAATGATCTTGGTGGCCCCAGAACCCCCTGGGCTCACCTTCGAGAGCCTCTAGGAAGCCTATGGGATCTGCACCAGGTACGTCCAACACCTCGCTATGAAATTCCTGCACCTGGTCTTGTCGATGTTTGAATAGGCTGCATTATGACGTCGACCCTCTTCGATCCGGTCGTCTTCGGACCAGTCTGGCGAGGTGAGAAAGAGCTACGGTGACCGGGATTATGCGCACCGAATATAGTACCCAGGGCAGATCCGTCAGCAAGCTCCGGATGGAGTGGGGGGCTGCAGGGACCAGGGGAAGCAACATTGAGGAGTAGAAAAGCAATCAAAAAAACGGACGATATCTACACACACATCCACACACATCGATCGGAACACCCTGGCAAGTCCCTTGTATGACGCAAGATCCACATAATGTACCTGTTCAGAAATTTACCTATGAATTCAGGAGATGTCCCCATGGCAGTGAACCTGGATCGTTTTTCCTCTCCCTGTCTGTCGAGATTGACCGCACTCTTTGATCTTCGACGAGGTCCAGCGATTGCCTTTCTCCTGACGATGCTAATTGCAGGCCCGGCTATAGCGCAGGACCCCAACCCAACCCAGGACGTTCCCGACCCTAACGAGGCGTTATTCACCGAGCACCAGCAGCTGCAACAGCGTATTGGTCAACTTCAGGTACAGGCCATCCAGGAGAACGGAGAACTCGAGGCACGTCGTACAGCGATTGATGAAATGCTGATGGCAGCCATGATCGAGATCAACCCAGAGACCGAAGCTCATATAGCACGTCTCGAAGCGTTGAGTGAAGAGGCCATCGTGGCTCAACAGGCTCAGAATATGGAAGTGCTGCAACCTCTCATGGCAGAGGCAATGGGACTCCGGTCCGAACTCGAGGACGCCCAAGCACAGGCAATCGAGCGCGAGAATGTGCAGGCAGAGATCCAGAGCTTCGAGACCGACCTCATGGCCAAAGCGGTCGAGATAGATCCTGAAGCCACAGAGCTTCTCGCTCGGATGCAGGAACTCGCTGAGCTATTGTCTGCGGCAGGTCCCGGCGACTCCTGACCCCTCTAGGGGAAACCCAGTTTTCAGGGCAATCTCACTCCCACACGGATGCTGCCAGACCGGATCCCAGGGTAATAAGCTTAACAATTCGACCCATCAGGGAGTCTAACTAATAGGGGTTTCATTTGGAGGAGACACGGTCGGTAACGCAGGGATCAGTGGCGCTCGGATGAGGTGCTGCAAGACTCCGTTTTGGAGGGCTTCCCATGGGACACATCAGCCGATTCAGAAGCAGAAGCTCTACTAGGTTTAAAGCATTCTCCGTCGCAGCAACCTCAGCAGTCATACTGCTCCTAATACTTCTTGGGGCCGCGCCGACCTCGCTCACGGCCCAGGACCTTCCGGAGACATTCCGTCGACCGGGTCTGGATCCCGACTTCCTATTTCAGCGCCCCCGGGTATCGATCGGTATCCGCGGAGGGATGTTTCTTCACGGGGCGGGGAGCGATCTCTTCGACTTTACAGAGGAGCACTTCACAATTGACCGGTGTGATTTTCTCACCGTTGACCGGTGTGCCTTCCGTGGTCCCTCCTTCGGAATCGAGGGCGGGATCTGGCTAGGATCCCGAACCGAAGTCACATTTGGGTTAGATGGTAGTCGGGTGAAACTAAGCTCGGAGTACCGCGACCTGGTGGAAGACGACGGCAGTGCAGACGGACTCCCGATCCAGCAGACCACTCAGCTGACAGAGGGCCCAACACTGTCTTTGGGGGCCCGCTGGTATGTGCTAGACCGGGGCGAGCAGCTCAGCCAGTTCGTGTGGCTCCCCAGGTCTTGGAACGCGTTCGTCAGCGGAGGTGCTGGAGTCACCGGCTACGAGCTGAAACTCTCCGGAGATTTCGTCGACGAAGCAGACAATGCTATATCTACCGAGCAGTTCACCTCGAGTGGCCACACTTTCTTCCCGTTCCTCGGTGTCGGCCTTGAGATCACGATCTCAGACCATGCTGCGTTCACCGTGGAAGGCCGATACCTTTGGGGTAGCGACGAGTTGAGCCGAGACTTCAATCGGGACTTCATCGAGCCTCTGGATCTCTCCGGAGCCCGGCTGACCGCCGGGTTCTATTACCGCAACTGAAGGGAGTCCATTATGCAACGTGGGACAGTCGGGTTGATCGGCGTGCTTGTAATGTCGAGCATATCCCTCCCCATATCAGGCGCAGAAACCGCTCCCACGCAAGGACAGGATGCCCTTTGGCTCCCGTGGATCGGGTGTTGGGAGGGAGCCGCCGAAGTCGGAGGAGATGAAGCCGATTCTTTCGTAGTCTGCTTCCACTCACTCGCCCGCGGCGCAGGAGTGGAGATCCGGACCTACTCCAAGGGTGAGTTAGTCACTACCGAAGAAATGCTTGCCGACGGCAGGGCTCGCACCCTCGAGGAGGGAGGATGTGTGGGTGAGCGGATCGCGGATTGGTCGCTCGACCGGGCGCGGGTGTTTCTGGTGTCCGAATTGCACTGCGGAGAGGATGTTACTCGGAGAACGCGAGGCATCCTTTCAATGCTCCCGAGAGGAGACGGCTGGGTCGAGATTCAATCGGTACAGGCGGGAACCGAGTCGCCTTTCATCGGGATTCGTACCTTCCTGCCGGTGGGGGGCTCTCTTCTCGAGCGTGACGGGATCATGGATCCTATGACCGGAAGGGAACTCGCAGTAAGCACTGCACGCTCTCAGGCAAGCACGGCACTGACTCCCACAACCCTCATAGAGACAGTCGAGCGGGCGGGCCCGAGTGTAGCTAGCGCGCTTCTTGTTGAGAGAGGCGAGCAGTTCGGCATAGACGCGGAAACATTAAGGGCGCTCTCCGTCAGAGGAGTCCCGGGCGAGGTTCTCGATGTCATGGTGGCCCTGAGTTACCCAGAACGGTTCGAGATCTCAGGAAGTGGCCCTGACCTGGGACCAGAGATCCGGTCCGCCTCGGCCTATCGAGTCACTCCTGGACGGAGTTGGCATCCCAGCTACCGCCACCGGTCCTTCCGCGGGTACTCCCCCTGGAGCTTCGGTTATGATCCCTATTGGGATCCGTTTTGGGCAGGAGGGTTCCGATATGGGTACGGAGGCTTCGGCTATAACTCCTTCGGCTACAACCCCTATGGGTTCGGCTACTTCAGTTCACCGATCTACCGCTCACCCGGATTGATCTTTATCCAACCACCAAGTGTCCAGACCCGCAGCGCTACGCTGAGCCGGAATCGTGGCGTGGTGAGTGGAAACCGACGCGACACCGGGTCATCCCCACGCACGCAGCGCACATCCCCAGCCCCCTCCTCACGCTCTGGCGGAGGGGCGCGTGCGGCTCCTTCAAGCTCCTCATCAGGAAGTAGTTCAGGCAGCGTCCGCAGGGCACGTCCGAGAAATGGTGGCTCGAACGATTGACGCCATCCAGAGGCGTTAAACCCTCGGGACCCGTGGAGCAGTGCACCCTTTCCGCCGAAGGAATGGACTGCCCCAGTTGTGCCACAATGGCCACCCGTGGGCTACTCGAGTTGGAGGGCGTCCGGTTAGTGGAGCCGGACATCATCGGGCAGCGAGTACTGGTCAGTTATGACCCTTCCCGGGTCAGCCTGAGTCGGCTGCGGCACTCGCTAACCGAGCTGGGATACAGCGACCTGCCGGAACCGAGGGCTGGGAGTTCAGAGGAACGGGAGAGTTTACCCCAACCACACCCTCTTCTCAAACGCATTCCCGTCCACATCGGTCTGGGTGGAGCCCTCTGGGCCCTGACCATCTCCGCCACCCTCATGGAAGTCTCTGAGGGAATCATAGCGGTACTCGGCTCCATCACCGTCCTGGCCACTGGCAGGCAGATCTTGCCTCGAGCTGCGGCTGCTGCTCGGCGCGGGATCCTTGATATGCACGTGCTGATGGCCGTGGCCGCCCTGGGCGCGCTCCTGATCGGAGAGTACGTGGAAGCTGGAGCGGTTCTGTTCCTTTTCGCCGTCGCCAGGGATCTCGAACGTAGGACGCTGAGCCGTGCGAGGTCTGAGGTCAGATCCCTAATGGATCTGTCTCCGGTCGAAGCAACAGTGCTCAGGCATGGGCACCACGTGCCGGTTCCCGTCGAAGCCGTCCGGAGGAGAGAACTGGTCCTGGTCCGGCCGGGCGAACGAATCCCCGTGGACGGGACAGTGGTCAGTGGATCCTCTGAGGTGGATG
>CAZJIM010000035.1:0-2604 GCA_964546115.1 uncultured Gemmatimonadaceae bacterium | reverse complement strand
GCCTCAGCCATCACTGGAGAGTCACTACCCGAATTCAGATCCAAAGACGACCGGGTCTTCGCCGGTTCTGTAAACGGCAGTGGTGCACTCGAAATCCTCTGCGATCAGACCGCCGATGACTCGGCGCTGGGGAGGATCTTGAAGAGCATTGAACACGCCAGGTCACAAAAGAGTCCGACCGAGACTTTCGTCGACCAGTTCGCGAAGATCTATACCCCGCTCGTCATGGTAGGCGCTCTTCTCCTCGCGACGCTACCACCTCTATTCGGGGGGGGGCCGTGGCTAGACTGGGGATATCGAGCCCTGGTCCTCGTCGTGATTGCCTGCCCTTGCGCGCTGGTGATCTCGACACCAGTGACGGTTGTGAGCGCCCTCACTGGTGCAGCTCGGAGAGGAATCCTTGTGAAGAGCGGAATCCATCTCGAGGTGCTTGGAAGGATCCGTGTGGTCGCACTTGACAAGACCGGAACTTTGACCGAAGGCAAACCTCGGGTAACCACCGTCCTTTCATGGGATGACTCTGGCACCGAGCAGGTCCTCCGCTACGCAGCTGCTGCAGAGAGTCGTAGTGAGCACCCAGTTGCCCGGGCAATTCTAGAGGCAGCGAGTTCGGCCGCCATCTCTTTCCCTGACACGACTGAGATGACCGCGCTACCAGGCCGAGGGGCTCGAGCCCATGTCCAGGGAAGGACAGTGGTTGTGGGGAGCCCGCGGCTGTTTAAAGAAGAGGATTTGCTCAATGACGGGGATGAAACCAGGATCTCTGAGGCTGAGGCTGAGGCTGAGGGCTCGACGATCGTTCTGGTCGGTTGGAGCGGATCGGAGTTTCAATCGCCAAGGATACGAGGGGCTCTCGTGCTGTCGGACCGAGTTCGTCCTGAAATAACTGCGCTAGTTCCGGCACTGAGGAAGCAAGGGGTGGATAGGATCGTGTGCATAAGTGGTGATCGGGCTCCAGCTGTGGAATCCGCAATCCAGTCTGTTGGCTCCGGACGAAACGGATTTGACGAATGGAAGGGAAATCTCCTCCCGGATGAGAAGTTGTCTTGGATTCACAAGTTGAGACAATTGTACGGTCCGGTTCTAATGGTCGGAGATGGTGTGAATGATGCACCTGCACTCGCAGCAGCGGATGTAGGGATCGCGATGGCAGCCGGGGGAACTGCAGTCGCACTGGATACGGCGGACATCGCCCTTATGGAAGACGAACTCAACCGAATCCCTGAAGCGTTCAAGCTAAGCAGGAAGGCGACTAGAATCATTCGCACCAATATTGTGTTTGCTCTCGCCGTCAAGTTCATATTCGTCTCTCTAGGCGGGGTGGGACTAGCTACCCTGTGGATGGCAGTCGTTGCTGACATGGGATCGAGTCTGGTAGTGACCCTGAACGGCCTGCGTGCTTTAAAAGCTTGAAGAATATCGTCTTAGTCCTGCTGCTCCCGACCCTTTCCGCCTTTGACTACCTCGGAGTGGACGCCTACTATCCCCTCAGCAATGATCCGGACGGCCCCACTGACTCTTCGAGACTACTCTTGCGGCGTTAGCTAGCTCAGCGCCCTTTTCACGATGGACTCCCGCCAGGAGAGAATGACTATGACCCCGCTGCGCTCCTTCACCATTCTTTTGCTATCAGCTCTGGTTGCGAGCTGCACGGCTCAACAAACCAGCACCGCAGTTGCGTACACGGGAGCCACCGTATGGGACGGGACAGGAGCTGCCGCAGTCACGAACGCCACCATTCTGGTCGACGGTGGTCGGATTGTCGGCGTCGGCGCGGATGTGGATATTCCCGGTGGTGCGACCGAGGTAGACCTCTCGGGCAAATATGTGATTCCTGGACTGATTGAGGCTCACGGTCATGTGACAGGTGCTTGGGCACCGGAAGGGGTGACCGACCCACAGGACCGGATACGCGGAGACCTGGAGCTCTACGCTCGGTACGGCGTGACGATGGTCAACAGCCTGGGGGACGGTCCTGACTTGATCGCTGTCCGGGATGCGGCGTCACCCACCGCTGGTCATGCCCGAGTAATGGGCTCTGGCGCAGTGATTGCCGGAGATGACCCTGCCCAGGCCCGGGCTGATGCGCTCGCGAATGCCGATATGGGCGCAGATTTCCTTAAACTCCGCGTCGATGACAATCTCGGTGCTGGCCGCAAAATGGCTTGGGAGGCCGTGGACGCTGTGATGCAGGTCGGACGAGAGCGTAACATTCCCGTGGCGACACACCTGTACTACCTGGAAGATGCGAAGCGTCTGCTCGAAATGGGCACAGGAATGCTCGCCCATTCTGTTCGCGACTTGGAGGTCGACCAGGAGTTGATCGCTGCTCTCCGCGAAAGCGGGATCTGCTACGTACCAACCTTGGTTCGTGAGGTCAGCACCTTCATCTACCGGGACCGACCTGATTGGTTCGACGACCCCTTCTTCCTCCGCCACGCGAGCAGCTCGGAGATGGAGCTCGCGTCCGAGCCAGGCTTCATGGAGCGAAACCGGAGCACGTCGGCAGAGGCCTACCGTATAGGACTCCCACGAGCGCAGCAAAACGTAAAAATTCTTCACGATGCTGGGATTCCGATCGCTATGGGCACGGATGCTGGCCCT
>CAZJIM010000034.1:0-21906 GCA_964546115.1 uncultured Gemmatimonadaceae bacterium | reverse complement strand
CACGCCCACGGCTGGCACGGATGTGGGCGCACCTTTCGAGGATCCGGGGGGGGATCGGGCTACGGGGTCCAGGTGAAACGCAGCTAGAAACTGACCGTCGCCTCATTAACCGTCGCATTGGGGAGCTCCGCAAGAAACTCGCGAGTTTGGCGGAGGCTCGGATGACCCAGCGGAGGCGCCGTAGCCGACACTACCGGGTAGCCCTCGTCGGGTACACCAATGCGGGTAAGTCGTCCGTTCTTCAGGCCCTCTCCGGTGACAATCTGTTCATTGAAGATCGACTCTTTGCGACCCTGGACTCGGCCACTCGCCAGGTTGATCTCGGTTCCGGATACGAGGCACTTGTCACCGACACAGTCGGCTTTATCCGGAAGCTTCCCCACCACCTCGTCGCGTCCTTTCGCTCTACCTTGGAGGAGGCTAGGGAGGCCGACCTCCTAGTTCATGTCGTCGATATCTCGCACCCGGATTGGGAGGAGCAGAAGCAGGTAGTGGAAGAGGTGCTCGAAAATCTCGACCTAGTAGCCGGACCGCAGATTCTGCTTTTCAACAAGGTTGATCGGATTACCCACGATGAAGAACAGGTGCTGCGTGCCCGAGTCAGGGCCTTGGATGAGACACCCGCCGTATTCGTTTCTGCCCTTCAGAATGGTGGCTTGGGGCCGTTGGTTCAGGTGCTCAGAGCGCGAATTCGGACTCGGTTGCCTCGGGTCACGGTGGACATCCCGGCGGGGGCGGGGGCCTTGTTGGCGGCGGTTCACCGCGAAGGGGAGGTCTTGGAGCAACGCGAGAACGGATCTCGTATCCGCCTCACGGCACATCTCCCCGAATCCCTACTCGGCCGGTTACGCCGGGAACCCCAGGTGAGCCTGGCGGAACTCTAGTCAACCCAACGAAATGGAACGGCTCGTCTTTATCGGCCCTGGTCATGTCGGCCTGGCTCTGGGGCACGCCCTCTCCCTCGCACCGGGCGAAGTGTCCCTGGTCTACTGTGGCCGGCATCCCGATCCGCCAGTGCACCCGTTATTCGTCGAGGGCCGTGCTGCATACCGATATGGGATCGAGCCTCCGAGAACCCCTGGAACCGCTGTCCTTCTCACGGTCCAAGATGCACTCCTTCCCGAGGTGGCAGCCACCTTGGCGGGAAGGGGAGAGCCCCGGGCGGGGTGTGCGGCCTTCCACTGTTCGGGCGCCTTCGGAGCGGATGTCCTGGCGCCCCTACACAGCCGGGGATACTCGATTGGGACCTTCCATCCTCTACAATCCATTCCCAGCCCGCTTGCTAGACCCGACCGATTCAAAGACTCGTTCTTCGCTATCTCCGGAGAACCCGAAGCGCTCTCCCTAGCTCGGCGGCTTGCCGCCCAGTTAGGCGGTTCCCCGATCACGGTTCCCACGAGCGGACGCCCTCTATATCATGCGGCTGCGGTGATGGCCTCCAACTACCTGGTGACTCTGCTGGATGCCGGGGCGAGATTGTTTCAACGGGCGGGGGCGTCCCCAGATGATGTGGAGGCAGCACTTGTCGCGCTAGCTCGCGGAACTCTGGATAACGTTCAAGAGATGGGTGCCGAAAGGGCTCTGACGGGCCCCCTCATGAGGGGTGACATGGAAACTGTGGAGCTCCATCTGAGAGCCATGGGGCCGGAGGACGCCGCGTTCTACGCTGTGTTGGGACGTCGGACGCTCGGGCTCGTTCATGGACACCTCGACCCAGAGGTGGTAGAGAGGTTCGAAAAACTCTTCCTGAGGTACTCATGAGACTGTATGTGAACGTTGATCATGTCGCGACGGTGCGCGAGGCTCGTGGAACTAATGAACCGGATCCGGTCCAAGCAGCCTTTGCCGCAGAGCTCGGAGGAGCGGACGGAATTACGGTTCACTTGCGCGAGGATCGCCGACATATAAGAGATCGAGATATTCGTCTGCTCGTTGAGACGGTGCGGACCGGGGTGAACCTCGAGCTGGCGGCGACCGACGATGTGGTATCGATCGCCTGCGAACTGAGGCCTATGCAGGCCACTCTAGTGCCGGAACGCCGTGAGGAGCTAACGACCGAAGGGGGGCTCAATCTCGGTCTGGCAGAGACGAGACATTCGGTGGATGAAGCTGCGGCTCGATTGAGTGAGGCGGGAATCCGGGTCTCGCTCTTCGTCGATCCAACAGAGGAGTCCCTGAGGCGATCGAAGGACCTCGGAGTAGAGGCGGTTGAACTCCATACAGGAGAATACGCCAACGCCCGAGGCGACGCTGAGCATAAACGCGAGCTGGAACGAGTTCGGACTGCCACGGAGACGGCTCATGGGTTGGGGCTCTCAGTACACGCGGGACACGGGTTGACCTATGCCAACGTGACGCCGGTAGCCGCACTTCCGCTGATCGAGGAGATGAATATCGGGCACTCCATAGTGGCCCGCGCGCTCATCGTGGGTCTAAGCGGAGCGGTACAGGAGATGCGGCGCCTCGTTCTAGAGGCGCCCTCCCGGGTTCGGGAGCCCGGGCGTTGGATCCCTCCCATCGGATACTGAACTGGTGAAGTGGGACTGGAAGGCTGTCCTTGGACTCGCCGTCAGTGCGCTCCTGATCTGGTGGGTGTTGAGAGACGTTGATGTGGGCGAAGTCTGGAGGGAAGTGCAGGGGGCGAATTGGTGGTTCCTCGCGGCCGCGGTCGCCGTAGCCACATCCGGATTCCTGACCAGAGCCCTTCGGTGGAGGCTGTTCCTTCACCCGATCAACCCGGAGACTGAGCTCTCGAACCGTTTTGCCGCTGTAAGCATAGGTTTCGCTGCCAATAACCTGCTCCCAGCGCGTGTGGGAGAGTTCGCGAGAGCATGGTCGATCGCCCGCCTTGAGCCAGTTACGGTCAGTGGCGCCGTTGGCTCACTCGTGGCCGAGCGGTTCTTGGACGCGGTTGCGATCTTCCTTCTGCTAGGGGTCGCGGTTCTCCACCCGATGTTTCCCTCGCAAGCGATGATGGGTGGCGAGCCTATGGGGACAACGCTTGTCGGTGTGCTCCTGGTCATGGCTTTCCTCTTCACTGTCCTGGTTTTTATGCTGGCTTTTCCAGGGACGTTCACGGGATGGACCGATCGAGTGTTGGCCCTCCTCCCAGGGAGGGCTCATCAATTCCTCCGAGGCCTGGTAAATTCCTTCCTTCAAGGATTGGGATCGTTAAGTAGCCCTAGACTCTTCCTCTCAGGGTTGGTTTGGTCTCTGGGTATCTGGTCCTGGAACGGAGTGTCGTTCTGGCTGGCCTTCCGTGCGTTTGGGATTGAGCAAGGGTACGCTACTGCGCTCTTTGTTCAGGCCGTGATTGCGCTGGGGGTCTCAATCCCTTCTGCTCCAGGGTACTTTGGCTCCTTCCATGCAGCGGCCATGGTCGGTTTGCACGAGGTGTATGCCGTGGGTGAGGAGGCGACGCTCGCCTTCGCCTTTGGATATCACCTCGGTGGATTCTTCCCAGTGACCTTCCTGGGACTGTGGTACGCGAGCCGCCTGGGCCTGTCGTTCTCAAAGTTGGGACACGCGGAAGAAGCGGTGGAGTCGGAGCTTCGTCAGTACACCTCGGAGAGCCAATGAGTGCATCGGTGGATTGGAGCGGAGAGGCGCCCGCAAAGGTCAATCTCCGGCTTGAGGTCCTGGCCCATGAGGCTTCCGGTTATCATCAGATTGAGACGGTCTTCCAGGCGCTGACACTAGCTGACGGAATTGAGCTAACCCTCAGGAACGACGCGGAGGTCACGCTCGATCTGAGAGGAGTGCCGCCGGACGTCCTGGGGCCTCCCGAGCGAAACCTGGCCGTCCGAGCGGCAGAAGCGTTTCGCGCCGCTCTAGATGCGATGGAACTCCGGTGTCCGGGCGTGCATATCGCTCTGGAAAAGGAGGTGCCGCATGGTGCCGGCCTCGGGGGTGGCTCTTCCGATGCGGCCGCAGTTCTGCGGGGCCTGAACCATCTACTCAATGGACCCCTTTCAGTCTCGGACATGATGCGACTAGGAGCGGAGCTTGGCTCTGACGTACCGTTCTTCGTCTCCGGAGCAGTGCGGGCACTGGCCTGGGGAAGGGGAGATCGGATCCTCCCGCTCAGTCCGCTCCATGTGAGAGAGGTTCTGCTGGTTGTTCCCCCGGAGCCCATCTTAACTGAGTGGGCGTACGGCGTGTTTGCGGCTCATCCAAAGAGTCGGGGAATCCCATCGGCTCTCGGTGTACTTCACTCGTCCGAAGCGGGGGCGGGATGGTCGGAGGTAGAATTGCATGCGCGAAATGACTTTGAGGAAGCTCTCTTTCCGCTCAGACCTGACCTGATCCGGGTAAAGGCTGCTCTTGAGAAGGCAGGAGCCCGACCCGCCTTGCTTTCAGGAAGCGGTTCCGTAGTCTTTGGCATATTTGAGACCGAACAGGTAGTCGCGGTTGCCGAAGCTGAAATTCTTAAGCAGATTGCAGGTGTTGGGACCCTGAAAACTCGAACGCGCGGCTGAGTGACCCATCGGGTCGGCGAACACGGCGTGATATCGGGGACAGGGTGTAGTATTGGAGAATAGCAGGTGAAGGCAACCAAGTAACCCAAGAACGTATTCAGAAGGGAGAGAGCATGGGCACTCGAGCGAAGTCTCGTCGTTCGTTTCTCATCGAGTCGGTTTCCGGCCTAGGGGGGGTCTGGGTCGCTGCCAACTACCCGGGCATCTTGGCAGCTGAAGAGTATGTGAGGAAGGCGGCCCAGTCAGGGCAGCCGACCACTTTCGCCTTTTTCAACCCCGAGCAGGCTGTCGAGGTGGAGGCGATGGCCGCCCAGATCATCCCGGCCGACCATGAACCGGGGGCACGCGAGGCCCGAGTGGTCTCGTTCATCGACAGAGCGCTTGTGACCTTTGACCGCGAACGCCAGGCAGACTACACGCAGGGCCTCTCGTATCTCGAGGCACAGACAAACCAGCATTTCCCGAGTGCCAGCAGATTCTCGGAGCTGACTTTCGACCAGCAGATCCAGGTACTCACCGCCATTGAGGAAACGCCGTTCTTCAACCTGGTCCGGACGCATACGATTACCGGCTTCTTCGCGAGCCCGTTACACGGTGGCAATTACGACAAAGTCGGGTGGCAACTCGTCGGCTACGACGATTCGCTTCACCACGAGCCGCCTTTCGGCTACTATGACGCCCTCCCCCAACCCCGCCGATAGGCTTGGTATTGGAGAATACGCGATGAGACAGTTCAGACCGCAAGATGAGGTTGATTTCGTGGCTATTGGTTCTGGGGCCGGCGGCGGCATCATGGCCAAGCAATTGTCCATGGCTGGATTTTCAGTGGTGGTTCTTGAGCAAGGAGGCTGGGGGAAGTACGGGCACGAACAGGATTACATCAAGGACGAGTTGCTCAATCGCAACCTTAGTCCTGAAGACCGGTTGTTGAGCGACCCCACGCGTCAGCGCAACACCTTTCGCAGGAACGACCGGGAAGAGGCTGATCCGGGCAGGCACTCGTACGGATGCGTGGTCGGGGGAGGGACCGTCACTTACGGAGGCAGCAGTTGGCGCCACCTGCCATGGGAGTTTAATGAAGCCAGCACCGTGGGTACGATTGCCGACACTGGCTTGGCGGACTGGCCCATCTCCTACGAGGAGATTGAGCCCTACTACACCCAGGCAGAGTGGGAGATGGGCATATCAGGATTACGGGTGGATTCCCCCTTTGTCGCTCCGATGTCCAAGGAATATCCGGTACCACCAGTGCCGATCAAGTCCTCAGGCGCCCTGTTCAATGTGGCGGCCGCCAAGCTCGGTTTGACCGTAGTCCCTGGTCCGCTTGCACTCATTACCCAGCCGTACATGGGTCGGTCCGGGTGCGTCAATTGTGGGCTGTGTTCAGGCTACGGGTGCCACGTCCGCGCGAGATCGAGTTCAGCGGTCACAGTCCTCCCTATCGCCGTTGAGACGGGTAATTGTGAAATCCGCGCCAACAGCTACGTCCGCGAAATCTCAGTGGACAACAGTGGCCGAGTGACCGGGGCCACCTATTTCAACGCCCAAAAACAGGAAGTATTCCAGAGAGCCAGAGCGGTCGTGCTGTCCGCGAACGCTGGGGAGTCGGCTCGGCTGCTTCTGCTTTCGAAATCGGCCCGCTTCCCTAACGGTCTCGCTAACTCGAACGACGTCGTCGGTAGGTATCTGATGCTAGGGGGTGGCGCCTCCGCGCATGGAATTATGGAGCATCCTCTGAATGACTACAAAGGTGTCGTCTCGGGCACCGCAATCTTGGACTACGTCCCCTCCGATCCGGACCGGGGCTTCTATGGTGGAGGCCGATTGACCTCCCGGGGTTACGCGACCCCGATCAGCTACGGCCTCGGGGGACTGAGCCCTGATAGTCCGCGCTGGGGCGCTGGCTATAAGCAAGCGCTCAGGGAGGAAGCCAGGCACAGGTTCACGATTCAGTCGTTCGTCACCCAGTTGCCGCTCGAGACCAATCGCGTGGACTTGGACCCCGACGTGAAGGATGAGTGGGGTCTGCCGGCGATGCGCATCACCTCAACGAGTCATCCCGATGACATCAAGAACATGGAGTTCTTTAGACAGAAAGGGATCGAGATTCTCGAGGCAGTCGGGGCGAAGAAGGTGTGGGCGTCTCCGGTCAACGACAGCCGTGGCGGTGCGCATAACCGAGGAACCTGTAGAATGGGAGACGATCCGTCGACGTCGGTGGTGAACAAGTTCCACCGCGCCCACGATGTACCCAACCTGTTTGTCGTGGATGGCAGCAACCTAGTTACCGGTGGCCGCAATCACCCCACCATGACCATCCAGGCGCTCGCGTTTCGTGCGGCTGAGCATCTGATTCGTGCGGCGGAAGGAGGCGATCTGACAGCGGGCGGCTCGTAATTCAGATCCGGTATTTCAGCTGTTCGAACAAAAGTGAGCCGCATGTTCTCTGAATCAAACGGAAGGTCTTGTCTCCCCTATGGAGACGGGGCCTTTCGGCTTCTCGGGACTTGGGTGTCCAAGAGGTGACCAACGGTTTAGCTAGGGATCGGATAGATTCGATACTAGTGCAGCGAAGCGTGCGGACTCCCCGGGGGCCTCTGCCGACACGACTTGCCAGGCCGGGAGATCATTACCTGGCTCTTATCCAGAAGGCGATGGGACACGCGGATCTTGCTACCACGATGGGGTATACACCTACCTGCTCGACGAAAATCTGATGACTTGCTGGCCCGTCGTCTAATGGCAGGACACCGGTCTTTGGAACCGGCGGTGGTGGTTCGAATCCACCCGGGCCAACTCGTGTTTTACCATTCTGCAGGCTGAGCAGCCCAGGCCATATTATCGAATGATACTCATAACGTAACTCCCTAATCCGCCCAATCCTGTTTGCGGACAAAGAGTAGGCGGTCCTCCTGCGACAGCTCCGATCGGTAGGTGTAGCCCTCCTCCGTAAAGTCTTTTAGCCCCTCCGGAGTTTCTAGCCTTTCGAGCACTATGAAGCGCGCCATCAAGCCTCGGGCACGCTTGGCGAAGAAGCTGATGGTGCGTGGCTTACCGCCACGGATCTCCTGGAACAGAGCGGTGATGAGCGGAGCCCTCAGTCGGTCCGACTGCACACACTTGAAATATTCGTTCGAAGCCAGGTTTAGCACGGCACTAGCCGGTCGCTTGGCGTACTCTGCGTTCAAAGCGTCCGTGATCTGACTGCCCCAGAATTCGTAGAGGTTCCGACCCCTCTTGGTGTCCAGTCGCGTTCCCATCTCGAGCCGGTACGGCTGGATCAGATCGAGGGGTCGGAGGAGTCCATAAAGCCCCGATAGAATACGCAGTCGGCTCTGTGCCCACTGTAGATTATCCTTCGAGAGGCTCGCAGCGTCCAGCCCCCGGTAGACGTCGCCCCGGAAGGCCAGCACGCACGGCTTAGAGTTCTCTCGCGTAAAGGGGAGGCTCATATCCTGGAAGCGCTGGTGATTAAGTTCGGCAAGCGACTGACTGAGCGCCATCAGCTCCTCGAGCGAAGCCACACCGAGTTGTTTGCAGCGCTCAAACAACACCTGGATGTCCTCTTGGAAGTCCGGCTCGGTGGTGGGCAATCCATCGACGGAAAAGTCGAAATCGAGTGTCTTGGCGGGGGAGAGAAGAGTCAGCACGAGTCGTTCCTCCTTGGGTACTTCTGGAAACCGGTGAACCAATAGTCCAGCCCATGGTCACACGTAGCGTCAAAGAGCGAACCTACTCCAATTTGCGTGAGTCGCTAGGTGAGAGAGGATGAGGGCAGGCCGTTGCCGGGCTTTCTAGCCCCGTCTAGCTTCCTGGCCTCTTGCTGGCTATCTGGAAAGCGACGGGCGTAAATGGACGAAACGTTTGGGCGAGGACCACTGCTTCTCCTCTCCGGGAGGGCGAATCAACCGCTCGCTGAGGAGATCGGAAAGGTCCTTAAAAAGTCGGTGAATGGGGCCGTGATTCACAACTTCGCCGACGGGGAGATCTTTGTCCGGATCGACGAAAATGCTCGGGGAAGGGATGTGTTCATCATCCAGTCCACCAACGCGCCCTCCGACAATATCATGGAGCTTCTTCTCCTGGTCGATGCGGCGAAGCGGGCCTCTGCGGCGCGCATCACCGCTGTAATCCCCTATTACGGATACGGTCGACAGGATCGGAAGGATCAGCCAAGGGTGGCGATCGGTGCAAAGCTGACCGCGAATCTTGTCGAAACGGCGGGTGCTGGTCGCGTTCTGGGAATAGACTTTCACCAACATCAGATTCAGGGGTTTTTTGACATCCCCGTGGATCATCTGTACGCTGCGCCCGTCTTGACCAGGTATTTCCAAGACAAGGCATTGGAGGATCTGGTGGTGGTCTCGCCAGATGTTGGCTCAGCGAAAATGGCCCGGGGCTTCGCGAGGCGGCTCAACGCTAGCTTCGCGATCATCGATAAGCGTCGGCCAGCTCCCAACCAATCCGAAGTACTGAACGTGGTTGGGGATGTGTCCGGGAGTAACTGTCTCATTACAGATGACATGGTTGATACCGCCGGAACGATGGCTTCGGCAGTGCACGCCCTGAAAGATCGGGGAGCGTTAGCAGTGTATGCCTGTGCGACCCACGCGCTGCTCTCGGGAAGTGCCCCGGAGAGGCTCAGTGCTGCACCTCTGACGGAACTAGTCGTGACGAATACGGTTCAGATCCCAGAAGAGCGCAAGTTCGAAGGGCTTAAAGTGCTTTCAATAGCCACGTTGTTGGCTAGGGCGATTGAGCATATCCATCTCAACGAGTCGGTCAGTCAGCTGTTTGAGATCCCGGCCAACGAAGCGTGAAGTGCTGGCCGGAAGCGGACAAACAATAGAACCGTGGGCCTGATACCAGGCTCCTGACGTGAGGAAGGAATTATGGCAACGCAGGTGATCCTGAAGGCGGGCCGCCGGGAAGGTCGTGGAAAGGGTAAGGCTCGGAAGCTAAGGGCGGAAGGGCAGCTCCCAGCCGTCCTCTACGGAGCCGGTGCGGATCCCCTCTCTTTGACCCTAAGCGCTCACGAGACTGTTCGCCTATTCCACTCGATCTCTGTTGACAACACGATCATCAATCTCGAGGTGGAGGGAGAGAAGGCTCCTGTGCCAGCTCTGGTGAGGGAGATCCAGGCCCATCCGGCTCAGGCTGACCTTCTCCATGTCGACTTCTTGCGGATTCAGACTGGGGTGGAGGTCGAGCTGGACGTGCCCGTGCGTCTCGAGGGGATTCCAGCGGGCGTGAAAGATGAGGGTGGTGTCCTTGAGCAGACGACCCACCAGATCCTAGTTCGCTGCTTCCCGGAGGACATTCCCGAGGCGTTCACGGTGGATGTTACCGAACTGGGGATCGGCGATTCGGTTCGGGTGGAGAACATTATCCTTCAGGAGAGAGTCGAGATTCTTCTTGATGGTCAGCGGACGGTCTGCTCTGTGCAGATGCCGACTGAGCTGATCCTCGAAGAGCCTGAGGAAGAGGAGATAGAGGGCGAACTGGTCGACGAGGAAACCGAGGAAACCGAGGAAGCCAAGGAAGCTGAGGAAGCCGAGGAGAGTGCAGAGTCCGAGGGCGAAGGCGAGTAGCCCTTCGCCTCCCTCGATGGGAGCGGCTGATGAAGCTTGTGGCTGGATTGGGGAACCCTGGTCGGAAGTACGATGCGACCCGGCACAATGTGGGGTGGTGGGTCCTGGATCGTCTCGCGTACGAGTGGGACTTCGGGGCCTTCGAGAGCGTAGAAACCGCGCTGGTCAGTCAGGGCGCGCTGGGCGAAATTGAAGTCCTGCTTGTCAAGCCTAGAACCTATATGAATCGTAGTGGAGAAGCCCTTCGTCCTTTCGTGGGGCGGGAGGGCTTTGACGTGTCCCAGGATCTTCTGGTGGTGGTTGATGATGCGGCTCTACAGGTCGGGCGGGTCCGGTTCCGGACAAAGGGGAGCGCAGGTGGGCACAACGGATTACGCTCAGTCGTGGCCGCTCTGGGTACCGGGGAGTTTTCCAGGCTCCGAGTGGGCGTAGGCCACCCACCGGCCGAGGGGGAGCTCGTGGACTGGGTGCTGTCTGCCATGGACGAAGATGACGAAGACGACACCGTGGCACTCCTCCCCTCCCTGACCAAGGCGATTGGCCTTTGGGTAAGGGAAGGGATGGAGCCGGCCATGAATCAGTTCAACCGATGAGAGGTAGAGCATGGATTTCGTAAGTATGTCTGCTGGTGCCTGGATCCTTGGAACTGTCGGCCTCGGCGTTGCCATCTTCATCTTCACCTATGTCACCCGTCAGCCGGTAGGCGGTGAGCAGCTGGCAGAGCTTGCCGGACAGATTCACGACGGGGCAATGGCGTTTCTGCGACGGGAGAACACTGTTCTATCCGGGTTTGTCATTGTCGTTGCGGGACTGCTTACGTGGGGGATCGGGGTTGGCACCGCTGTCGCATACGTCTCGGGCGCGCTCAGCTCAGCTCTCGCGGGGTTCATCGGGATGAAGGCGGCGACGCGGGCAAACGTGAGAACTGCATACGCGGCCAGTTCCGAGGGACAGCGGAAGGCGCTTCGGGTTTCTTTTCTTGGGGCTGCAGTTATGGGCCTCTCTGTAGCGTCGTTGGGGCTCATCGGCATCGGTCTGTTCTATCTAGTGATCGGGTCCGGAGGTCAGGGTGATCTGCCCAGGTTCTCTGAGATCATCGCGGGGTTTGCGATGGGGGCCTCGTCTATCGCTCTCTTTGCCCGCGTGGGCGGGGGGATCTTCACGAAGGCGGCAGATGTTGGCGCCGACTTGGTCGGAAAAGTTGAGGCAGGAATCCCTGAGGACGATCCCCGGAATCCGGCGACCATCGCCGACAACGTGGGTGACAACGTGGGTGATGTGGCCGGAATGGGAGCGGACATCTTCGAGTCGTACGTCGGCTCGATGGTGGCAACTATCGCGATTGCTGCAACATCTACGGCGCTTGCCGCCAACGTCGTGGAGGCCGTCGCTCTACCCATTGTCGCTGCCATGGTCGGTCTGGTCGCTTCCCTCCTCGGTATTTTCATGATGAGAGTCCTTGAGGGCACGGACCCAGCCTCTGCGCTTCGGAATGTCACTTTCATCGCAGCAGGGGTTTTCCTTGTTGTGATGTTCTTCGTAGTCGAGTCCATGGGGTTCGCGATCGAAAATCCCGCAACTGGGGGAACCTACCCTGCGATGGGTCCGTTCTGGGCGATCCTTTCTGGAACGCTAGTGGGGATCTTGATCGGGCTGGTGACCGAATGGTACACCGCCGGAAAGCCTATTCAGGGCATCGCAGCTGCCAGTGAGACGGGATCGGGCACGAACATCATCACGGGCCTCGCTCTGGGAATGAACTCGGTTGCGATTCCGGTCATTCTGATCGCGATTGCCATCTTTGTGTCGTTCAGCGTGGCAGGCCTCTATGGTATTGGCATTTCTGCCGTAGGGATGCTCGCGACGGTTGGTGCCACTATGTCCGTCGACGCTTACGGTCCGATCGCTGATAATGCGGGAGGACTGGCCGAGATGGGGGGACTCGGTGTGGACACCCGGAAGATCACCGACTCGCTCGATTCGATCGGAAACACCACGGCTGCGATCGGGAAGGGGTTTGCAATCGGATCCGCCGCTCTGACGGCTCTCGCGCTCTTCTCAGCCTACTCAGCGAGCGTGGGGCTACAGGAGAGTGGAATCAACCTCATCAATCCCCTCGTCGTGATTGGGCTGTTCCTCGGCGGCGCGCTACCCTTCGTCGTGGCGGCTCTGACGATGACCGCCGTGGGTCGAGCAGCCGCTGGGATGGTGGAGGAGGTTCGTCGACAATTCCGAGAGATTCCGGGGATTATGGATGGGACGGGGAAGCCGGACTCGGCCCGCTGTGTCGACATTTCTACTCGGGCTGCACTACGGGAGATGATACTTCCGGGGATCATTGCCATACTTGCCCCCTTTCTGGTCGGATGGATCTTAGGGGTGGAAGCCCTCGGAGGGTTGCTCGCCGGGGCGCTTGTGACCGGTGTGCTGATGGCGCTGTTCATGGCCAACTCGGGGGGTGCTTGGGATAACGCGAAAAAGCTGATCGAGGCGGGTGCTCATGGGGGAAAGGGCTCAGATGCTCACAAGGCCGCAGTCGTCGGCGATACTGTGGGGGATCCCTTCAAGGACACTTCTGGCCCGTCCTTGAACATCCTGATCAAGCTGATGAGCGTGGTCTCGCTCGTGCTCTCTCCCTTCTTCGTTCGCGTGCACGGCCTCGATCCTGGAGCCCAGCAGTCCCTAGATTCATTGGTACAGATCGTTCGGAGTTGGTTCGGCTGAGATGAACGTGGCGGGGGCCACCAAGACCCCCGGCTTAGCTCAGGACATCGGCACGACCCGAAGGAGCTGTCCCTCGATTCGGTCGAAGATTTCGTCCAGAGATTCTCCCGTGATCGTGAGACCGTGGTTTCTGAGGCCGACTACCGCCTGAGCAGGATTGCTGTGTTGACGTACGATCTCAGCTACCGCCTGACCCAACTCGTATGTCCCACATGGGTAGTTGAACTCCGTCGAAGGAACTCCCTTCATCCATGCGTGCGCATGTAGGATGGCGCCCACCTCGGGGTGCTCCCGGTAGATTAACCAATGCTCGATCGCGTCGACTGAGACCCGGCGGGTCTCAACGTTTGGGGGGACCGACAGGATCATTGCCCCTTTTTCCGCATCGTAACTCTTCACTAGGAGGAAGTCTCGGCCTACTTCCCTGAGATTGGACTTGTCCACTCCCGAGGCGCTCATCCAGAATTGCTCGGCATCATATCGAGCCGAGATGTTCCCATAGGAGAGTCCTCCCATCCCAAAGATCTTCTTCAGATGACGGCGATCTCTCTTCGAGAGGATCTTGTCAAGAGGGAAGGGGAGGGGTAGGACGTCCAACGCATCCAACTTTACTCCGGCTCGGCGGATAGACGCTGTGATCTCATCGCCCTCCCATAACTCCTCGGGCAGGTCCTCATCAAACACGTTGTCGATGATCAGCCTGGAGGTGGCCAGGGGCTCTATTCGCTCGTACACCTTCCCAAAGAACTCTCTCCGGTCTGTGGTGCCGTTGACCTGGTAATGTCCCTGCTCCGGCGTGATGAAGTGCACATCGGGGTCGGAGTCCCCGGGCCCAGTCACTCCGATGAGAAGGTTGGCGAGGGAACGTACAAGCAGGGGGTAACCCTCGGGTATTGCCTCATCCATCGACTTCTGACCGGGCGCCAACTCCGTGACTCCGACTACAAAGACTGCCTGGCCCCGGCGTCTGAACAGCTTGGGCTCGTCCCTGGCGAACGGATTGATGACCAAAGAGGCCTGGTCGGGGTTGTCCACCCGCTTGTGACCGCGGCGAACCATGACCTCACTCAGACCCGAGAAGAACCACTCGAGCTGCTGGAGATTGTCGTGCGGAGCGAAAGAGAAGTCCATTGGGTCTCGTGCGAGCCTCAGGGTCTCCGCATATACGGAGACCGCAACAGAGGGTCCGTTAATTGATGACCTCGGAAAAGGTCGACTGAAGTTTGGTCCTCCGCAAGATCCAGCGACGTTTTCAGAGCGACCTTGTTGGAAGTATTCCCTGTTGTCCCTGAGGAGCCTATTTAGATTGTGTTTCTCCTTTGACGCCTGGGGAAGCGTCCCTAGATTCTCGTTCGCTGACCGGAGGAGGCCTTCTCCCCCTTTCATCATATGACGGAGGCTCACCGGCTCCTACGCAAACCGCCACTAGATTGGACGTCATGCTCAAAACCGGGATTGTGGGTCTCCCCAACGTAGGTAAGTCTTCCCTCTTCAACGCGCTGACTGCCCAGGGAGCGCCAGCCGAGAACTATCCGTTCTGTACGGTGGAACCGAATGTCGGGATCGTGCAGGTTCCGGATACCCGGCTGGATCGGATCTTTGAACTCGTCCGGGTGCCTGCTCGAATTCCCACCGCTATCCAGTTCGTGGACATTGCGGGACTCGTAGCGGGAGCAGCTGAGGGTGAGGGGCTTGGAAACAAGTTCCTGGGAAACATTCGTGAGGTTGATGCTGTGGCTCATGTCTTGAGGTGTTTTGACGATCCCGACGTGACCCATGTTTTCGGGAGCGTAGATCCCGCGCGAGACCGTGAGGTTGTGAATACCGAGCTTGGGTTGGCTGACCTGGAGGCTGTAGAACGCATCTTAGAGCGGAACGAGCGCAAAGCTCGCTCTGGTGAGAAGGAGGTGCGGCGGGAGGTCGTCCTCTTGGAGAGGCTCCAGGCGAGCCTCTCCAGAGGAGTTCCTATCCGCCGGCTAGAGTTTTCTGTGGAAGAGCGCGCACTTCTGAGGAGCTTCCAGCTCCTCTCCAGCAAGGCGGTGTTATACATCGCCAACGTTGAGGAGGATGCGCTCCCAGAGGGAGAGAATGAGTGGACCCATAGGCTACGAGAGATTCTTGAAGAGGAGGAGCCAGATGCTGGCATCGTTACGGTGTGCTCAGCGGTCGAAGCAGAGCTCACGGAGCTTGATCCGGAGGAGCGTAGCGAGTTCCTGGAGGAGCTAGGACTCGAAAGTGCCGGTCTAAACCGTGTGGTACATGTAACATACGACCTACTAGGTCTGATTACCTTCTATACGGAGGGGGAGAATGAGGCTCGAGCCTGGACAGTTCGTCGAGGGACGCTTGCGGCAGAGGCCGCTGGCCTCATCCACTCGGATTTCGAGCGTGGATTCATTCGAGCTGAGACGATCTCGTACTGTGAATTCGAGGAGGCCGGTTCGCTCAAGGCCGCGCGGGAGAGTGGACTGGTCCGATCCGAAGGGAAGGACTACGAGGTGCAGGACGGAGACGTGATCCTCTTTCGTTTCAACGTGTGAGCCACCCACGGCTATTCCTGGTTTCCGAACCAGTCGTCCCTGGAGATCATGTCTCAACTTCTCGAAGAAGTTCTCTGTGTGACCTAGGCTACTAGTGGCGTGCGCGTCCCTGCCAACTCAGCTTCTTCGACGTAGAAGAGCTTCAGTAAGACCTGCGGATGTGGAAAGAAGTCCTCCAAAAGGTACATTTCGTGGAGCTGTGTCGTAATACCAGAGAAAACTACTCTGGGAGTTTTGGAAAGGTGATCGACCACTTCGTTCCCCCGCCCTGAATCTCCGTCACCTGGTAATGAGTGTTCAGGGCAAAGTAAATGCGATCAGTTCGCCCTGATCTCCGCCCCCACCAACCGCTACGACGAGGTACTGCTTGCTGCTGAGCATGTAGGTCATCGGTGAGCCGGTTTGTCCCGCGGGCAGATAGACTGCCCCGCGTTCCTGCCCAGTCATCTTGTCGTAGGCCCTCAGCATCGACCCACGATTGCCACCTGGCGTCGTGAAGACCCCACCTTCGCCACTGATCACGAGCGTCTTGGTCGTGAGCGTGCCGATCCCGCCCGAACTCCCACCGGCAGCGCCGGTTCGTCCGGTACGAGGAATTTCGAGTCCTTGGAGTGCTGGGTGATTCCGCACGAAGTCCGGCGTCTCACCGTGGGCTATCTGCCAGATGATCTCCCCCTCGTTCAGGTCGATGGCGGTGATCCGACCCCACGGTGGTTTCATCAGAGGCAAGCCCTGCACGTTAAGTGGTCCGCCCGCTCCCCTCACGTAGTCCATGTCCGACCGCTCAGGGGTGTTGACGAGTCCGATCGCCCGGGACAGAGTGTGCGAGTACACGTACATAATCCCGGTGTCAGGGTCATACGATCCGCCTGGCCAGTTGGCCCCGTTTGGTACAAATAAGGTTCCGAGAAGACCGTTCTCGTCCTGGACGATCGGCGGTGTGAAGATTGGTCCAGTCTTGTACTGCGAGACGATCTCTAGTGCCTCCGCTTTCAGCTCGGGGGTGAAGTCTATGAGTTCCTCGAGCAAGAAGCCCTGCCGCTCAAACGGGGGGGGCTTAGTCGGAAATGGTTGCGTTGGCGAATACCACTCGCCCGGAACGTTACCTGCCGGCACCGGTCGTTCTTCGATCGGCCAGACCGGCTCACCAGTCACACGGTCAAACACATAGATCCAGCCCTGTTTGGTTGGCTGAGCCACTGCCTTGATTTCCCGGCCGTCAACGGTGATGTCCACCAAGATCGGTGGGGAGGGTACGTCGTAGTCCCAGATCGGGTGATGAACGAACTGGAAATGCCAGAGGTGTCGGCCGGTCTCTAGGTCCACCGCGATGAGACTTTCACCGAAAAGGTTGTCACCTGGCCGATGCCCGCCATAGTAGTCTCCCGTCGGGATCTCGACTGGTAAGTAGGCGATGCCGAGTTCCTCGTCGACAGTGAAGGTCGTCCAGACACCAGTGTTGCCAGTATATGCAGCGGACTCTTCCAACCAGGTATCATACCCGAACTCGCCGAACTGCGGGACGGTATGGAAGATCCACTTTCTCTGGCCGGTCCGAACATCGAAACCACGGATGTACCCCTTTATGTTCTCACGGCTTGGGGGGCTTCCTCCAGAGCGGTGAGATGCGCCTACGAGAACGACGTCACGGGCTACGATCGGAGCGCTATTCCAACCGATCTCTCCGGAGAGCGGATCAATGTCTTGATCATTTCCCTGCTTGAGATCGACGATGCCATTGTTGCCAAATGCCGGAATAGGCCGTCCCGTCCTAGCATCAAGCCCAACTAGCTGATAGCCGATGGTCACGAAGAAGATTCGGTCATCACCTAATCCGTCCGTCCAGTAGGCTACACCCCGACCCGACATGCGACGAATAGCGTTTACTCCCCGCTCTCCTTCCTCGATCCGATACATCCAAAGCATTTCCCCTGTCGCAGCGTCGAGCGCCACCACGTTACGGCGGCTTCCGGCCGTGGTGTAGAGCACCCCATCTATCATCAGAGGGGTGGCTTGATAATTTGAGTCGGAGTAGGGTCCGAGGTTCACCGTGTTAAGACGCCATGCGACCTTGAGGTCTTCAAAGTTGTCGCCGTTAATCTGGTCGAGGGGAGCGTACCTGGTGCTGCCCAGGTCCCCACCATATGTCCGCCACTGCCCATCTGCTGCACCAGACTGCGCCGATCCTGCCGATGCTCCCCAGGACAAAATAATCACGAGCGAAAGCGCGAGTCTGACCGAACTCGAGTCTCGAAACATTGCAGGTCTCCCAGTTGCGTCCGTATCCGGTAGGTGTCTGACATTGAAGAACAATACTACTAGATAGGACCCCAACATTTCGGCAGAGTCAAGTCTGGTGCCTAGTCGTGTCTGACACGGTTCGCTTGAGGCATGGGAAGGATGTTCGCATCTCGTCCGAATTTGTAGGTTTCTCGCGTCCATTTGCAGTGGAAGTGTTGTGACGTGTAGAACTGATTCTGAGCGGCAGGAGGAGATCATCGACTGGTCACTATTCAATCGATTCCAGGAATTGATTGAGACCCCAAGGATTTCGCGGGACGATGGAGATGTTCTGGGGCACTCTAGAGAGGGAAGACCCATTCGGGGCTTCCGGTTCGGAAATGGCCCACGAGCGGTGAGTCTGATCGGCGGTTGCCACGCGGATGAACCGGTAGGACCGCGCCTGCTCCGGCACCTGGTCGGTTACCTGTCCTTGCTCCAGCCCGACGATCCGTGGTTCATGGCCTACCAGTGGTGGATCGTTCCCCATGTCAACCCGGACGGCGAGTATCTCAACGCCATATGGGCAGATGACGATGCGATGGCTTATGACTTTGGCCGCTATCTTTTGGGTGCCGTTCGGGAGCTTCCCGTAGATGATATTGAGTTCGGATTTCCATGGAACGACTCGGATATTGGAGCTAGGCCTGAGAACAAGGCGTTACTCAAGTGGTGGCGAACGTGCGAATGGCCCTTCGTCCTCCACGTATCTTTGCATGGGACGGGCTTCGCTGCTGGGCCATGGTTCTTGATCGAAGGGGCTTGGCGGGACCGCTGTGAGGATCTCAAGCGCAGATGCCTCGAGCGCATCCAGGCGCTCGGGTATGTTCCGCACGATGTAGAACGTAACGGTGAGAAGGGATTCGTTCGTCTGGGGCGTGGATTCTGCACTCGGCCCGATTCTCGGCGTATGATCGAGCACTTTCAGGGCCTGGGTGATCCAGACACGGCGGGGCGCTTTCGACCTAGTTCGATGGAGATGGTTCGGTCTTTCGGGGGAGACCCACTGACGCTGGTGTCTGAGATGCCGCTCTTCATTACGCCTGGGGTGGGAGAGATCCTAGGACCGCCGGACCCCATCGCCGTGCGATGGAAGGAGCAGATTATGCGCTGGAAGAGGGAGGTGGTGGCGAGCAGCGAATCGAAGGCCATCACCGAAGCGGGCTCTGCGGAAGGGATTGTCGCGATGCCGGTTCGGGATCAGATGGAGCTCCAGTGGACGCTGATTCGGGCAGGACAGAAGCTGACGTGGGCGACAAGCTAGAGGAAGAAGACACTTGTCAGGCATCAGCCTGCCGGGGCAGTAGTCTCATTGGGCCCCGTCGAAGGATTGACCATATACCTACGAGATATGATCTTGCTTGCTCGCATGCTCACAGGCTCACCCCGCCTTCTAGTCTGGACACTCCGAAGGATTCTGCGATGGACACGGCGACGCTGGGATCTGAAGTTTCATCTAGCCATCCCATCGTGTAGTTGAACAAGGGGGAGTCACCCCATATTTTCCGTTGTGCGAGAAGCCCGCTCTACCCACTGGGTTGGGCCCGTTAACTAGGCGGACCAAGGGATTGAATCAGATGAGAGACTACGAGATCGTGTACATCTTTCACCCCTCCCTCACTGAGGAGGCGGTGAACCAGAAGTTGGAGAAGTTCCATCCCATCGCGACGCGTTCAGAGGGGGCCGAAGTCACCGCCCTCGATCATTGGGGGACGCGGCGGTTAGCGTATCCAGTCAAAAAGGAAAGCCAGGGCTACTACGTTGTGGCCCAGTTCATAGCTGATCCGCCGGATCTCGTCGAATTTGAGCGAATCCTCAAGCTCGACGAGGATCTTTTTCGCTACCTGGTGGTGTTGAGTGAGGGAGAGCCCACGTCAGGGATGTCCGTCATAGCTGAGCCACCAGTTTCTGAATCGCTGGAGCGCCGCGACGATGGGGGTGAAGAGGATGATGACGAGGAAGAGAAAGAGGACGAGGAAGCTCACTTGGGTCTCGGGGCGGCTTCACCTCCGGAGTTCTCGGGGGGACGGGGCCGCCGCCGCCGGATCGACGGCCCGAGGATCGAATTGTTGAACTTTAAGGATGTGGGGATGCTGTCCAAGTTCATTACCGAGCAGGGGAAGATTCTTCCAAAGCGTACTACGAAAGTCACCGCACAGTTTCAGCGACGGCTCGGTCAGGCGATAAAGCGCGCTCGGTACTTGGCTCTTCTTCCATATGTCCAGAATCACGATCAGTAACACACCTCAATGAGGGAGGAGAGTGTTCGGGAGGGAGGGTGGCTTCGCCTTCTGGGACTCCTGGCGCTTAGCCTGACGCTCGCCGTGGGTCAGCCCTTCATTCTCGTCGTTGTGGCGTTCGCCATGCTAACTTTCCTAGCCCCGGGCGGAAGGATCCTCGTTCTGCTCCTCACTGCGGGAGGATTTGCAGCCGTTTTTGCCGGGGGGGCATCGGAAGGATTGTGGTATCTCGAGCGCGGATGGGCCATCCTGGTGGGGGGCTGGTTCGTAGCCTTCTCGCTCCTCTTGCCCGGTCGCCCTTTCCTGGCTCGTGCGCTGCCCGCCCTCCTCGGGAGTAGTGTGTGTGTTGGGGGGATCCTTGCGATACTCGGTGGTTGGAGTACTGTGGAGCCCCTCGTGGCAGAACGGGTTTAGGCGAGGATGATCGCTACGCCTCAGTTGATGAACGCTCTGGCAGAAGGTGATCTACAGGTGGGGCTGATGGAGGCGATGTCCACGACCGCTCGGGTTCAAGGGGTGCTGTTTCCCGCGCTGCTAGGGCTCAGCAGCCTTACATCTCTAGGGGTGGCGTGGTGGTTACACGTACGGGTGTCGCCCCTGGAAGGTCCGGGGCTTGGTCCTTTTCGGGAGTTTCGGTTTCCGGATCCCCTCATATGGATCTTCATCTCGGGATTGGGTCTGGTACTCGTCGCCGGATGGAGCGTTGGGTGGGGCAGACTCGGCATGAACCTAGTTGCATTCATGGGAGCGTTGTATGTGTTGCGCGGTGTCGCAGTCCTCATTGTTTTCTGGGGCGGAGTCTCGTTCATCGGAGGGCTTATGCTGACGGTTGCTCTAGTGTTGGCGGGACCCCTGGTTGCATTGGGGGTGATGCTGGTCGGAGTCAGCGACTCTTGGTTCGATCTACGTGCACGGGTGGAGCGGCACGGGCCCGCCGCGCAATAGGTAAATAGAAGAAGCATTCTGTCCAAGGAGCGGAGAAATGAAGGTGATCTTAAAGAAGGCGATCGACAGCTTGGGCGAGTTGGGTCAGGTGGTGTCAGTGAAGCCGGGTTACGCGCGGAATTATTTGCTGCCACAAGGCCTGGCCTATGAGGCATCCAAGGCGAATCTCAAGCGGATTGAGGAGGAACAGAAAGCGGCTGAGGAGAGGGCGAAGCGTGGTTACCTGGAAGGCCGTCGAAGGCTGTCCCAGGTCGAGGGCATGTCGCTCCAGTTCACAGCGAAGGCGTCGGAGGAGGGCAGGCTCTTCGGTTCGATCTCCGTGGCTGACATTGCTGAGCGATTAAACGCTATCGACATGGATTTTGAGGTGGAACGCAAGCAGATCCTCATGGAAGAGCCCCTGAAGCAGGTCGGCGTTTACCAGGTGCCGATCCGGCTCTTTCCTGATGTCCAGGGGGAGATTGAGGTTCGGGTGGAGCCGGAGGAGGCCTGATTAGCGCGAGACTGGTACCGGTGCCAGGTCAGCGAGGGAAGCCTAGTGACGGCTCCTGAGGTGGTTTCGGTTCTCGAACGGGCCGCTGATCTGGCTTTAAAGAGCAAGGCACAGGATGTTATTTCGTTGGATCTTCGGGGAATTTCTTCAGCGACTGATTTCTTTCTTCTTGCGACCGGCACATCGGATGTTCATGTGAAGGCTATCGCGGACCAGATCCTCGACGAGTTGCGTGAAGAAGGTGTCAGACCAAACCATGTAGAGGGCCGTCAGGGTGGCCAATGGGTCCTCCTCGACTATATCGACCTGGTGATACATGTATTCCACTATACCAAGCGACAAATGTATCAACTGGAGGAGCTCTGGGGAGATGCGAAGCGACGAGAGTTTTGACCGGTGAAGCAGCGCGCGCCGGCCAACATGTACTCGGTGGCTCTAGACCACCCGCTGCCACCCGAGGATCTCCCTATTCCTCAGCCGGATACTGGCGAGGTGATCGTACTCTTGGCCGAAGAGGGGCCGCGCAGCCATGGCTGGTCTGCCCGTTTGGCGGTTGAGCTAGCCGATCGGTGGTCGCGAGAGGACGTCAAGGTGCTTCTGGCGGATGGTGATTTC
>CAZJIM010000033.1:0-22210 GCA_964546115.1 uncultured Gemmatimonadaceae bacterium | reverse complement strand
GGAACGGTAGTGATCGTGACCTCAGTCTGGGATAACACGACAGCTAACTCGCACAACCCTGATCCCGGACAGTGGGTCGTACGAGGCGACCGGTCGGTCGACGAGATGGGCCACGTGCGACTCGGAGTGACGTACTTGTCCGAAGAGGATTTCGAGGAGCTAGTAGTGGAACGGGAGCGGAGTCTTGCACCGACTACTGATGGATAAAACGGAAAGGAGGAAAAGATGAGATTGCGTTACCTGGTCCTGGTAGTTGTGGGGCTTCTGGTGGCTGGATCTCTTTTTACTCCGGCATCTGTGCGCGCTCAGGAGCAATCATCTGGCCCCACTTTTGATACGCTTTTTGAGTTCGGCCCGTTGATGAGTATCCGGAACCTGCGTCCTTCGGGAATGCCGGTGATCCCTATCTTTGGCGGTTGGATCGACAACGGAGATGACACAGCGGATCTGTGCTTCGGTTACAAGAGCTTAAACCTTGAGGAGCGGAGGGACATTCCCCACGGCTCTGACAACTCCATCGAGCCGGTTCGCTTCGATGGGGTTCAGCCGACTTTTTTTCTCGAGGTGCCACCCAGCGGCTCGATGCGCCATTACTGCGTCTTTAGTGTCACGGTGCCGCAGGGCAGCGATCCGGTCTACTGGACACTGAAGCACAACGGCTACGAATACACGACGCCGGGCCATACCGGGTCGGTCAATTACCTGCTGGACAACACTTGGTACCCTGCGGACAGAGGTTCAGGCGGGGAAGGTGGCTCCATAGCACCCCTGGTCGAGTTTCTTGAACCGGAGGGGTCGGAGCATGTTGGTCGGAGTGGGAGTGGTGCCAAAGCTGGGCCGGTCACGGCGAAAGTCGGGACTCCTCTGACGCTCACCATCTCCGTAACCCAACCGCACATTGAGGAGTATACGGGCGACCCGAAGGCGTTCAACGTTTATTGGTACAAGTACCAGGGGCCTGCCGGTGAAGTGACCTTCTCCGAGAACAGCATCCGTCTTGAAGGAGGTGACATGGTGGAGGCGAAGCTGGCAACGATCACAGCCACTTTCCCCGCGCCCGGAGAATACGTGCTGTTGGTTCAGGCGCTTCAAAGTAGCTTCCCATCCCAGTGCTGTTGGACCAACGGTTACGTGGAGGTGACCGTCCAAGAGTGAGGATGCAAGGATGCTACAATCCGTCCAGGTAGGCCGGACCTCCTAGCTGCTGAACCGCGGATTCGATCTGGCTCGTGCGGGTGCGCACGTACTCCGACGGGTTCGTCACGAACATGCGCTTTGGGCTGGGGAGTACGGAGACCAGAAGGGCCGCGTCATACGCTGTCAGGTTAGCCGGCGACTTGCCCAGAAGATGCTTGGCGGCTGCGCTGGCTCCGAACACACCAGGCCCAAACTCGGCTACGTTCAAATAGACCTCTAGGATCCGCCGTTTCGGCCAGAGCAGTTCGATCCAGATCGTCAGATATGCCTCCGCACCTTTCCGGACCCAGTTCTGCCCCGGCCAAAGAAATAGGTTTTTAACGAGTTGCTGGGAGATAGTGCTACCGCCGCGCAGACGGCTTCCTTGTCGGTTACGCTCCAAGGCATCACCGATCGCCTGCCAGTCGAACCCGTGATGGTCAGGAAACTTCTGGTCCTCGGCCGCTATCACTGCTATCGCCAGGTTAGAGGAAACCTGGTCCCGCGATACCCACCGGTAGTGGACCACTTCCTCTCGTGCCGCACGTTCCCACAGAATGAACGCTGTGGTCGGAGGTGCGATCCAGCGCCAAGGGAGTACGATGGCAACGCTCAACACGAGCGTAGAGAGAAGCGCCCTCACAATAGCTTGGAAGAGCCGGCGATTCATCGGTACGCTACAATCCTCACTCGCGTCGGTCATGTCGCGACCTTGCCTATGCACGGAGAATCGACATGACCCGGCATCTCACCCAGGCATGGTACACCCTAAGTGGGACAAAGGCATATTGCATATTAAAGGACTACCTGAAAGCCTGGGAGATTCCAGCGGAACGAATAAGGACTATCAGCTATGGCGGAGCTTCAGAGCGTCAGATTGTGACCGAATCCCAGGACGCTAGCGACACGGGTTGGTAGAACTGGTGTGTGTAGATATTGATCCACTTCAGTGAGCCCAATGGGCAGTCTCCTCCTGCAATGAACTAGAGGATTTCGCTCACTCGGTTCTACCACCGTACCAGGGCACTTGCCCAAGTGAATCCGCTGCCGAACGCCGTGAGGGCCAGCAAGTCACCCCGATTCAGACGGCCGGATCGGGCGCATTCATCTAGGGCGATAGGTATGCTAGCAGCTGTGGTGTTCCCGTACCGTTGAATGTTGTTGTAGACCTGGTCATCTCGGAGCTTCAGGCGGCGGGCCACCATCTCGTTGATTCGAAGGTTGGCCTGGTGGGCGATGAGGAGGTCGATGTCCTCGGCCTTCACCCCGTACTCCTCCATGAGCGCGCTCAGGGCCTCGGGCATCCGGTTCACCGCGTGCTTGAAGACCTCCCGTCCCTCCATTCGGGGATAAAGCTTCTGGTTCTCCAGGTCCTCGTGGGAGACCCATGGATACCGGCTCATACCGGCGCCTTCCACCCAGAGGTGCTCGGCAAAGCGGCCGTCGGAGAAGAGGTTGGTGCCGAGCACGCCGCGGTCACTTTCTTCCGCTGGGCCCAGGATGGCAGCGCCGGCACCATCCCCGAACAGCACCCCTATGTTTCTGCCCTCCGGATAGTCGTACTCCAAAGCCGGCGATTGAACCTCAGCGCCCACGAGCAGAACACGACGGTATTGGCCCGAGCGAATCCAGGCATCCACAACGGAGAGTCCGTAGAGGAACCCGGAGCACTGGTTCCGGACGTCCAGCGCGGGGATGCCGGTGAGCCCGAGCTTTTTCTGGAGGAAGACGCCTCCACCCGGGAAGAAGTGCTCGGGGCTGAGCGTGGCGTAGACAATGCAGTCCAGCTCCGAGGGGTCCATATCAGCCCGCTCGAGCGCGTTTTGCGCCGCTTTTAAACCCAGGTCCGATCCCGTTTCACCTCCTCGCTCAGTCCAGTGGCGAGTCTGGATGCCGCAGCGCTCTTGGATCCATTCGTCCGACGTCTCCCAGAATTCGGCGAGGTCGTTGTTAGTAACGACCCGCTCGGGAACGTGAAAGCCAGTGGAGATGAACTCAGTGTTGGGCATGAGGGGATTCCAACTCGGATTTGACGGGACAGTTCCCATGCAGAGTCATGGGGCGTTAACAAGCGTCGGAGCGGAGTTGTCGTGTTGGCTGATGGTGCAATGGAGCCCCCTAGGAGGCAAGAGGAGAGGTGTTACAGCATCTCATAAGCTTCGGGGATGTGCAGACCTCCAGTGCACAACGGGGTCGAGATTCAATTCCAAGAATGTCTCATTGTGGTGGTTTAAGGGTTCTTGGAATCCAGCGCGATCTGGATCTAGAGCAGCCGCGACCGTACCCTCGTCTTTTCTTGCACCGTTCGGCCCCAGCAGGCATTATTGCCCCTGGGCTCACCCCGTGATCAATAGGAGTCGAATGACCATGAACCCGACGCGAAGAGGGTTTCTGATCCGTACGATAGCGGTAGGCTGGGCCTTCCTAGGCAGAGGTGTGTCAGCCCTCTTGCCCGTGAGACGTCAGAACAGCTCGACCGATTCGATACACTCTGGCCAATCTGTCGTTACGCACGGACCGTTCCTTGGCCACCTGACATCCACGAGTGTCATGGTGTGGGCGAGGTGTTCCTCACCGGGCATCTATCGTCTAACCGCCCGTGGGATTGGTGGGGACCTCGTCGCGACAGCAGAGGCGGCGTTTGAGAATGATCGGTGTGTCGTCTGGCAGCTGACGGGGCTTCAGGCGGAAAGGAGATACAGCTATGAGGTCTCCTATCAGGATCAACCGGTTTTCAGAGACGAGAATGCCTTCTTCGTGACCCCTCCTGTCGACGATGCGCCCAGGGTCACTCGTTTGGCGATTGGATCGTGTGCTCGGGAAGACGCCGAATCAGCCGCAGTGTGGCGTCGCATGTTGGCCTTGGACCCACATGTCACGGTTCTGTTGGGGGATACACCCTATATTGATTCGATGGAGCTGGATTTTCAGCGGACCCGATACGCCGAATTCGCGGCCGTTCCGGACTTCGCCAAACTTCTCCGAAGCTGTCCGCTCTACGCTACCTGGGACGACCACGACTTCGGTCTAAACGATAGTTCGGACGGACGATTTCTGGGGGATGGAGAACGGGCCGGGAAAGATAACGCCCGGCAGGCCTTCGTCGAGTATCATGCCAATCCGTCCTATGGAGAAGGCAATCAGGGTGTTTACACGAAGTTTCGGCAGGGTGGGGTCGAAGTGTTTCTTCTCGACACGCGGTATTTTGCGGGCACTGAGCCCTCACCGGTTGCCGTGGGCCAACCGACGCTCCTCGGCAGGCGGCAGTGGGAGTGGCTGCAGCGGGAACTTCAGGCATCGACCGCTCCCTTCAAATTGTTGGCCTCGGGGATGGTCTGGAATGGGGCCGTGCGACCGGGTAAGCTCGATTGTTGGGAAACCTATTCGTGGGAGCGAGAGGCGTTATTTCACTTCATAGGACAGGAGAGAATTCCCGGTGTGGTGTTAGTCGGCGGTGATGTCCATCGAACCCGGATTCTTCAATACGATACGACTGACACGGCGGGGTACCCACTCACGGAACTCGTTACATCGCCCATCCACGAGAGTGTGATTGATGCCGCGAACGCGCCGCACCCCGCGTTGATCCACGACTCAGGTGAACCGCATGCGTTTCTTCTCCTTACTGTGGATACAACAGTGACCCCCGCGATCCTCATGGCCCAGTTTCAGAACGCCGCAGGACGGGAACTGTATTCGATGACGCTGAGCGCAGCAGAACTATCGGCAGCATAAGCAAGTGGTCTGGGAGGATGGCCAAGGAAAGGTGACTCTTGAGAAGAGATGATTAACCATGAGAGATAGAAACCGGGATCCAATCGGCCGGAGAGAGTTCCTGAAGGCAACAGCAGGGGGTGTATTGGCAGCCGGTTTCGCTCCTCTGTCGGGCCTGGCCCCGCTCAAGCGATGGGAGCAGAACCGCAAGGTTCTGTTCGTTTGCGTGGATGGTTTCGGCCCGGACTATCTGCGGTTGAGTGACATGCCTAACCTGAAGCGGATGATTCAAGCGGGCATCTACGTCGAAGGAGAAGGCATCATCCCTTCGGTAACCAATGTGAACAACTCGTCCATCGTGACAGAGTCATTCCCTGCGGACCACGGCATTACTGGCAACTATTATTACGACCGCACGGCCGGTACGGGCACCTTCATGGAATCTGCAGAGTTCCTGCTTCGCCCCACGATTTTTGACCAGGCTAGGACTCGAGGAGTCAAAACCGGTTTTGTGACCTCCAAAGAGAAGTTGATGTTCCTGTCCGGAAGCGCCGACTTGGCTGTCGCTGCGGAACGCCCGACCAGGGAGTTGATCGACAGGATCGGAGCCCAGCAGGATGTCTACTCCCCCGACATCAATTTCTGGTCCTTTCGTGCCGCGCGTCATTTTCTCAACGAGGGGGAGTGTGAACTCGTCTACCTCGTGACGACGGACTACATGATGCACACCTATCCGCCCAGTGACGAACGGTCACTGGCACATCTTCACACACTGGACGAACTTCTCGGACAAATACTTAATGACCACAATAATTTAGAGGTTTATCTAACAGCCGATCACGGAATGTCTCCCAAACGAAACGCGATCGATATCGGTCGTCTCTTGGCTTCGAATGGCATCGAGAGTGAGGTCGTGCCGATCATTAGAGATCGCTACGTAGTTCACCACCAGAACCTCGGAGGTGCCGGCTACGTTTATCTGGAAAACATGAACGAACTCGAAGAGGCATTCGCGCTTCTCAGCCAAGTCTCGGGAGTGGAAGAGGTTTATCGACGGAGCGAGGCGACCGAACGGTTCAACCTCTACGCCGATCGCATCGGCGATATCTTTCTTCTTGGCGAAAGCCACATGGTTTTCGGCGACCTTGGGGGGCCCATGGAAGACGAGGTGAACATCCGCTCACATGGCTCGAGGCACGAAGCAACAGTGCCCATTATTTGCTATGGCGGGAATGCGGATGCAGACCTCTATCGCAGGAGTATTGATCTGACTCGCAATTTCGTGTGGGAGGTGTAACCCGTACTGGAAGGTAGCTGTAGGGTTTTTCCGAACGTCTCTTGAGGGAGTGTGTGATGAACGCCAGACATCTTCTCGTAGTTCCCATCGTGGCCCTCTTGATGATGCCCGTTGGTCTAAACGCCCAATATCCTGCGCGCGACGGCAGTATCACTAGTATTGAGCCCTATCTGCTAGTGGCGGAAGACTTCGGCATCGATTCGGAAGAAGTCACGTTCACTAAAGACATCGCTCCCATCCTTCAACGGAGCTGCGAGAACTGCCACCGGGCTGGCGGTGGGGCGCCCATGTCTCTTACCACGTACGAGGAAGTGAGGCCTTGGGCTCCGATGATCAAGTACCGCACGGCCATCAGGGACAGGATGGGCGCGATGCCTCCGTTCTATGTTGAGCCGGGAATCGGGATCCAGGAATTCAAGAACGACCACCCCCTCAGCGACGAAGAGTTGGCCAAGATTCAGGCATGGGTGGACAATGGAGTTCCCCGGGGCGATCTGGCCGATATGCCGCCGCCGCTTGATTTTCCGGCTGACAGGGGGTGGGTGCTCGGGGAACCGGACCTAGTACTGCGGGGGCCGGACATGACCGTCCCAGCTGTTGGTCCCGACCGGTGGGGAGACATTGGCCTCGTTCCGACGGGCCTCACGGAAGACCGGTACGTGCAGTCTGTCGAGGTACGAGAGATCAACGATCTTCCGACGGACGCTGAGGTCACGACGGTGGGCGGACGCTACATCTTTCACCACATGACGTATTCGAGTGGGGCCCTGAACGAAGATGGGACCGGGATCGTTGAGGACACTCGCCAGGGCTGGCCCATTCACGAGGTCGGGCGCAACCCGGATATTTTCGGGGAGGGTGTTGGCATGCTCTTGCCAGCGAATTCGGCCCTGCACCTCCGTGCCTCCCATGTGCACTCGACTGGCTGGCGGGAGACCACCGGGCACCTTGAATTCGGCTACAAGTTTTTTCCAAAGGGGTACGAGCCGAAATACCAGCGATCAGGTGGGTCTGGAGGCAACGGGATCGACATCGACGTAAAGCCGAATCAAGCCGGTCAGGAATTCCATTCGTATCGCATACTGGAAGAGCACACCAAGATCACGGCCTTTGAGCCACATCTCCACGCGCCAGGCGTGCGGATGTGCTTGGAGGCGATCTGGGGCATCAACCGGTTTACGCTTAACTGTGTGGGCTACGACCACAACTGGGTCAAGCAGTATCATTACGACGACAATACAGCGCCTCTGCTGCCAAAGGGTACTATTCTGCACATCGTAGGCTTCGTAGACACCAGGGCCGACAACCCCAATCTCGCAGACACGAGAAACTGGGCTGGAGGTGGTCGGCGGTCGGTCTCCAACATGTTCATTGACCTTGGCCAGTCAGCCCAGCTCACCGAAGAGCAGTTCCAGGCAGAAATGGCCGAGCGACGAGCGAAGATGAAGGACAGGAACGAATACGATATCGGGTGTCCGCTGTGTTGGGCCCCGGTGGTGAAGGAGGTTCCCCCGACTGCGGGAGGAGGTAGTCAGTGACGGGTGGCCTGGTCCGTTCATCCGGAGAAAGATGGGGGCGACTGCTCCTCGCCCCCTTGGCCGTTCTCTTCTGGTTCCAGGATGCAGGTGCCCAGGATGTTACCGGTAGATTCATGTTCATGAGGGGCCAGATAGTGTCGCCGGCGTACGAGGGGTGGTGGCCGAACGAGGACGGGTCGTTCACTTTGTTCTTCGGGTATATGAATTCGAACTGGGAGCAGGAATTCGACATCCCGATCGGTCCCAACAACTACTTCGCAGTTACTGAGGCGGGGGGGCTCGACGATCTCGAGCGGGAGGCCTTAGACCCCACCGTGTCCGACCAGGGGCAGCCGGCGCATTTCTACCCGCGACGTAGCCCCTTCCTGTTCACGATTTCCGTACCCGAGGATTTTGGCGATAAGGAGTGGGTTTGGACTTTGACGACCCAGGGGAAGACGAGCCGCGCGTATGGGTTGCTCTCAAGCGATTACCGGATTGACCCGCAGGTGATGTCCACGGAAGTGGGAGGGAACTTTGGCAGCCTCGACGATCGCCTTCGCACTAACATTCCTCCGGAACTCAAGGTCGAAGGGGACGAACGTCGAAGTACAAGGGTAGGGGAGCCGCTGACGCTCGTCGCGTTAGCCAACGACCCCGATGACTACCCTAGCCGGAGAGAAGACAGAGGCCAACCGCCGTCCACTCTGGAAGAGTTGTATCGGGGCCCGAGGGGGTCCACAGTTCAAGGTGCACCCGGCTTGCGGCTGTCGTGGATGGTTTACCGAGGTCCCGCGCGACACGTAAGCTTCGACCCCCTGCAGATGAAGACATGGATGGACTCGCGGGTGTGGGCGAACTCTCCGTGGTCGCCTCCGCAGATGGTTCCTGAGCCGCCTACAGACGGCAGATGGGTGACTAACGTCACCTTTGCGGACCCGGGAGATTACGTGCTCCGTGCGGTTGCTGGTGACGGTTCCCGGTTCACCTACAAAAACGTCATCGTCACCGTAACTCCACCCTCACTGTGATTTAGCTCCGGTCCTGGATCCAATCTGTCCTGTCGATAGTCACAGGTTGTGTCTTCGTCTGGATCTTGGCTGGGTCCGGTCAGCGGTAAGGAGTATCGTGCCGTGTCCTCGACCTGGTGACCTCGATAAGTCGAATAGAGCAGATGGATGGAGAGATGTGACCCACAGGTTCCTGGTTTCTGCCCTCTTGATTGCTCTGACCGCGTCGTGTGGTCCCGTGCCACCAGATCAGTCCGCAGCGTCCGCTCCGCCACGCCAGGATATCGACTTCGAGCTGTCACGCATCCAGATGGTAGAAGAACAAATCGAGGCGCGCGGAGTCGTTGACTCTCGGGTTCTTGAAGCGATGCTGAGGGTCCCTCGTCACGAGTACGTCCCACTGGAGTACCGAGCCCTCGCCTACAGTGATACACCCCTACCGATCGGGCTCGAGCAAACAATCTCACAACCCTACATCGTGGCCCTAATGACCGAACTCATTCAACCGGAGGCTGGCGACCGTTTACTGGAGATCGGAACGGGTTCCGGATACCAGGCAGCCATTGCCGCCGAATTGGTCTCCGAAGTGTACAGTATCGAAATCATTCCGGAGCTGGCACGCTCAGCGGCTGACCGGCTCGAGCGGCTTGGGGTTTCGAACGTGTTGGTCCGCGAAGGTGATGGGTACCTTGGATGGCCTGAACAAAGTCCGTTCGACGGGATCCTTGTCACGGCGGGGTCCGGGGACGTCCCCGAGCCACTGGTCGAACAGCTGAGCCCGGGGTCTCGGATGATCATCCCAGTGGGTGATTCGTCCTCTGTTCAGATCCTGAAGGTGATTGAGAAGCTGTCAGAAGGTGAGGTGGAGATACGCGACGTTGCTCCCGTCCGGTTCGTTCCGCTGCGCAGGAACTACAGAAACTAGGGGAGGTGCCCCCGCGCAGGCGGGTGTTACCAATTTGGGTCGCCAGAGTGCAGTATGGAGGTAGTTGGGTGTTCTTGTTCTCAGAGCTTTGGAGTGCATGATGAGAGTTCTACCTAGGCGGATGCGTGCCCTGATGGAGACGGCAAGAAAGCCGGCTAATGGCGGCCTGTTTGAGGGAGGTGGCGGCCCACCGAAGATATTGCTTGGGGGGGCAGCGCTATTCCTGCTGGGCACAGGGTTGTTTGCTTGTAGCACGGACACCGCGAACCAGGACCGACCGGCGATGACGACCGAGGAGGAGTTCGAAGTGGCCATGGAAGAGTTGTCCAACTGGGGCCGTTGGGGAGCGGACGACGAGTTGGGTGCGGCTAACCTGATCACGCCATCCAAGCGAAGACAGGCGGCAGCGCTGGTGACAGAAGGCATCAGTGTCTCGCTGGCGCACGATGTCGCACAGGAGCCGGCGATCGATGCCACGACGATTCTGAACCGGGAGGTACTGAGGGTCAGCGAGACGGGCGCCGCGGACCGGTATGAGTACACCGGGACCTATCACGGCGTTATCCACAGTCACCTCGATGCGGTCGACTGCCATGTGATGTATGAGGGCAAGGGGTACAACGGCGTGCCGATGGAGGACATTGAGGCGTCGGGTGGCTGCCCGAAGGGCAGCATCAACGCCCTGAAGGACGGAATCGTCACTCGTGGTATCCTGTTCGACGCAACGCTCTTGCCGGACTACGCCACACCCAACGGGTGGGTCGAACCCGGAACCGCTATTCGAGCCGCGGACCTCGAGGCCCTAGAGGAGATCGAAGGCGTGAGGGTCGAACCGGGTGACGTGATCCTGCTCTATACGGGACGCTGGAAGCGCCGCGCCGCGCTGGGGCCCTGGCCGACGTCAGAGGGGGTGGCGGGCTACCATGCCGATGTTGCCTACTTCATGAAAGAGCGGGGTGTCTCGTTCATCGGCCATGACATGTGGAACGACGTCTTTCCCCACGAGTTCTCGGACGACGAGCGCCTACCGTTACATCGGCTCGCTCTGGTCTCTCTGGGCGTGGGAATCTTCGATAACCTCGATTTCGAACGGGTCTCCGAGGAGGCTCGGCGTCTGAACAGATACGAGTTCCTGTTCACTGCAGCACCACTGAGAATCGAACAGGGGATGGGTTCGCCCATCAATCCGATCGCGACGTTTTAAGTGTACCCGGTATCGAAATTTCTTTACCCGGCTACCCGATGGTGGCCACTAGGGAAAGGTCAATTGATCGGATCGGGTTTGAGGTCAATGGCCTTCTTCTTCCTCGAGAGGTCGAAGTTGGGAGCGCCGACGTTGTGCGTCTCGGTGTAGATGTTTCGGTGCCAATCGTCGCTGGATCACGGCGCCGACTCGGAGAGTGCCAGCGCGGTGCCGTTCTTCAGCAGCGCGTCGATCTCGTCGGCATCGTAGCCGGCCTCTTGGAGGACTTCCCGAGTGTGCTCTCCGAGGAGCGGTGCTCCCGTTTGCCGACTGATGGGAGCCAGGCCGGACATCTTCACCGCGCAGCCCAGTGACCGCTGGGATCCCAGTTTCGTATGTTTCACCTTGATAACCATTTCCCGGGCCAGGGTTTGTGGGTGCTCGAGCATCTCCCCCACTGAGGCCACGGGTCCTGCGGGCACTCCGGTTTTCTCAAGGATATCGAGCCACTCATCACTCGTACGGGTCGAGAAATACGGATTGAGCAGTTCGACGAGTTCGGCCAGATGGCCCATGCGGGCGGCGTTTGTCTCAAAGCGTTGGTCCGACGCCAGTTCCTGAGCGGACAAGGCATTGGTGAGGCGGAGCCACGTACCCTCGTTCGATGCTCCGACATTGATCCACCCGTCGGCGGTGCGGAAGCTTTGGTAGGGGGCGGTGAGTGGGTGCGCCGTGCCCAGGGCTCCTGGCGACTCGGCCGAAGCTAGCGCAATCGCGCTTTGCCAGAAGGTCTGTGTGATACCGGCCTCGAGTAACGAAGTGTCGACGCGTTGTCCCCTTCCGGTTCGCTCGCGCTCGAACAGCGCTGCTGCCACACCGAACGCCGCGAGGATGCCCGCTGTCACGTCTGTCACGGGCGCTCCGACCTTCACGGGTGCTCGTCCGGGCCCTTCCCCTGTCACGCTCATGAGCCCGGAGTAGCCCTGAGCAATGAGGTCGAACCCCCCCTGTTTGGCGAGTGGTCCGGTCCGGCCAAACCCCGTGATCTGACAATAAACCAGGCGTGGGTTGAATGAGCGCAGCTCCTCCCATCCCAATCCCATACGTTCCATCGTGCCGACGCGAAAGTTTTCGATCACCACATCAGCGCCACCGATCAAGCGCCGCACGACGTCCAGACCAGCGGGCGAACGGAGGTCAAGCGCGAGCCCACGCTTTCCGCGGTTGAGCATCATGAACGCGGCCGATTCCCCCTCGATGTCCGGAGGAACGAATCCGCGGGTACCGTCCCCGCCCGGTAGGCGTTCGATCTTGACTACGTTCGCACCCATGTCGGCAAGCATGAGGCCGCAGACTGGCCCCGCCATGATGTGGGCGAGTTCCACGACGCGGGTCCCCTCGAGCGCCCCGCTCATCCGACCCATACCAGAGATTTACTCACCGCGAAATCGGGGATCTCGCTTTTCGAGAAATGCCCGTCTACCCTCTCGGTAATCCGCTGTCTGGAAGGCCTCGTGTGCCTCCTCACGCTCTTCGCGCGCGAGCGGGTTTCTCTCTTGGAGGCGCCGAATGAATTTCTTGTGCCATCGATTGACGAGTGGCGCGCCAGTGGCGATGCGAGCAACGAGCCCATACCCCTGTTCAACGACTGCGGCATCGGCCCAGATTCGGTTCACCAGCCCAATTGTCACGGCTCGTTCAGCACGGATGAGTTCCCCGCTCAGCAGGATCTCGAGGAGAGGTCCAGGTCCAAGAAGCTGAAGAAGTGGATCAAGTTCATCGTGTGACATCGTCAGTCCCAGTCGGTTTATCGGAGCGCCGAACCTGCTTGACTCGCCACAGACACGGAGGTCGCAGCACGCGGCGATCTCCAACCCCCCCCCCACACAGATCCCCTCGATGATCGCTACCGTCGGATGGGGAAACGCCCGGACAGCGTCCATCGCGGACGAGAGGACCCCAGAGTATTTGCGCACCTCGTCGGGCGAGTCCCTCTGCTCCTCAAAGGCAGCGATATCGGACCCCGCGGAGAACGCTCTTCCCCCAGTGCCCCGCACGGCCACACACACCACCTCATTATGACTAGAGAGAGACTCGAAAGCCTCCGTCAGGGCGAGCCAGCCTTCCACGTCTAGAACGTTGTGGCGATCGGGGCCGTCCATGCGCACTGTCGCGATCGGGGCCTTCACTTCGACGTGAACTATCGAGCGTTCAGTCACTGAGTCCTGCCCCGGCGGGGGCCAGAGAACACTCCGCCACGGTCGGGGCCACCGAGGGTGTATACGAGAGCTCCCGCCAGAAGTCCGATCTCCCGCTTGGTGGAATCGAGCCCCGCTAGCAGACCGCTTCCGATTAGGGTGGCGGGGATCAAGATCACGAGCCAGACAACCACAGCCGCAGCAACCCAGCGAGGTCTTGCGCCGAGGGCGAGCAAGGCTCCGGCAACCAAGGTGAGAGCCGGGGGCACCGAACTGTTCAGATGGTTCCCCATGATTCCGTCCGAGAACAGCCCGGAAGCTAAGAGAGTGAACGTAAGGCTGAAGCGAACGAGCATCATCGTGATCTCCCAGCGCTCTTCAATCCATGGTGCTGATGCTTGTCCCCACTGACTAAGTGCCCAGCGCCCCGGCCCGGCGAGAGCTACCGCGATGCAGAGGCCCCCAAGGGCCAGGTCTCGACTCAGGCGGATTTCACCCGCGACCGGATTTGCTACAGCAAAGCTCCAGAAGAGAAGTCCCGCGATGACCGCGAAGAGCCGAGCCTTCACTCCAAGGATCAAGACGCAGCCGAGAACGATCTCTACCCACCCCTGAATGCGAAGGAAAGAAGCGACACTGATCCCGAGGCGGTCCGTGATCTGTTGGTGGAAGAAGGGAGAAATCCAGCCGGTAGCTGGATCCACGTACGAGGCCGCTAGAGCTTGCGCATCCGATGGGAAGGCAAGCTTCACTCCTCCCATAACGAAGACGGCTCCCAGTGCCACTCGCAGGATGAGCATGAGTTGGCCGGGATCCAATAAAGCTCCCGGACGGTCAATAGGGTTGGACATGTGATCTCCTTACGGGAACGGGTCTATTCGGCAAGATGTCCGCCCCTTAGGCGGGCAGCAAGGAGATCTAGTGGCTTGATTAAGATAGACATGAGCCTACCCTTGCTCCACGGACCTCACCCCAGGCAACATGAGTTGGTTGAACTAACACTGTAGGTGGCACCCAAGTTGAGGGTGGGTCACGCCCGCATGTGCAACACTAACAATTTCTCTTCCAGCACTGCCACTTAAAAGCCCGATCTGCACTCTCCGCTCAAGGTAGACGAGGTGGTCGAGTATCTGGAGGGAATTCCGCAGGGGGGCAAACGAGCTGATAAGATCCTTACCACGCGCGTGCGGGCACGATCACATCAGTTAGCTCAACTGCGAAGACCTCTCCACCTGGAGGGACATGGCTGAACTCAACGGAGTGCACTACGCTGGCGGGCAACTTACGATCTCTTTTGTCTACCGATAGGAGTCATGGATGAAGATTCCCCGAAGCATCTACACCACTCTAGCGCTTGTGGCGTTTACGGCATTGACTTCTTCTTGTTTCGGGACACCAGAGGATGATTCTGCGAGCACGGCGGCCGGACAATTGATCTCGGACGGTGTGCCGCAGTTCCGGTACGACCCCACATGGCCCGAGTCCCCCCTTCCGAACCAGTGGCTGTTAGGAGAGGTGGGAGGAATATCAGTCGATGGTCAGGGACACATCTGGGTAATTCAGCGTCCCTGGACGGTGAGCGGCCGAGAGTTGGGTGCGGTTGAGGGTGGGTCCGAGTGCTGTCGGCCGGCGCCTCCTATCATAGAGTTTGGGTCAGAAGGAAATGTGGTCCAGGCATGGCCAGAACTTCGGCAATTCTTCGCCGAGCCCGGGACCCCTGCAGGACAGGGGAACCGGGTAGGAGGTCAGGGAGAGACACTATGGGAGGCCACGAATGGTCCGGGGTACGGCGAATGGGGGAGAAGAGAGCACACGGTCTATATCGACTATGACGACTTCGTATGGGTCACACTCGACGAATCCCATCTGATATACAAGTTCACACGAAACGGTGAACACCTCCTCACGATCGGTGAGGAAGGAGTGACAGGTGGGAGTAATGACATAAATCACCTGGGCCGACCGGCTGGTCTCGTGGTAGACCCGGAAACGAACGAACTCTTTGTGGCGGATGGGTATACGAACAAACGCGTGATAGTGTTCGATGGGGAGACGGGAGAGTACCGGAGGCACTGGGGAGCGTACGGGAACATCCCTGAAGACGTCCAGCTCGAGTTCGACCCCGATGCGGAGCCGCCAAGGCAGTTCGTGGGGCCCGTGCATGGAATTGACCTCTCCAGGGATGGGCTCGTATACGTGTCCGATCGTCGGGCTAACCGCATCCAGGTCTTCGAGCGCGACGGTACGTTTGTGCAAGAGGGCTTCGTATCGCGGGAAACGCGTGACCTCGGAACCGCCTATGGGGTGGCGGTCTCAAAGGACGCAGGCCAGAGGTGGGTGTTCGTTAATGATGGCTCCAACAACAAGATCTGGATCCTTCGAAGAAGTGACCTGGAGGTTGTGGGCAGCTTTTCGTCCTACGGACGCCAGGGTGGACAGGTTATGTCTGCACACAGCATGGCGGTGGACCAAGACGGAAACATCTATGTCGGTGAGACCCGGGGCCGACGAGTGCAGAAGTTCGCGCTTGTTCAGCCCGTCCGCTCCCCGTGAACGTTGTCGAGGCGAGGGACTTCTAACACCTCCATTAGAGCTGGGGGATTGGGGGCTATGGGAACTGCGTGGATGAGGCTCGCCGGGACGTGAAGGAATAGGTTCCCGACGATCTTGCCTAGGTATTAGATTTTGACGATGCATCCATGGGAACATTGAGCAGGGGTCCCGCGCTTGTCGGGAAAATCCTCGCACACACTTCGATTGAATCAAGTATCTAGGAGAGTGTCATGTACCGAGTGAAGACCTCGTTCCGTCTCCTCGCCTTCGGTCCCGGCCTGTTCCTTCTTGCTCTGCTGAGCACTGCAGCGTGTTCTTCGGGGGACGGGGGTCAGCCTATGGAAACGGCTGCTGTGACCGTGTTTGAGGGGGCTCGCCTCATCGTGGGAGATGGAGGTCAGGCCATCGAGGATGCCGCCTTCGTCATTGAGGATGGCCGATTCACACAGGTGGGGACACGTAGCGACTTGGACGTTCCTGATAGTGCAGGCAGGGTAGACCTAACCGGGAAGACCGTCATCCCAGCGTTCATCAACGCCCACATGCATCTGTCCGTCATGAGGGAAGAGCGCATCGAGCAACTCCGGCAAAACGCGTACTATGGCGCCACCGTGGTGGTGAGCCTGGGATCGGATTCGGGTGATGTACGATTCCAGGTCCGCGACGAGATCCTCCCCTCCGCTGCCCGGTCCCTCACCGCTGGGCGTGGGATCACCAGACCGGAGCCGGGCCGTTCGGAGGTTCCGTACTGGATTGATACCGAAGAGGAAGCCCGGGAAGCTGTTCGCGAACTGGCCGAGCGGGGAGTCGACATCGTCAAAATCTGGGTGGACGACCGGGGAGGCCAGTATGAGAAGCTCACTCCCCAGCTATATGGAGCGATCATCGACGAAGCTCACCGGTATGACCTCATGGTCACGGCCCACATCTTCAACCTCGAAGACGCGAAAGGCCTCCTCCGAGCAGGAGTCGACGCCTTGGCCCATGGTGTCCGAGACCAGGATGTGGACGAGGAGTTCCTGACATTGATCGAGGAACGTCCTGATCTGGTCTACGTCCCAAACCTTCCGGACCCGGGTGTCGCCAGGGATCTGACTTGGCTGAGCGGGACGGTCCCTCCCGACGAGTTGCGTGGGCTCCAAGAGGCGGCCACGGACCGGCCGGAAGTTCAAGAGGCCTTCGGGATCCAGGCCAGAAACCTTGCTCGGGTTAACGAAGTGGGGGTAAGGGTTGCCTTCGGGACGGACGGCAGCTCGCCCTGGGCAGTCCATCTGGAGATGGAGGACATGGTGTTGGCGGGGATGACGCCGGCGGAGGTCATCGTGGCGGCGACCCGGAGTTCGGCCGACCTGATGGGACTTGACGGCTTTGGAACAATCGAGGTGGGCAACAACGCGGACTTCATCGTCCTCGACGGGAATCCCCTGGAGGACATCACGAACACCCGGTGGATCTCCATGGTATATCTCCGTGGTTTAGAGGTGGATCGGGAAGGCTTGAGCGCGCGACTCATGACAGCGAGCAACTCCGGGGGATAATCGATCGAAGAGAAGGGCACCTACAACATGGGTGTGAAGTGCGGTGAGTGGTTCGAGAAAGGCGAGACCGTGACCTACGACCCCTGTCCCCCCGACCTAGAAGGCGGCAACTAGCGCCCCCAGTACCCCCGGCCACCCCTTTTTCACTGCCGCATCCCCATCAAGTCACCCGGAGGACCCATTTCAGGGCTGAAAACAGTGTTTCACTCGTCCGACTACGTTAGTACGTTGCGAGAGCACTTTTGGTGGAGGATGACGCGATAAAGAGAACTCTGGCCCCAACTTTAGCCGACATTGAGAAGGCTAAAGAGCGGGTTTATACCGCCGCAATCCGAACCCCACTTGTGCGCCTTCATACGGATGAAGGGCCCGAAATCTGGCTTAAGCTAGAGAATCTTCAGCCCATCGGGTCCTTCAAGATTCGAGGTTCGGCGAACGCAATCGGGCAGTTAGCCCCCGCCGAGCTCGAGCGGGGGATCTGGACAGCGAGTGCAGGCAATATGGCGCAAGGTGTGGCCTGGAACGCTCGCCAGCTTGGAGTCCCGTGTTCGGTTGTTGTTCCGGATACCGCGCCGGAAACCAAACTGGCAGAGATCGCACGGTTGGGTGGTCGAACCGTGAAAACATCGGTTAAGTCGTGGTTCGAGATTTTTGAGACTCGCCGATTCGACGGAATGGATGGACACTTTGTACACGCCTTCATGGATCGCGACGTGATGGCGGGTAACGGTACGATCGCGGTCGAGATCCTTGAGGACCTTCCAGAGGTCGCCGCTGTGATCGCGCCCTTTGGAGGAGGAGGGCTGGCGTGCGGTATTGCGGCTGGACTTCGGGCTCTTGCTCCCTCCATTCCCGTATATGCGTCAGAGGTGAAGGGACAGGCGCCGTTCTCAGAGTCGCTTCGGGCGGATAGTCCCGTCTCCATCGATTATACGCCGACGTTTGTCGACGGCATCGGGAGCCCCTACGTCGAGCCTGCTATGTGGGATCTCTCGTCAAATCTTCTTGCGGGGTCGCTCGAGGTGACGCTTTCAGAGGTTGCGGCAGCCGTTCGACTCCTTGTATCGAGTAACGGAATCGTGGCAGAGGGCGCCGGAGCATCATCGGTTGCTGCCGGACTAACGGGCCGAGCAAACCGGGACAAGATTGTCTGCATCGTTTCGGGAGGGAACCTGGATCCGTCGAAGCTCGCAACGATCCTGGCGGGAGGGGTGCCGAGATAGCTTTGATAACCAACCTCGCCCGTTGATCCAATCATTGATGCCAATGGCGCCTTGCCGCGATGCGTCTAAACACGAAAGGTGCCGCGATCATCGTGAAGGCCACGAGTAGAATCGAGGCTGAAAGTGGACGGGTCAGGAGTATGGTGGGGTCACCCTCGGAGATGGCTAGCGCACGACGAAACTCCTGCTCCATCAACGGACCCAGGACTACGGCCAGAATGGTGGGAGCCATCGGAAACCTGTAGAGACGCATGAAGAATGCGAGAATGCCTAGGACATAGACGATCCCGACATCGAAAATGCTGTTATTCAGTGTGTAGACGCCAAGCGTGGAAAAGGCGAGTACGGCGGCGAACAGCAATGACGTCGGGACCTTGAGCAGCCGAACCCACACACCGATCAACGGCAGGTTCAGGGCCAGCAGTAGGGCGTTGGAAACGTAGAGACTGGCGATCAACCCCCATACGAGCCGCGAATTTTGTTCGAACAGCAGGGGGCCCGGTTGAAGTCCATACATTTGAAAGGCCGCGAGCATGACCGCGGTGGTTCCCGAGCCGGGTATTCCGAGTGCCAGTAGTGGGACGAGGCTCCCGCCGGCGCTCGCATTATTTGCCGCTTCGGGACCGGCAACCCCTTCGATGGCCCCGTCTCCGAACTCCTCCGGATTCTTCGAAAAACGGCGTTCGGCATCATAGGAAAGAAAACTCGCGACCGTAGCGCCCGCACCCGGGAGAATACCGGTGAAGAATCCGATGGCCGTTCCTCGAATCCAAGCGGGGATCGACCGCCGCCACTCCTTTCGCGTGAGTCCTACGGGGCCACTGAGTCCATATCTCTCCTCGGTCCGTTTCGGCCGTGTGGCTGCGAACCAGAAGACCTCACCGATGGCAAAAAGTCCAACCGTTACGATGACGACGTTTACACCGCCAAGCAGGCCCTGCATCCCGAAGGTGAAGCGCGCCTGGCCCGTTTGAAGGTCAATCCCCATGGTTCCCAGCGCCAACCCCAGTAGAGTTGAAAAAGCGCCCTTTGCAGGGGACTCACCCGACAAACCCGTGGTCGCTGTCAGCGCCATGACCATCAAGGCGAAGTACTCGGCAGGCCCAAAACCCAGGGCGAATTCCACGAGCGTGGGTGCCATGAGCATGAGCATGAGGGTCGCGAACGTACCCGCGATGAACGATCCAATCGCGGCGGTTGCCAGGGCCGCACCACTCCGACCCTTTTGGGTCATTCGGAACCCGTCCAGAGCCGTCATCACGCTCGCTGCCTCGCCCGGCATGTTAACCAGGATCGAAGTTGTCGATCCACCGTACATCGCGCCGTAGTAAATGCCACCAAACATGATGAATGCGCCGATCGGGTCCATGCCGAACGTCAGAGGCATGAGCACGGAAATCGTGAGGGCGGGACCGATCCCGGGCAAAACACCGATGGCTGTTCCCAAGGTCACCCCGATCAATCCCAACAGGAGGTTCGGGGGCGTCAGGGCGGCGCTGAACCCGACGCCAAGGTTGCCGCCTAGTTGGGTCAGGGTATCCATCTCAGTTCATCAATCCCTTTCTCACCCGATCAAACTCCGGGTAGTGGGATTCCGAGAAGACCGCTGAAAATGGCGTAAACCAACGCGGTGATGACGCAGCCGACGGTCAGGTTGCGCAACCAACTGCGGCTTCCCAGCAGTCGCGATTCGAGGGTGATGAATCCAACGGTGGCCGATACGTAGCCGATTGAATCGAGCAGTAAGATGTACATAAAGAAGGTCACGGCGCTAAACGCGAAGAGCCGCCAATTCACCTGCATATCCCTGACCGGAGACGATTGTGCCTTGCCCAATCCGATCCATATTGAGCAGCCGATCAATCCGATGCCGATCATGATCGGAAACGCGCGCGGCCCGACCGCGGCATACCCTCCACTGGGCTCCGGAATGAGGAAGGTTAGGGCGAGGTAGATAGTTCCGAAGGCGAAAAGGGAAGCCGCGAGGAGTCGATCCGGCTTCACGAATTCCATCCGTTCTCTCGGAAGGCTATTGAATCAACCCGATCGCGCGCAGAATCACTTCGACGGTCCGTTCCTCTTCACCGAGGAACTCTTCGAAGTCGGCGCCCGTGAGAAAGCTGTCCTGCCAATCGTTGGCGGCCAGGATGTCTTGCCAGGCAGACGACTCCCTCATCTGGGTCAGGGCCTGGATCAGCCACTCGCGAGTTTCCGCGTCTGTTCCAGGGGGTGCGGCGATACCCCGCCAGTTGGCGATCGCCACGTCCAAGCCACTTTCCCGGATCGTCGGCGTATCGTGACCCTCGACACGCTCCCCGGACGAAATTGCCAACATCCGCATCCGGCCCGATTCGACATGAGCTTGCCATTCGCCCAGTCCCGAGACTCCGGCCACTACGTGGCCGCCCATGACGCCGGTGGCAGCCTCTCCTCCTCCGGAATAGGCGATGTAGTTGATATCGAGAGGATCTACCCCGGCCGCCTGTGCTAATAAACCGACAAGAATATGATCAATCCCACCAGCCGACCCGCCAGCCCAACTAATCTGGCCGGGGTCACGTCTGAAGTCCCGTATCAACTCCTGAAGGGTTTGGTAGGGCGAGTCGGCAGGCACTGTCACGATCTCATATTCGTTCAGCAACCGGGCGAGCGGTACCGTGTCCTCGATCGAGACCGCGCTATCATTCGTCCGTGTTGCCCCGACCATGACCTGGCCAAACACCATTAAGGTGTAGGGGTTATCGCGCTGACGCGATACTAGATCCGCGAGCCCGATCGTTCCGCCAGCACCCCCACGGTTCACGACTTCGACCGGAACCCCCAGGACTCCGGTTTCCGTCCACACCTGCTGGATCTGACGCGCCGTCTGGTCCCAACCCCCGCCGGGGTTTGCGGGGGCGAGAAGTGTGATGGGTCTCTCGGGATAACCGGAGGCGGTCGGTTCAAGTGCGTCGGCCGACCGTTCGGGCGGGCCACCACCGGCACACCCGAAAAGAAGTAGTGACCCCAGTATTAGTAACGAATAAATCCCGGACTCCATCACTACGGATGACCGTTCGTGAGGACCTCCCTGGAGCGTAGTTCTGCCTGAACTGTATGTCATCATCTCTTCCCGAATCAGCCTCGCTGTGACCTCGCCGGCACTTACAGTATTAGCCCGAGACTCTCATGGTTCCAGTGACGAGATCTATTGGGGGTTCGGGCGTAGCCCTGTTGACTCAATGATTGGCGCGGCGGCTTCGGAATTCAGAAACTCGATGAGTCGCTGCGCCACCTCCGGGTTTTCAGCCGCCTGCATGATGCCAGCGGCGAACCAGGATTCCTGCGGCTAGAGATGTATAGGTCACACTCTTCAATGACCTTCTTTTCACTGTAGCCTCACGGGGTAGATTGGATTCAGCCTCACGATCCCAGAGCCATCCCCTCTGCTTACATAGCCTGCCCGTCGGGCCTCGGAATCACTTGAGGCCCCTAACTCTCTTCGTAACACTCCTTATCTCTGCGGGTCAAGCCCGAGTCCCCGCGTACCAGCCCCTAGCCCCTCCGTGGCATCCAGCCACATCTAGCTATCCAGCCTTGTTCTGCGCATTCTGAGTTGCGGGTATCTGTGTGGGTCAGGGGCAGAATCAGAGCATGGTTAGAGTTGGTCAGGGTACGAAGATCCAGATGAAGAGCAAACCAGCGCGTGAAAGGGAGGTCTTTGTTGATGGTCGCCGGATCGACCTTGGTGGACAGGTCAAGCACAGACCCTCGGTACGATGATTCACCTCCTGGACAAGGACACGGATTTCGGCAAAGCGGTCCGGACCGTTTTCCGGCATGACGCGCAATGGCTCTGCAGGGTCCTGCCGAGCCAGATCATCGGACTCCGAGATC
>CAZJIM010000032.1:0-23211 GCA_964546115.1 uncultured Gemmatimonadaceae bacterium | reverse complement strand
ACATCAATGCCCTCACGAATGCGCTGTTCCTGGTATGGAACCTCTCTACCTCTCGGTCCTGGGCATTTGAACTTGATATCAGGCGCATTCCCTGGAACGACTCGATGAGGAAGCTTCCAATGTCAGTGCTTTTCTCTCGCATGACCGAGATCTGGGCTTCAAGCTGCCCTCGATAACGCAGGAGCGCCCACACTGAGAGGGGGAAGAGCGAGATGCTCACCAAGAACAACCGCCAGTCGAGCCAGAACAGCATTGCCACTGTTCCAGACAAGAACAGCACGTTGCCGAACCAGCCGAGGGCAGTCTCACCCACCACGCGCTGTACTTCTCCCACATCGGTGTTGATCCGGGAGATGACCTCACCCAGAGGGGTTCTCGCCCAAAACCGAGGGGAAAGTCGCTGCAGGTGCCGGTAGAGCAGAAGCCTCATGTCGAAAAGGATGTCAGCCGACGCCTTGGTATAGCGAAGGCCACTCCATACGTTGATGACAAAGCTGATACTGGTGATGCCTACAAAGACGCCCGTGATCCTCAGGAGGGCCATTCCGTCGCGGCCGAGGAGTGCGTCGTCGACGAGGACCTTTGAGAGATAGGGAAGAGCAAGGGTGAGGCCCGTGGACACCAGGCTCAAACACGCGACGAGAATCAGCACCCGCCGGTAGGGGACTACGAATGACAGTGCCCACCGAATGGCCCCCAGGTCACCAGCGGACCCCTGTCCCGAGCCACGGGATCCGGACTGCATCGTGTCAGATGTCCCCGGTCGATCCCCCGGGAGGAGGAAGGATAATCAGATCGGTTGTTGTGTCCGCGTCCAGCACGATCGTTCGTAGGTATTCGTATCCATCTGCACGATAGAGGTCGATGGTGTTGCCGGCGTTGTAAATATATAGGACCTCTCCGTTCGAGCTGGACAGCAGCGTCATCCTAGGCCGGCCTGCAAAGCGCTGCCGAGAAAGAACTCGCCCAGCATCCAGGTCGAGAGTCCAGAACTGATAGTCATCCACCTGGCTCTTGAGAATAAATGCCGATCTCCGATTGGGAGCCAAGGCGAATCGGAGACCCGGCTCATCAGGACCGAGAATCGTGAATTCAAAGTCACGACCGTCTAGGTCTCCTCGGGCAACCCCCATCATCCGGCGGTCCTGGACAGGGTCGGTGACCCGGAAGAGGCCAGTGAAGATCCCCGGGTCTTCGTACGGTGTATCCGGGAAACCAAAGCTCAACTCCTCCACACCGTCACCCATTGCGTCGGAGTAATCCCAGCGATCCACCTCACTGAATTCCCTCGTGTCGTAGACACGAACATCGTCGACGAACATGTACAGGAGGCCACCGTCCTGAGAAAAGCGCATGTTCATCCGCTCCCTCGGTCGACCATCGGGCCACGGAAGCTCCCGGATTACCTGGTGTTCCGCTAAATCGTATTGAAGGAGCTGCGTGTCTCCGATCTCAAAGCGGTCGGATAGCTTCCGATAGCTCCGAACGAGAAGGATCGCATATTCCTCCCCGGGAGCCACCTCCATGCCCCAAATGCGGATCTTCTCGTCTCCCTCACTGAGGGTGAACACGTCGAGCGTCTTCCGGGTGGCGACATCCACTACTTCGACTCTCTCGTAGGAGATATCCCGGACGTAGAATCGCTCCCCATCCGCACTCAAATCGAGGTTACGGGGGATTCCCGTTTCGAGTGGGATCCGATCGACCACCTTCTCTTCCGCTTCGTCCAGAACGTAGATGCTGCCCTCATAGGTCCCGATGTACATGAGTGCGTCACCAGCGAACACATCCCTGGGCTCTCCGGACCCTCCAGCCACCACAGAGAACTCGGTCTCCGGTTGAGCAAGGCCAGAGGGCGGCCCAGGGAGCGGTGGGTGCTGCGATTGTAGCTCCCCAGCGCTCGCAAGTAGAACCACCATCGCGATGAGTCCAGAGGTCGCCAGATGGGTGACCCAGAAGGCCAGTTCTTCGTGCACGCGGATCATGGAAAGATCAGGTCGATGTTCCGCCAGTCTTTCTCAGCCGCTGCGCAGCGGCTGGTCCAGTCGGGCGCATGATTGAGCTGGTCGGGGACCTGAGCGGGCCAGAAACACCCGAGGTGGCAGTCGAACAGATCTCTCTCGACCGGCTGACAGAGCCCCGCTGTACTACCGCTCGAGTCAGTCTCCCAACCTGGGGAGAAAATGAGGGTGCAACCCAGCGGGATCTGTGGATCCCCTGGTGGACCACTTCGCAATCCGATCACGTCCCGAGGTGCCTCCGCCCCAGCCTCGGCTTCGGTTCCACCCTCGGATGGAGTGGCTTGTCCTCGCCTCAGATTCTCCAGGTGCTCTTCAATCTGGCCCGCTTTCCGGTTCACTCCCGTAAGTCTTCGCATCGGCTCCCTCGTCTAGGGTCACTCGGAGATCTACGCCTCTAAGTGCCTCAGGAACTTCGGATTTCTTTCCGTCAGCTCTCCATACACTTCCAGACATGTATGCGTCCACGATCTTATCCAGTCGCAGTAATGAAGATTAGGGGCCCGGGTGGTACCATACCGCGTTTGGGCCTCGTGATAGCAGCCCCCTGAACAGAGCGGTCGTGCCCAACACGAGTGGCAATCCGGCTTGTAGGCAATATGATGTTCTTCCAAGAACTGTTCTTGCTTCGTCCGGTCCACCCCCTCCGTCACCGACCCCAGCCGGTGTTCCTCGGAACCGGCAAAACGATGACAGAGGTTGACGTTTCCATCGGTGCTCACCCCCATCAGGCCCAGACCGGCTCCGCACGGGTAGGCCTTGCTGAAGCCTTTGTGGATTTCCTCAATGGATTCGCGAACGTTCGAAAAGCCGTGGTATCGGTCCTCCGCGGCATACTCAAGCCACTCGCGCGCGAGCTCTTGGAATTGAACCAACATCCGGTCATAGGAGTTCTCGTCCAACGCGTAACCATGGCATGAAGAGGTCGTTACGGGTGCAAACCCCACTTCCTTGAAGCCAATCTCTTCGGTCAGGTGCTGGAAGATCCGGTGCACGTCGAGGTTCTGTTGAGTCAGCGTTACCCGTGCCCCAATGGGCCTTGTGGTGTGTCTCTTGAGGAGCTCTTTCACCTTCGGAACGATCATCTCGTAGGAACCCATCCCGTTGTTCAGGACCCGGAACTGGTCGTTCATTTCCTCTGGCCCGTCGATGGAGATCGTTACTCCAACATCGTTTTCAGAAAGCCACTCGATCACGTCAGGCTTCAGCAGGGTCCCATTGGTGGTGAGGCTAAAACGCACGCGCTTCCCCTCCTCATCCCCACGGCGCAGCGCGTAGTCCATTGTAGTCTGGAGGAGTTTGAAGTTCAGAAGCGTCTCTCCTCCGAAGAAGGTAAGGTTTACAACCTTCTGCCCCTTGGATTGTGAGAGCATGAATTCCACACTGTCGCGGGCCGTTTTCTCGTCCATGAACCGAGGCATCGTACCCTCGTCGACGAGGCGGTCCTCACCGTACTCGTAGCAGTAGGTGCACGAGAGGTTGCACTTGCTGGTCACGTTCAGGACCATCGTGGTCAGTGGGAAATCCGCAGACGGCACCTCGACCGGCATTGGCTCGGGCGGTGCTCCCCTGGGACCAATAGTACGTGTTTCCATTAGGTCATAAACTCCGCTCCGGACCTCCTCTTCGGGGAACGAGCCCGAAAGCGCTGTGACAAGGGAGTCCAATCCCCGCTGCCCGTCAGCTAACAAATTCAGGATCGCTTCGGTTACCCGGTCTAGTTTGAACACTGCCGCCGAAGGAACTAGATAGACGAAACTCTCACCCGCCGCTTCGAACATGTGGAACTCTCTGGCCTCTACATGAAGCTCACTCAACGTTCTACCCCAAGGTCCTCGGTCACGCCCGACAGGTCCCACCTCAGGTACAACGGCACCGTGACCAGGAGCTGCCCTCGGGCCTCAAGGACGGGCCCATCCCCCCCCGGGGGCGTATAGGTCGCCGTCACCCACACATCGCCTATGTTGTTCCGATCACCGGTGCGCGCCGGGTTGGGACCGTCTTCCGCGGGAGTGAAAACACCGTTCTGGTCCAAATCACCCACGAACTGCACATCGTCGTCCCCAAAGCTGACGGGGTACTCTTCAAGGCCCCATGATACATCCATCAAGCCTAGTCGGAGATCATCCTCGGTACCGGTCTCCCCATCGGGACCCGCTCCATACCCCACTGCCTCAAACCTCTCGTATTGGGCAGGCAGGTTGGCTCCGCCAATGCGAGCCATCCCCATGGCCGGCTCGACCGAGATGCGGCTTACTTGGTCGAACACAGTGAGAGCGCCGGAAAGAGTCACATGGCCAAGGTGCAAATCTCGGGGTCCGGAGGGAGCCTCGGGATCCACGGAAACCCGCACGCCAAAGCTCTCAGAGTCCCCTCCCAACAGAGCTGTCACTTCGAGTCCAGGCCCCATATCCACGTCGTCCACCTCCATATCCTGAGGGAGATTTGCCCCGTAGATCCGGATCTCCGCGGCTCTAGTACCCCTTCGAACAGCCTCGGGATAAACACCCGCGAGGAGGGGGTCCGAGCCAATCCGGCGGAGCACTATGTCGAGCCCGAGTTCGTCATATGCACCGGCAAACCATCGGCCGTAGACTTCACTCCAGTCCGACTCTACGAACATGACTTCTCTGAGTTCCCCACTAGCCCCCACGTTCGATGCGGAACCCTCGGCGGCAGAGCCCCCGACCTCCTGGGAGCTCCCGCGCCACTGGTAGTCAGTGTATATCAGGACTTCCCCTTCGCGGCTGACCCGCCTGCCCTCACCAGCATACGTATAGCTGGCGCGCGTCGAAAATTCGTCCTCGGTACCGGGAACGGAAAGGATCTCGACCCTGCCGAAGACCGGGCCTCTTCCGACCTCCCAGCCTTTGAGGATCCAGTTGCCAGCGAGCCGAGGCGGGCGGGAACTCGTTGACCACTCGGCCCACTCAGGGGTCGCCAACGGTAAGGCATCAACCAGATACTCCAGGGCCTCCTCTACCGGGAAAGGCTCATCTGCAGAGGACCCTTCCCCATTTCGGTAGACCTGGTTATCGATGAGCGGATAGTACCCGCGATGCATCTCAGTAAGGAGGGTCCACTCTTCCTTTGTCCGACGCTGGGTAAGTATCCTCCCTACGGAATGACACGCCGTACATGTCTCCCGGACGATCTCGTTCGGCGCCTCATTCATGACGGTCCGTCGCTCTACTTCCCAAAAGGCGGGACGAAGCTCTTCTGGAGCCAGTCCGTGCTCGTTCGACAGGTAACGGACGATTCTCCTCGCGACCTCTGGGTCGAGCTGTACTCCCTGGAGAGAGACCATCCTCAGCAGAGACCTCTGCCACCCCTCAGGCGTCTTTCTCAAGTATGAGATTCGGCCCATTATCCCAGCTTCGTCCGATAGGTGGCAGGAGCCGCAGTTTTCAATCACCTCCTCGCTGATCACTGGGATCCCCTCCTCGAGAGAGGGGACCCACGCAAGGAGAGCTAAGACTATTAACGCGGGAAGAATAGAGACCGCCAGACGCTTCGTCATCGCTATCGGCACCTCTCTTGGAGTAGTCAAAATGAGCCCTCCATGAGGCGGGCCTCAGGCCGATCGGCATACGCCCCATTTACCACAGCCCCCTCAGCGAGGAGAACGGAAAGAGCCCCGATGAAATCCGGGAGGGGGATACTGCGCTCTATTCTCTCGTATTTCTCGTGGAGCTGCGGAACACCCCAGGTGCACCCGGAGTCCAAGGCCCGCAGGCTGTCGAGTAGCTGAACGAGACGGACAACATCTACCTCGCGTAGAAAACGAAGTCCGCCCGGAAACGAGGGGGTCACGAGCCGAGACTCCAGTACCACTTCATCCCCCTGGATCGCAGGACCTTCGGTCCAATCAAGGCCGGAAGCTGGTCGGAGATCAACGTGTTCGGCAGCACGTAGCCCCTGAAACGCCGCCAGAACACTGGGATCACTCCGAATTTGCGCGACGTCGGGGACTCCGGACCCCGACAAAAACTCGTGTGGCAACGGCCGGTCGTCAAAGGGCCTGGACTTCTCCCCAGCACTACTTTGGCCCGTTGACGCGGAGGGGACACTTCCGGAACGCCGAAGCCAGAATTCGTGCCCATAGGCCTCGGCACCAGTGCGATAGAACTTCGTTGCCTGATCATGGAAGCTCTTTACCACCTCGCGCTCACGGTCCTCAAAGAACCGGAGGGCAATCGCCTCCCGTCCGAAATCAGTGATAGCTGTATGGGCCACAACCGAAGCCAACCAGCCTGATGCGAGAGCCCTCTTGACCCCGTACGATGAGAGGGGATCAATGAAGGCCGCCGCGTCCCCAACGAGAAGGAACCCGGGGCCGCAGAATCGGCTCGTCTGGTATGGGGTTGCTCCCCACGCTGAGACTCGACCAACAAGCTCTCCTCCCTTTAGTAATTCAGCGGCGAACTCGGCCTTCTCCAACTCCCCGATGTAAGTGCCCTCGAGGCCCGATACATCATCCAGAGGTGTCAACTCCGGATCCACCATCGCGGTAAAATATCGGTGTTCGTGGTCCACCGGGATGGACCATACCCACCCGTCTCGATAACTCTCTACGAGTGTGTAGCCTCGGTCCTCCACTCCTGACCGCCTTGTCCCCTTCCAGACACCGACCAAAGCCCTTGTAGCCGACCGATCCTCTCCGCCGCGGAACCGGGAGGCTAACACCCCCGCACGGCCCGAGCAGTCTAGAACGAAACGGGCTCGAACTGAACGACAGCCACCAGATGACCCCAATGAATCGCCGGACCTATGATACGTGATGTCCACCCCACTCCGATGCTCCCCCGGGGGAGGGTCGAGCGACGGTACAGCAACCTCTACTACCGTCGCATCATCCTGAACAAACGCGCCGGCCTCCCTCGCCAGGTTCAGGAGAATTTTAGCGAGTACCCCTCGCCGCACCTGCCATCCAGGTCCATCGGGAAAGGGGACGGAGCTAGGTTCGTGTCCACCCCACACCACCATATTACCACCCGCTGGGAGAAACCCAGCCGTGCCAACAACCTGAGTGGCACCCAACGCATCGAACAGCCTCCCGCAACTCGGGGGAAGCGACTCAGCAAGATCGCGGGAACTCGTGCCACGGCGTGTGAGGACCCAGACTGAATGGCCGTGAAGGGCCAAGAGACGGGCAGCGGCCGCTCCGGCCGGGCCCCCACCGATCACAACCACATCAGGGGACGGATCTGTATCGAGTCCGCGATTCACAGGATCTGGTGTGGTGGCGGAGGCAGGATTCCTAGAACCCAGCCGCGTGTCCATCCTTCCGTACATCGGACGATGCGGCCCAACCTCTTCCGAGTTTCACGACCATCTGTGAGCCACCGAAAGCACTCCCGCTTTCCACCTCATGGCCAAGCGCTCCTAGTCGCTTACGCACCTCCTCATGGATCGGAGCCTCGAAGGATACGCGTCTACCTCTATTGTGCTGAAAACGCGCGGCATCATTCGCTTCCTGGGGGTCCATCCCGAAGAGGATCATATTCAGAAAAACCTGCACATGCCCTTGGGGCTGCATCCCCCCACCCATCACACCGAAAGCCATCCAGGGCTCTTCGCCCTCCGGCGTGATCTTCGTAGCAAAGGCCGGTACCAACGTGTGGAAAGGCCGCTTTCCAGGCGCGACCGTGTTGGGGTGCTCTTCCTCAAGAGTGAATCCGGCACCTCTGTTCTGTAGGATGAACCCTGTGCCTGGGACGCTCACACCCGAACCGAAGTAGCCGAAGACGCTATTGATGAACGAGACCATGTTACCGTCCTTATCGGCCACCGCGAGATAGATCGTCTCGCTCTCGGTGAAAGCCTCGCCCGGTTCAACTCGCTCGGCCGCCACCGTCGGATCGAGGAGGGGCCGGCGGGCGTCAATGTATTCGTCGGTCAAGAGATCCTCGACCGATATGCGCATGTAGTCGGGGTCCCCAATGTGACCAGCCAGATCGGCGTACGCGATCTTCTTCGCCTCGATCAAATGATGCAGATACTCTGCTGAGTTGTGGCCCATTGACTTGAGGTCGATGTCCTCCAAGAGCCGCAACATCTGTAATGCAGCCACCCCCTGTCCGGGCGGCGGCAACTCATAGAGTTTGTAGTCGCCATATTCGACGCCTACGGGCTCTACCCACTCGACTCTCACCTTCTTCAAATCATCGTACGTCAGGAATCCCCCAAGATCATGTAGCCCATCCACGAGGTGGCGGCCAAGAGCCCCATCGTAGAACACCGAGGGGCCGTGCTCAGCTATTTGCCGAAAGCTCGAAGCCAGCTCAGGGTTCTGAAACCACTCTCCCGCCTCCGGAGACCGGGTTCCATCAATAAGGAATGTCCCAGTAGCACCGGCATCCCTGGAGAGCTTTCCGACCTGGCCCGACCAATCGCTCGCAATGATGGGCGAAACAGGGAATCCCTCTTCTGCAAGTCGAATAGCCGGCTGGAGCACCTCTGCGAGTGTCAACTTCCCATACCGATCGATCAGGGCTGCCCAACCGGCGAGCGCCCCTGGCACCGTAACGGATTCGGGGCCGCTGCCCGGGACGTCGTCATGACCGCGTCGGATGATTTCCTCTCGTGTCATCATCGTACCCGCAGGACCTGCCGAGTTCATCCCAACCAAGCGCTGTTCCTGCTCCGACCAAAGAATGGCAAACATGTCGCCACCCATCCCTGTCATGTGCGGCTCGGTCAGGTTCAAGACTGCCGCCGCTGAGACGGCGGCGTCGATCGCGTTCCCCCCAGTTTGCATGATTTCGAGTCCAGCGCTCGTCGCGAGAGGCTGACTCGTAGCGACTATGCCGTTCGGAGCATAAACGGTGGACCGGCCGGAATTGGTTGCCGGACTCAGCGTTGGTTGCTGAGCCTGGAGCACAATCGGGCAGATGTTCAATAATAATGACAGAACCACGACTCCTCGGTCGAGCATGGTCAACCTCTGAGAGTGCGGGTGTCCTTGTGTAACCCTGGCCCAAGTCGGAGGAAGGCAAGTAGGCCGATTCTCCCGACCCTGCCTAGGAGTCAGACACTTGTGAGGGTATCCTGCAAGTGCGGGGTTGGCAAGCGCCTAAGGGGCGCTACTCGGCACAGTCTCCATACCACAGTTTACGACGCCGGGAGTGTCGAACGGTCTACGGGTTAAACCCTACCAATACAAGGTTTACAGGGAGTATTGTCCCGAGAGAGAGGGCATCCCTATCTCTTGGCTCGCGGCTTTGCTCCGAAAAACGAAAAATCCATAGGAAAGCCCTTAAAGGGCATTCCGCGGGGCGGATTGAAAGGTCAATTTGTTGAGGTATAGGCTTTGCCTATCCAAGGAAACATCGAGGGAGTGGTCCGGAAAATAAGGATAACAAAATCATTTACCAGCGATCCGGTAGAATCACCCGGTGGAGGAATCGTAGCTCTCCATGGCTGGCTCAGGTGATGCGAAACAAGAGGTTGAGAGAGAGCAATGGGCAGCGGTACCTTCCTTCGTCACATTTTCAGTGGTCTCCTGGGTCTGAGGACACAGCAACCTAGAGGCTGTATGCCTGTTCAACGTTCGATCGCAGGTCCGCCGTTAGCGGCCTTCCTGTATATGTCCTCAGTCTTTCTCACCCACTTCACGGGCGTGGAAGCCCAGGTGCCGGTGTCTTCTGAGACCAATGGAATCACGATCATGGGCCCTCCTCCTCCGATAGCCCCAGATGTCATCAACCGAGATGACCAGGGTCAGGCCACACTCCGGGCTATCAGAATAACGGAGCCACTCCGAATCGATGGTGAGTTGGATGAGGCATTCTATGGAAGCACGGCCTCGGTCTCAGATTTCATCCAAAACCAACCGAACTATGGAGAGGCTCCGACAGAACTCACCGAAGCATGGGTCGGGTTCGACGACTCGAACGTGTACGTATCCGCTCGCATTTGGGACTCCGCCCCAGAGAGAGATTGGGTCGCTAACGAGATGAGACGGGACTCGCCGTTGCTTGAGGTAAACGACCAGTTCGGCGTCTTCCTAGATACCTACTACGACCGTCGGAATGCCGTGGGGTTTTTCGCCAACCCATTAGGCGGTTTCTCAGATCTACAGATCACGAATGAACAGGACTTGAACACAGACTGGAATCCCCTCGCTCAGATCCGGACAGGTCGCTTTGATGGTGGATGGACCGTGGAAATGGCGATCCCATTCGGATCGCTCCGCTATCGAGACAGGAGGGACCAGATCTGGGGCATTCAGATGAGGCGCTACATAGTTCGAAAGAACGAGTGGAGCCACCTCACGACCCTCCCGCCTTCATACTCGGCTAGGAACGGAGCCCAGGGGGTGCAGCGCGTATCGAATTACGGGACCCTAGTGGGGATCGAGGCGCCGCCCTCAAGTAGGAATCTCGAGGTCAAACCCTATGTGATCTCAGGTCTCAAGACGGACCTAACCGCAAACCCCGCTATTTCGAACAACGGTTACGCCGACGCCGGGCTTGATGTCAAGTACGTGATCACCGAGAACTTGACCACTGACTTCACCTTCAATACGGACTTCGCTCAGGTGGAAGTAGACGAGCAGCAAGTGAACCTCACGCGCTTCAACCTTTTCTTTCCGGAAAAGAGGGAGTTCTTTCTGGAGGGTCGGGGGATCTTCGAGTTTGGGAATGGTGGCAGAGGTCCGGGCGCTAGCGGTGGGGGTGGCCCACCCGGAAGTTCGAGCATAAGCAGCTCTGGCCGAGGACGCGGAGCACGGAGTGTAAGCGCACCCACCCTATTTTATAGCCGACGGATCGGACTCCAAAGTGGTGAGCCAGTGCCCATTTGGGGGGGTGGTCGGGTCACCGGGAAGGTCGGATCATTTGATGTCGGAGCCGTGGGCATCCGGACCGATGACAACCTAGCCGTAGGCGCCGAACCAACGACCTTCAGCGTGCTGAGGATTCGTCGAGACGTATTCGCCCGAAGCAGCGTCGGCGTGCTGTTCGAGGATCGCTCTAGGTCCAGCCTGTCAGGTACAGGATCCAACCGAGCGTACGGAGCGGACGCAAACTTCAACTTCATGGAGAACCTTCAGATCTTCGGCTACTATGCAAAAACCAAAACCGACGAACTTGAGGGCAAAGACGAGAGTTATCGGGCCAGGGTAGCTTGGCGAGGAGAAGTGTGGAGCACGGCCATAGATCACGTTTTAGTTGGCGACAACTTTAACCCCGAGATTGGATTCCTTCGGAGGAGTGATTTCCGCGAGAGCAATATATTCGGGCGGTTCAGTCCCAGCCTCGCATCCATCTCCTCCATCCGCCGTGCCAGCTTCTCTGGAGTTGTCGGCTACGTAGAGAATGAGCGGCTCAGATTCTTGGAAAGCCGTAATCGAGCGGGCCGCTTAGAGGTTGAGTTTGAGAACACCGACTGGCTAACCGTGGTCTTCACCGATATCTACGAGAGATTGGAGGAGGGCACGAACATCTCAGGTGCACTCATCCCGGCAGGCCGCTACTCTTTCCGCGACGTCGAGGTGAGCTATTTCTTTGGCCCCAATCGCCGAATGTCAGGCAACCTCTCGTTGACGAAGGGTAGCTTCTACTCCGGTAACGTCACGTCTGTGGGTATGAGCCGTGGCCGTATCGAGGTCCTCCCGCAAATGTCCGTCGAGCCCAGCATCGAGTTCAACTGGATCGACCTGCCTGAGCTACAGGAATTCGACGGGCAATTCAACCAGCACGTGGCCCGGACCCGGATTACCTACAGCCTGAGCCCCCGAACGTTCTTTAGTGGGCTCGTTCAGTACAACACGGGCAGTGACACGTTCAGCAACAATATTCGGCTGCGATGGGAGTGGGCCCCCGGTAGCGAGCTCTTCATTGTGTACACTGAGGATCGAAACGCCGATGTACTCGACAGGTGGTCTGAGCTGTCGAACCGTGGGTTCGTGATCAAAGTGAACCGATTGCTTCGGCTCTGACTTAGGTTCGAGGGTGCACCCGCATACCGTTCGGCTCTTTCATCAGGGCACGGAGTGAGGAGTGGTAGCAAACAAAACCAGATAGACTTTTACGCTAGGAGATGGCTGAGTCTTCAGCTGCATTGAGCAGGAACGGGGAAGCATACTGTCTGGAAGAGGACGCGATTTTCCGCAGATTGGCATTGGTCCGCCGCCCCCTGCCAAACCTTCATCAAATGACCTCGTAGTCGGCGAGATCTTCAAGCACGCGGAGCAGCCCGGAATGGTCCTCCCCTCCCCATCCTTTCTTCCGCATCGCCAGAAACAGCTGATCCACGATCGCCGTCAGGGGCAGGACCAACCCACACTCTCGGGCTGCGGACAACGCAATGCCCATATCCTTATGGTGCAGCTCGGCCCGGAATCCAGGCGTGAAGTTCCGGGTGAGATACTTCTCCCGCTTCACCTCCATAACCTTGTTGCCAGCAAGCCCTCCGCCAAGCACGTCGAGAAGCTTGTCCGGCGCAACGCCCCCTTTAGCACCTAGAAGAAGCGCCTCCGACACTGCGGCAATGGTAATACCGACAACGACCTGGTTGGCTGCCTTGGTCACTTGGCCAGCCCCATTCGCCCCCACGTGAACGATTGTCTTGCCCATCACCTCAAATAGGGGCTTCGCCCGCTCGAAATCGGCTGGATCACCACCCACCATGATCGACAGAGTTCCTTGAATCGCACCAACGTCGCCACCGCTTACCGGAGCGTCGAGCATCGACGCTCCCTTCTCTCGGACCCGTTCCACAAGCTGTCTCGTGACCACCGGTGAGATCGTGCTCATATCAATGAGAAGGGCGCCCGCCTTGATCCCCTCAAGCACCCCGTTCTGCCCCGCGACAACCTGTTGTACATCCGGAGAGTCCGGAAGCATGGTGATGATAATATCGCTTTGCTGGGCCACTTCACGGCCGTTCGTAACAGCCGCCTCCCCGGCGAGTTCCCGTGCGGGTTCGGGCGGGATGTTGTGCACCACCAGGTTGTACCCCGCCTTCATGAGGTTTCTGGCCATGGGCTTTCCCATCAGTCCCAACCCAATGAATCCGACTTTACCGTCCATCGTGCATCCTTAGCTGGTTTTAGCTTCCGTAGATGTCTATATCCGCCGCCTTAATCTCGCCACCGCGCCCGCGCTCTAGCAGCCATGCCAAGCTATCCTGTGTGTTGCCGGTCGATGGTTTGTATTCCAATCCGATGTATTCCCGGTACCCTATCTCCTCCAATTGATGGAAGATATAAGGGTAGTGAATTTCGCCCGTTCCGGGCTCTCCACGGCCGGGCGAGTCGGCAACCTGAATATGTGCGATATCAGAGATGTACTCGCGAAGCGTGGCGATCAAGTTCCCTTCCATGCGCTGCATGTGATAAATGTCATACTGCAGCTTGACATTCGTACGCTCAAGCGAACGAGCAAACTCAGACGCATCCCGCGTCGATGTCAGCAGATACGGTCCGTTTTCGAAGCTGTTCAACGCCTCGATCAGAATGACCGCATCCTGCCGCGCCGCTTGATCGGCTGCCCAAGCCACGTTGGCCCTCGCGAGTTCTAACTGGTCTTCGAGGCGGATCGCCGCAAGCCGCAGACCAACCAGTGCATTGAGCTTCTTGCAGCCGAGCCGCTTCGCGAGTCCCAGTGCGACAGGCACATTTTCGCGAAAGGTCGAGTGTCGATCGGGATCGCTCAGGAGACCACGATCACCGGCGGGCATGTTTCCGGCGTCAAAGTTGAGTCCGGTCACCTGAACGCTGGCCTCTTTCGCGGCTTGCTCTACCGCAGCGAGATCCTCTCCCGACGGCCACCACAGTTCCACTGCGGTGAACCCGGCAGCCTTTGCGCGAGCGAATCGATCGACTAGAGGATACTCCTTGAAAAGCATAGAGATGTTCGCGGTAAATCGCATGCTCCTCCTACGGGCTGATTAAAAAGGTTGCGCATCGCCGAGGGATCAACTATGAACCAAACGGCCAGATCGGACAACGGGGACAGCGCGCCATCAGCGGTGCTGGTCTGGGCAGATAGCGTGTGTCCGATAGAGAGGAAGCCTGTGCGGAGGAGAACGGCTATAAGCGTTGGGTCGTTAGGTCCAGCCCCTCAGCTCATTGGACCGCGAGCGCCGGCCAAGGGTAAGATACGCTTCCAATCCGGTGGGATAGGGAGAAGGAACTACGCCTAGAGATCTTGACGCCCATGAAGATCCTCACCCGCTACGTGATCCGGGCCCACATAGGGCCCTTCCTTTTCGCGTTCACGGCATTAACGGGTCTCATCTTTCTCAACGCCGTCGCCCAGCGGTTAGACGATCTCACTGGCCGGGGCCTGGACCTGCTGGTAATCGGGGAGTTCTTCGTGCTTTCGCTCCCTCACGTGATCGCGCTCACATTCCCGATGTCGATCCTCGTCGCAACGCTCTATGCGTTCTCTCAGCTGACCGGGAATAACGAGGTGGCAGCAATGGCCGCGGGAGGCATTCACCCCATCCGCCTGATCCTCCCCTTGGTCGGTGTCGGGCTCGCACTTTCCGCGACGGTCTTCTTCTTCAACGACCAAGTCCTCCCCGAGGCAAACCATCGACTAAGTTCCCTACTCACCAACATAGGAAGCAAGAGCCCGACGTTTGAACTGAGAGAGGAGATCGTAAACGAAATCCATACCGAGGACGATACCAAGTACTTCCTGAGGGCCAGTTCCATTGACCCCCGAACGAACGAACTTCAAGACGTAACGATCTTCGACCTGAGCGAGACCGGAGAACTGCGAACGATCATTGCGGAGCACGGCCGGATGGCCTTCACCGCAAACCTTCGAGACCTTGTCCTAACACTGGAAGACGGCGTCGTGTTCGAGGTCTCCGATACACGACCGGGAACGTTTCAGCAGCTCCGGTATGATACGCAGATCCTCCCACTACACGGGGTAGCCGAGGAACTGGAACGGCAAGCCAGCGGAAGCAGAAGCGATCGGGAGATGACGGTGAGGATGCTCCAGACCGAGGTGAATAACAGTGTCTCTCAACTGCAGATTCTCGGGGAGGAGAGTCTGCTGGCATCTCAGGAAGCGGTCAATGCCGCGCTGCAGGGAATGACGGAAGAGGAGTTAGCGTCGCAGTCAAGCGCTCAAGCCGCTGCCGGCTCAGAGATCTCGCCAACGACGCTCGGGAGGGGGGTATCTAACACCCACCGAATGAACCGGGCTCGCTGGGACGTCTACCGGCTCTCTTCTGCGCGGCATCTGGTAGAGATCCACAAGAAGTACGCGATCTCCTTCGCATGCATCATCTTCCTTCTCTTGGGGCCACCCCTAGCGATGCGCTTCCCACAAGGAGGGATCGGGATGGTTGTAGTTGCCTCCGTGGGAATCTTCTTTCTGTATTGGATGGGGCTGATCGGGGGTGAACGCTTCGCCGATGAGGGCCAGGTGAATCCGATCTTTGCTATGTGGGCATCCAACCTCTTTCTCATGGCTTCCGCAATCTTCCTCCTCTGGAAGGTGGCAGATCGAATCTCCACCAACCGGGGAAGTACCTGGACCGAGTTCCTGGTGAGGATCAAGAGAACCATAGGCAGGGAATCTCTCCGGTCGGAAGCTCCGATGACCGCTGGAGAAGCATAGGGATGCGGATCCTAGATCGCCTCGTTGTCGCAACCTTCCTTAGGCTGTTTCTCGTTTTCCTCTTCGGCGCACCTCTCCTGTTCATCCTCGGGGACGTGACGGAGAATCTGGACCGCTATCTAGCACAAGGAGTTAGCCTGCGAGACGTGGCGATTTCCTATGCGTACCAGTATCCTCAATTCTTCTTCTGGTCATTTCCGATTGCTGCGCTGCTGGCGGCGGTGTTTACGATCCACCCGATGACCATCCACCGTGAGGTCATGGCGGCCAAGGCGGGAGGGATATCTTTTCACCGGCTCATAGTTCCGCTCCTTCTGATGGGTGTGGTGCTATCCGGCGTCGGTCTCGTCTTTGCCGAGATTGCCCCCCGCACAACAAAGATTGCAGGGGTCTTTAGGGGAGGCCGAGAGCTTGGCCAGGATTGGCGAAGTGACTTCGTGTACATCACGGACAGCGGAGAATCCCTGAGCGCTCGACGCCTGACCCCAGAAAACGGGAGCATGATGGGCGTATCCCTTCAAATGCTACCGCGCGATCCGGATTCTCCCATGAGGTACATTCATGCCGGTCAAGCTCGTTGGGGGGAGGAGCGGGGATGGATGTTCCAAGACGGCTTCATCCGGGAGATCTTCTCGGACGGCAGGGAATCCACCGTGAGATTTGCGACGGCGCTTATCCGCACCTTGACCGAGCGACCCGAGGACCTACTAGAGACGGTGCGAGACGAAGACGAAATGACCTACGGCGAGCTCAAGCGGTTCGGAGATCGACTGTTGAGATCGGGCGGAGACGTTGGACGGACGTTCACCAAGATGGAAGAACGGATTGCGATCCCCGCGGCTACCTTTGTAATCATACTTTTCGGGGTGCCGCTGGCCAACTCGTCCAGGCGGGGTGGAACTGCGTTTGGAGTAGGACTGTCACTGGCCACATTCATTTTTTATATGGCACTACTCCGCGTTTCTCAGAACTTGGGATATGCGGGCACCTTGGATCCCCTCATCGCCTCCTGGCTACCGAACGCCCTTTTTCTTGTTGCCGGGTTGATCCTCTTAAGGCGGGTCAGGACCTGAATGGCGGACTCACACTAGCTCGGAAAGCCTCCGCATGAATCCAGGAGTCAGGCGACCCTCAGCTACCTCCTCAGCCGGCCCTCTAAGGGTTACCTCAAGATCTCGAGTGACCGAAACCAGCAGCGTTCCGCCCTCCATTTCAACCGTTATCGCTCCCGGCTCAAGTCGCCCAGTCGACACCGCAGCCACAACCGCAGCGCATGAGCTTGTTCCAGAAGCGCTTGTCTGTCCAGCGCCCCTCTCCCACACTCCGATCCGCAGGCGATCGGGACCCACCACATCAACGAATTGGACGTTCGTACCTTCGGCGAAGGCCGGATGACGGGCAAGGAATGGTCCGACCTCCTCCAGCTCCCCGCGAGCCAGTACCGAGGAGAACACAACGGCGTGGGGGTTCCCAACGGAGACCGGCACGAACGTGATTGGGCCTAGAGAAGGATGGAGGGCCCGGCCGTCTGGGTCGAGCGCGACCGGATCCCCGTTCACCCACCGGAGTCCCACCAGGGCTCGACCCATCTCTACAGAGACGTCGTATCGCCCACACGGCTGCACCTCGTGCACCGTCACAAGAAGGGTGCTGTCTCCAAACCTCACCCTGAATGCCTCTACACCGACCAGCCCTTCCTTGGAAAGGTAGGACGCCAAAACTCGGAGTCCGTTCCCACTACGTTCGAACTCAGTACCGTCTGGGTTGAATCCCCGCACCAGATGACCCTCGTCTGTGGGGCTCCTCTGTAACAGGACCAATAGACCGTCAGCCCCCTCCCCCTCCCCCCGCTGGCAGACCCGTCTTATCGCGGGGGGCGTCACCTCCCAACCCCCCTCCCCCTCAGGCTCCACCGCGTCAAACACTAGGTAGTCGTTACCGAGGCCGTGCCCGCGAAAGAATCGGTCACTACCTTTGAGAACCCAAGCAACCCGCAGGCCCACCTGAGTGCCACCCATCACTCCGTTTCCGTCCCCACTAGTGCAGCGACCTCCTCAAGTTCGGTCGGGAGGTCTCTGTTCAAGATCTCAGCTCCATCCTCGGTGACGAGGATGTCATCCTCGATCCGAATTCCAATTCCCTCGAAGCTCCCCCCTTCCTGATTGGGAGGGAAGTACAGGCCCGGCTCAACCGTAAGCACCATCCCGACCTCAAGGCTTCGAGATTCTCCGTTCTGGGCGTAGTCCCCCACATCATGGGTATCGAGCCCTAGCCAGTGTGATGTCCGGTGCGGAAAGAATGGCTCGTGGGCAGCCAACTCAACAAGCTCGTCTTCATCACCTGAGATCACACCCAGATCGCGGAGTCCACGCACCAGGAGTCTCACGGTCGTCGAGTGCACGTGGGAGACGAGGACCCCGGGTTGAATCCGGCTGATCGCCTCCTCCCGAGCAAGCTCTACCACCTGATAAACGTCCCGCTGCTTGGCTGAAAACCTCCCTGAAACAGGAACCGTTCGGCTAATATCCCCGGAATACATCCTGAATTCTGCACCGGCATCCACCAGAACCAGCTCCCCGGCCTCCATTCGTCTCGAGTTCTGGATGTAGTGGAGCACACAGCCGTTCGCACCCGATCCCACGATACTGGCGAATGCCGGGCCGACCGCACCCAATCGACGGAACGTGGCCTCCAGATCGGCCTCTAACTCCCATTCTCCCATTCCGGGACGCAGTTTCGAGAACGCACTCCGAAAGCCTTTCACGGTGATCGCTGCGGCCTCTCGGATCGCCTCAACCTCCAAGGTATCCTTCCGAAGCCTAAGCTCGTCCAGGATAACGCCGGGGTCCATGACCCCCCGTGGTCCCACTCCTCGCCGGGTTCCCTTCGTTCGCGCCATCCTCAGGGCCTCCAGGATCCCTTCCTCAGCCTGCGGGCCTGCCCCAAACCGAAAAAAGACTCGGTCCGCACCCTCAAGAAGGGAGGCCAAGTCATCTTCGAGCTGGCCGATCGGGCGAGCATCGTCCACACTCACTAGGGTGCGCGCGTGGTCCGGCCCGACTCGTGGGCCCGACCAACGTTCTGCCTGGGGATCTCGGGGTCGACTGAAGAGAACGGTTCGTGCTTCGTCCGCGAATCCCCTGAGCACGAGAACGGATTCGGGCTCCGTGAAACCCGTCAGGTAGAAGAGCTCCGAGTCGGGCCGATAGGGCAATTGCGAGTCTCCGGCCCTGAAGAGGACTGGAGCTGCGGGGAGAACCATGGCTCCCTTACCGAGCTCGTTCAAAACACGCTTCCTACGCTCGAGGAAGACCCCCTGGGGGAACCCACCTACGACCACTGTGCTTGATCCCATACTAGAGCAGTTCCAATGGCGTACCAGGGCGCATTCCCCTGTCAGCAGTACAGTAAGTCTCATCCTTGCGAACAATCAGACTGTTGACCACAGGACGCTCTCCACCGGGGCCGGAGGGACTACTCACCGCCTCGCCGCTGATCACCATCACCGATGAGCCACCACCGTCGAGGTTGATCGCATCGCGAGCCCCAAGCGAGAGAAAGAGGCCAGCAAGCTCAGGCAAAGTCATTCCCTCTGAGACCCCCTCACGCCGACCATCTGCTACCACGAGCCAGAGCCGGATCCGCTCGGGATCGAAGCCTACTGCAGTCCGGGGATGCCGTTCGGCGGAGAACTGAGGCCGCTCACTCAACTCCAGATCTCCCACTGGGACACCGCCTTCGAGGAGCGACGGAAAGCCGGCAACCACCTGAACTCCCACCCCTGGCCCCTTTTCCGAGACGGCCCAGCTCCCAAGTCGAAGGGAGTCGCCTCCCCACTCTACCGGGCCCACCCATGGGAGTTCTCCCGGTTGCCACGCAAACACGGGCCGTGACGTTCGACCACGCAACTCACCCCGGGAAACCTCTACCCCAAGGGGCACATCCTCCGGAGTGAAGAAGTCTCCATTGATCGCGGCGATCACTCCCGGCTCACTCCTGCGTGCCATCACACTCACCTCAATTCTCCCCTCGACCTCATCCGCCCGAACCACCCGGAACCCCAGTTCACAGCGGCCCACGTCCACCTCGACAAGGTGGACATTCCACGGTCGAGTCCGACTCCGGACGGACCGGTAGACGACACCTTCTTCCAGATTGAAAGTGGAGACCCTCTCCGGTTCCAAGTAGGCAACTGCATCAGGAGGAAGGTTGCCCGATGATGTCGGAGGATGATCCGGAGGCTCGCACCCAATCAGGGCCAAGACGATCAGGATAACGCAAGGAAGGAGGACACCCCAGACACCTCGTATCATGAGGCGCTGGGAGCCAGAGCTACCCGGGAACCTTCCCTTCATCGATCCACTCATTGACTTCCACATTCCTCTTCCGGTCACGGGAGTCGAGTAGGACCCCTCTGTGTACGCTAAGGATCCAGGTGTTACCTTCCCGCTCATGCCAGCGAGCCGCTCCAAGCTCCCGATTTCGATCGTCCTCCTCCTGATCATCTTGGCCCCCGCCTTTCGGCTCGCCGCTCAGGAAATGATGCAGGAGAATCCGAGCAGCAACCGCATCAGGATTGGGCTCTCTATCGGGGGGACTGCATTCCTCGGCCTCATCTCAGAGTACCAGCGCGGGGACTGGTCGGTGGAGATCACCTTGGGCACGATCACCTTCCGGGAGATCTCTGTGGCTCTAGCCGGAAAGCACTACTTCTTAGGAGGAGACTTCCGCCCCGTGGTAGGAGCTGGATTTTGGAGCCTCACCGCGTGGACGCCCGACGAAAGTGGATCGGTCTTCACCTTCCGTGCTCCGATCGGCATCGAGTGGCAGGTCCACAGTCAGCATGCACTAGGCATTGAGGTCGGTCTCAACCGGGCACTTGCCGTGGACCGACTGGACCCTGAGGACGACACGCCGCCCAGTCCGCGGCTTGTGCCGATTCCGGGCGCGTATTACCGCTATGGCTGGAATCCCTGAAGAATCGCCCGGAGAGACTTTAGCACCGATGATGAATCAGCTTCCCCACGGCTCTGAATCGTCCCACTCGGTACTCCAGAATTCGTCTTCCGCCTTCCTGATCTGATCCTCGTCCAAAGACTCATCGGGTTCTGTGAGGCCGGCCATCCCCTCACCCAACACCTTTCGAAGCACCTCGTCCGTGACCACCGGCTCCTGGCCCTTCGCGATCCGTCGAACCCTCCGACGCACCATGAAACCACAAACGATTGCCACGGCACCAAGCAGAGCCAGGAAAATACCCGCCATCAGGATCCCACCTGCTCACCACGGCTTCGCCGTAAGACCGATAGCCCTAGGAGAAAGAGGATCGGCCCAGTCAGCAGTAGCGGGAGAGGCGGCCTCCCCTCCCCGATGGTAGCCGACTGGCCCTGAATCACCGGTATCGCCGTGAATGCGAGAACCACCGCGTTATTCAGGAAATGGAGAAGCATAGCCAAGGGGAGAGATCCCGAGCTTATTACAATCCACCCGAGCAAAATCCCCAACCACGCAGTGGGAAGAAAGCGGAAGGCGGTCTCAGGCGTTAGATGAAAAAGACCAAAGACGAGTCCAACGGCGATGACGGCCCACACCGTCGGAAGCCTCTGCCGAAAAGCTGACAGCACGACTCCACGGAAGAGCGCCTCTTCCGCCACCGCGGGGAGAACCGCGACAAGTAGGAGCAGCCAGAGGAACCGAGCGAGCGAGTCGGCCTTTAGGACATCCGACATTGCCTCGATATACTCGATCGGCACCGGCACCACGAAACTCTGGAGCCAAGCAAGGACCAGCGCCAATTGGAGACCCCCGGCGAGGAAGAGAACACCCCCGACCACCTGAGAGCTCGACGGGATCCGAAGAGAAAGCGTGTGCACTGGGTCGAATCCACCCTTCCGCACGAGAATCACGACTGGGAGCAGGATGAACGCGGCCTGAGCAAGGAGGAGCCCGACCTCACCGAAGAAGAGTTGGAGTGGAACCCCTCCGAACACGAACAGCACAGCGACGATCAGCAAGAGTACCATCGCGGTGCCCGGTCCCGGAATCCGACGGGTGTCCTCAGGAACCTGAACTGTCACTCGTAGCGAAGTGCGACGATGGCATCCAGTTTCGCAGCTCTCTGTGCAGGCCAAATCCCGAAGAACAGCCCAATGCCGGCCGAGAAGAAGAGGGCGACCACAATCGCCCCCGGAGAGACCACGGTGTCCCAAGCAGCCATGTTGGAGGCAATCTGAGCCCCACCCACTCCAGTGAGAACCCCGAGAGCACCTCCAAGAACGCAGAGAACGAGTGACTCCATGATGAACTGAAATAAGATGTTCATGCGCGTTGCGCCGAGAGCCTTCCGCACTCCGATCTCTCGGGTGCGTTCGGTCACACTAACGAGCATGATGTTCATGATTCCGATACCGCCGACCAATAGGGACACGCCAGCGATCCCCGCGAGCAGGAAGGTGAATGTCTGGCTAGTCTCTTGGAACGATTCGAGGAGATCCGTGGGGTTGCGGATCTGATAGTCCACGTCTCCGCCGGCCAAAACCCGGTGCTCTCTGCGGAGGATCGGGTCGATGAGGTCGAACGCTGCGTCCATCCCCTCTGGACCGGCGTTCACCTTCGCAAGGATCGCCTGAAGCCGATCTCTCCCTCCAAAGAGGCGGTATTGCGCAGTCGAAGAGGGCACGTAAACGGTATCGTCAGGACGAATGAAGCCCATTTCGCCCTTTTCTGCTAGCACCCCGATCACCTCGAAACTCTGTCCGCCAATCCGAATATCCCGACCCACCAGGAGAGGGGCGGGGGTATTCAGTTCCGCAGGAATCGAGAATCCCACGACCCCAACCCGTCGCCGACCTTGGACCTCCGCCTCGTTGAAGAAGCGTCCGTGCTCAATCTTGAGCGAATAGATTTCAGCGAATTCCGGCCAGGTCCCGAGCACGTCTTCTGAAGTGTTCCATCGCAGAAGGGAGATTTGCATCCGGCTACTATTCTGCGGTGCAATGGTCAACTCTCCCGCTAACTCATCGCGCAGCGCTTCCGCATCACTGATGTAGAGGCGGCTGTCCCCCTGGGCCACACCTCCCCGCCGCGCCCGCTCCGGCCGGATGGTGAGTACGTCCGTGCCCATCCGTTGGATCCGTTCCTCCACCTGCCGCTGCGCCCCTTCGCCTAACGCAACCATGGTGATGACCGCACCGACCCCAATGATGATTCCCAGCATCGTCAGGAACGACCTTAGCAGGTTGGCTCGGATGGCAGCCAATGATACGAGAAATAACTCTTTGGTCAGCAACGTGGCACCTCAGAACCGAAATCTCATGCTACCACCACCGAACCTGAATCCCTGATTAGTTTCCTCCTGTAGTCCGGCTACCGCGATGAGCGCCACTCGTTCGCCTTCTTGGAGCCCCACTAGGATTTCGGAGTTGCTCCAGTCAGTGACGCCGACGAGAATTGGCCGGGGAGCGAGTTTCCCATCCTCCCCTTCCACGAAAACGATTCCCGGCCGGCCATCAATCACCGAAGCTCCAGAACCCCGATCCGCACGCGCCAGAGCGCCCATTCCAGATCGAACACCACCACCACCCCTGGCCCGCTGCATTATCACTTGG
>CAZJIM010000031.1:0-24980 GCA_964546115.1 uncultured Gemmatimonadaceae bacterium | reverse complement strand
AGGACACCTGGTTCTCAGCCAGGAAACCGGGGTTCGATTCCCCGTGGGGGTACTGTAGGACGGTCGCTTAGCTCAGCTGGTAGAGCACTACGTTCACATCGTAGGGGTCGCTGGTTCGAGTCCAGCAGCGACCATTACCTTCAGCCGCCGAAGAGGATTCCAGCCGAGAGTATGAACTGTTGGACTCCAACCAACCCGAACTTGCCTTCTACGAAGGCCGTGAGGTCGGAGAAGGGGAACTTGAACCCGCCCAGGAGGTTCACGCCGACTTCCGTGTCCGTGACTGGGATAAAATCTGAATCAGGTACGTTAGTATCGATCGAGGACCGGGCTGCATGAAATCCGGCTCCGAAATAACCTTCTGTTGACGAGCCTCCAATAGTGAAGGGGACGTTTGCGTTCCCATTGAATTCGATGAAACCGCAATCAACGGTGTCCGGGGTCCGAGAAGGGCAGTCGTCAAAGAAGTAAGAGCCCGTGGCACTCCCGAAGAGGTTTTGTAGGGGTCCGTCGTCGATCGCAAGTGGTCCCGCTAAGTCGAAGTCTAAGCGGCCTCCTACCCCAAAATCCATATCATCTCCCCAGGTAAACTGCGGCCCGAAAGCGAGCTGTGCTTGAATGGGTTGGGCCGGCAAAATAAGCCCCAGACTGACAACTAGAGCTGCCCATCGTTTCATTGAGTCCTCCCTCTACAGAAAAAGGTATGGAGTGGCTGGACTGGATTTGGGGGCCAGCAGATTTCGATTAACTGAAATCCACCCCAAAGAACAACACTGCTACGATAACAGCCCCCACTGCAGCTGGTGCCACAAACCGGATAAAGAATCGCCAAACTCCGTACTTGAACCAACCCGGTTCAGTGCCATCTGCAAGCTCGCCCTTCGTAGCCTCGCGAGTCATGAACCAGCCAGCCGCGATCGTTATCGCGAGCCCCCCGGTGGGGAGCATCCAATTGGATACGAAGTGGTCGACAGTCGAGAACCAACCCTGTTTTCCATCGAAGATCGCGAAATTGGAGAACTCGGGGACTGCACCGAATGATAGAGCTGAGAGGATCGTGAAGCCGAAGACCACGACACCGCAGACTAGTGTAGCCCTATGACGTGCTATCCCGTGCTCGTCAATGAGGTAGCTCGCAACAACCTCCAGGAGTGATATCGTCGAGGTGAGAGCAGCGAGCGCAACGAGCACGTAAAAGAGCGGCCCTAAGAGTCTTCCGAAGGGGACCTCGGAGTAGAAGAGTTCCGGGAGTGAGATGAAAAGCATCCCAACCGCTGAAGCACTGACCTGCTCCTCCATCCCCGCGACCGAGAAGATCACGGAAAACATGATGACCGTGGCGATGAGTGCAATCAGTGTGTCGAGGAGGACGATCACCGCTGATGTTGTCACGATCGACTGAGTCCGGTCGATGTAGGAGCCATACGTGATCATCGCCCCCATCCCAAGCGACAGTGTGAAGAAGGAGTGTCCAAGTGCCTCAAGGAGACCGCTCGGCTCGAGCTCACCAAAGTTCGGGCGGAAGATGAACGCGATGGCCTCGCCAGAGCCCTCCATTCGCAGGGCGCTGAAAAGAAGAAGTAGGAGAATCCCGAAAAGAATCGGGAGAACCGTGTGAGTGAGGCGCTCGATGCCCTTGTGAACCCCAAGGTATACGACTGAGACCGTGGCAATGCTGAAAAGAAGAGAGAGTCCTAGCTGAAGAAATCCATTTCCTACTTGTTCCGCGAACAGATTTCCCGTCTGCAGGTCCCCGGGAAAAGCTGTGATGGACCAGCCGAGCGTTCTCACGAAGTAGAAGAGGGACCATCCCGCGATTACCGTATAGTAGCTGAGCAGGATGAACCCACAAAGAACGCCCCAGCCACCAACGATCCCCCAGATCGGCCCCACTGCTTCCTTGAGGGCTCCCACAATGCTACGCTGGCTTGTCCGGCCGATTAGGAGTTCGGCCATCATGATTGGCAACCCTACCGCGACGATGCAGGCTAGGTAGACTAGAACGAACGCTCCGCCCTGGTTATTCCAGGTGATGAAAGGAAATTTCCACAGGTTCCCAAGACCGATTGCACTTCCTGTGGCAGCGAGGATGAAGCCGAGGCTGGATCCCCAGTGGGCTCGTTGCTCTTCCATGTGAGGTAGCTCCGAGGTCTGTTGGTACGAACTACCAGTGGAGACGTTAACCTGTAGCTCGTCCTGATGCCGGGGCTACGGGAAGCACCGCGGCTCTAGGATCGCGGCCCATAATACCTTGCCCGCTCCGGTGGGGGGAACCCCCGGGTGAATTTGGGAGAGCCTCTCGGGAGGCACTTCTGGCTCAGTTCACTCTCTTTCGGGGTAAGTCATGCGAGGGTGAGGGTAGGGAGCGCTCCAATGGGGTGGTGCGGGCGTTTCATGGGCTAGAGGAAGTCCAGAGTGAGAGGGAGGGAATGCTGGAATCCAGAACAATGTTGTCTCTGGCCGTGGGTCTCGTCATCGGGGTTCTCGGGTTTGGGGTGGTTCGGCTGGTGTCGATGCCGCCACTCGATCCGATCCATTATCATGCGAACTGGGCTCTTTGGGTGGACGGAAATAGGGTCGATCTCACCGGCGATCAGTACATGGAAGATGTCGCTTCCTGCTCCTCGGAGATATCCAACATCACCGCTCCCCAGCGTGTCCACCTCCACGACAACAACCCCAACGTCGTGCACATTCACCACGGTGGGTCGACCTGGGGTCACCTTCTCCAAAACCTCGGATGGGGGATTGGCTCTGACTGGCTTTTCACGGACAAGGGAGAACTGTACGGGGAGGATGCCGGTCGTCGGCTCACCTTCGTCCTGAACGGATTTGTCGTGCCGCCGGCGTCCAACAGGGTGATCCAGGCCGGAGACCGTATGCTGATCTCGTTCGGTGTGGAGGATCTGGATGTACTCATAGGGGATCAGTTTCCTTCGGTTGGAGCGAATGCGCCTGAGTTCGACACTGGATTCGATCCTGCAGGCTGCCAGGGGAATACGGCTGAAACTCTGGAGGAAAGGATCAGGAGGGCGTTTTGGTTCTAGGGCGCATGTCGGAATCGTCGTGGCCGAATAAAATGCCAAATCTACGAGCGGTGTGGATCAGGTCGATGAGAAGAGAGCATTTTTAGTGTATGTTTGCCCGGAGGTGAATGATTGTGACTGAAAAGGATATTCTAGAAGCGCTGAAGACCGTGAAGGATCCGGAACTAAACCTGAACCTGGTGGTGTTGGGACTGGTCTACGGCGTCGAGGTCGAGGAGTCGCACGTGGATGTCCGGATCTCTCTGACTAGCCCGATGTGTCCTGTGGCGGAAGAGATGGTTCACATGGCTGAGGAAGCAGTCCTCGGAGTCGACGGCGTGAAGACGGCGAAAGTCCAGCTCACCTTCGATCCCCCCTGGACTCCGGATCGGATCAGCCCATTGATCCGATCATCACTGGGATTGTGACCACGGGGTGGTGCAGACGCTTGCTAGGTGGAAGGAATGTCGAGAGGACGAGCGCATGAAATATCCACAACGGGCCAGCGCCTTTTGGCTTCTGCTGATATCATCGGTGGCCGCATGCTCAAATCGTCTGCCGACACCGGAACCGAGATCGATCATCGTCTATTCGGGTGAGCGGATTCAGGCGAACGGGGCGCGGATGGGACAGATCGAGCAGTGGTTAACACCGGAGCTCGACAGGATCAATCTTGATCCTGCTTTCCTCATCCGAATTGCGGCGGTACAGGAGGGTGGCTATCCGTGGGACACCCTCGAGATCGTGGCCGATACCGTCGATCTTACTCTGCTCGCAGCGGCGGCAGATGTGGAGGCAGCCTATCTCGTCTACGGATATCTACGCCTTATGGATGAATGGGGTACTCTGGCAGAAGTGCTTCCCGAGGCGGAAGGCCAATCGGGCTACGGAGCGGAGAGGGCAATCCTAAAGCGAGTGGCCGAAGTATGGCTCCTGGGCCGCTCAGTGTTTGACACGCAACCCTTCGGTCCTCTCGATGAGCTCGTCTACTCTAACGAGTCCGGCTATCTGGATGAGTTCATATTCGCTACCCAGGGTGATCGATTCAGCGACGCCGCGGTCGCCTACCGAGCCGCGAATCCTGGCCGTGAGGGTGAATTCCGTTCCTGGTTCAGGCGTACCTTCCAGTCCGAAGGTCCGCAGTACATTCGACGGTCGGAGGATGACCCAGCGTCGGATGGCCCGGATGGAAACCAGGATTCTGCACTTTAGTCCTGGTGCCAATTAACGAGTAGCTCTCGGCCCTATCCTGTACAGCTCCCACGCGCGTGAGATGGAGCCCACATCCCCATTGCCCTCTATGATCAGGTCGACCCGTCCCGTAGAGCGAATCCGCGCGTCAGAGAGTTTTCCTCCAAAAACGGGGAACCCGATGACACGTAGCTCGACTTCGGTCCCATCAGGGCTTCGAGCAAGAAGCCACGAACTTTTCAGTTGGCCGACAGTTGGTGGTGTTCCCTCGAGCACCCGCGTGCGAAGGATTCGGTTCCCGTGAGGATGATCCAGGGTATCGATGACCTTGAGGATGGCAGGGATCGTCTCTGATGGTGTCATGTTGCTCCTGGTCTGGATCGATGAGACTTAGCATGAATGGCCGACTCGGTTTATGCATCCGAAACCTCACAACGAGCGTTGGAGAAGTACAGTGGTTCTTGGGGTCTGCGGGTGGTTGCCCTGGCGTCGTCTTGTCTCGGGAGGGATGGGATGATGCGAATTTCTGATTCGGTCCAAACTGCCTCCGCCGAACAGCTAGCCGCCGAGGTCGATCGCCGGTTACGCATCGGTCTGGGGCTCACCGTGGTAGGAGTGGTCACAATCTTTCTGACCACGGCATCGGGTTTCTGGCAGACTCTGGGGCTCGGCCTGTTCTACCTGCTGCTGCCGTCGCTTGCGGTGGCACAGCTGCCCCTCTTGAGAGTGCATGAGATCGAGCGAATTCCCATGTACATCGGGTCTGCGGCAACCATTCTCATCATTGGTGCCGTGGCGCTCGGCTTCGGGGTGCCCTCGAGTGGCCTGGCCGGACTCGGTATATCCTGGATTCCCGGATGGGAGATGGCGGCTTGGGTGGGTGGGACCACGATTGCTGGTCTGGCGATCATCGGCGCATTTTGGCCGGCGGAAAGTCGCAGCGCCGGTGGACCCTCCGACTTCGTGCTGAAGTTGATTCCACGGACCGGGGTGGAAAAACGGTTCTTCGTGGGTTTGTCCATCGTGGCGGGGTTAGGCGAGGAGATCGCGTATCGTGGGTACGCGCTAACCACAATCCAACTTCTGATTCCCGCGCCCTGGATAGCCGCTGGTCTCTCGTCAGTAGCGTTCGGAGTCCTCCACGCGTACCAGGGTTCGGTTGGAATCCTGAGGACCGCCCTGATTGGCTTCGTGTTGGCCATTTCGGTACTGATGACAGAGAGTCTCGTACCGGGAATCATGGCGCACGCGCTGATTGACCTTATCGTAGGATTGGTCATCGGGCCCCGGATGGTGACTAGGGCAGAGAAGGATTTGCGCTGTTAGTTCAATTATGCTAGGTACTGAATACGGATCAAGGGCCTGGTCCCCACGCGTCGCGTACTGGAGGTCTCGTGATTTTGACCTGCAACTACGAAGAGCTCACCGCACTTCGTAGTGGTGCGCAGGCGTTATTGAAGGCCCAACCCACGAGCGGTCCCATCTCTACGCGAAGTGCTACGCGGGCGGCTGTCAAATCCCTCCTTGGCCGCCTCGCGGGTGACCTTTCACTGTCGACGCTCGGCGAGCAGATGGAAGTGGAGAGGGCTGTTCACGCGATCGTGGAGTATCTGCGGTCAGAGATGGATCTTCGCGTTCTCGCGACGCACCCGGTGGCGGAGCCATCGGTCGCAGCGTACTTCGACTTTGCCCATGCTCTTTCAGTGCTCGGCCGGGTGAGGGACATCGGGCAGGGAATGAGCGTGTTAGTTGAGGTGATGAATGTTGGGCCCCAGGACGAGGAAGCTATCAGGTCATTCGTGTTCCCGGATTGACCTATACCAATACCAATGTCATGACGGACTCGGCAGGAGCGGGTCTGTCCCAAAAGGAGACCTTTCAGAAGGAGGCTCTCCCGCAGATCGACGCTGTGCACAGCTTTGCCTTCCGGTCCTCGCATATAGCTCTAGCAGATACCCATCTTCCGTGGAACGTCAGTGCGAGACATCATAGGGGCGCCGGACCGATCGTCCCATAAAGCACCAGGAGTTAGGATGAGCATGGCCCAGAAGCGGGAGCGAATCCTCCCCCGTCTGATCGAAGAAGAGATGCGAGAAGCGTTTCTCGACTACTCCATGAGTGTGATCGTTCAGCGTGCACTCCCCGACGTCCGAGATGGTCTCAAGCCGGTTCATCGTCGGATCTTGTTCGCCATGGGCGGGCTGGGGTTGCTTCCGGATCGTCCCTATAAGAAGTGCGCGACGGTGGTGGGAGAGGTGCTCGGAAAGTACCATCCTCATGGTGATACGGCCGTCTATGATACCCTGGTCCGGATGGTCCAGAACTTCTCCTTACGCTACCCGCTAATCGATGGTCAAGGGAACTTCGGATCCATCGATGGAGACGCTGCCGCAGCCTACCGATATACCGAAGCCAAGTTGGCCGCTGTGTCCCTCGAACTCTTGGCTGATCTTGACAAGGAAACGGTAGACTGGGATCCAAACTTCGATGGTCGTCTGGTCGAACCGTCTGTGCTTCCTGGAAGGCTCCCGAACCTATTGGTGAACGGTTCGTCAGGAATCGCTGTGGGGATGTCGACGAACATACCTCCCCACAATTTGATGGAGGTCGCGGCTGCGTTCCGGCACCTTGTAGAGGACCCGGACTGCACAGTGAGAGACCTCATGGAGCGACTCCCGGGGCCGGACTTCCCGACTGGCGGCTTCATCGTGGGGACCGACGGCATTAGACAGATGTACGAATCGGGCCGGGGCCGGATCGTTATGAGGGCACGAATTCGGAAGGAAGCTCTACGGGATGGAAGAGAGCAGTTCGTGGTCAGTGAGCTCCCCTACGGGATTTCCAAGTCCAGAGTCATCGAGCAGATCGTGACTCTTTCCCGGAAGAGGAAGCTGGACGACGTGACAGGAGTACGTGACGAGTCCGACCGAGACGGGATGCGACTCGTCATTGAGCTGAAGCGAGGAAGGAAAGTCTCGGCAGTGCTGAAGATCCTTTTTCGGAGCACGCATCTGCAGGCCAATTTCGGAGCGATCGTACTCGCTCTCGATGGTGGGGAGCCCAAGGAATTCAATCTCAAGCAACTCCTTGAGCGGTACCGGGATCACCGGCTCGAAGTGGTGGTGCGGAGATCCCGTCACGACCTGGAGAAGGCCGAGGCTGAGCTGCACGTCGTGGAAGGGCTTCTACTGGCGCTAGACCAGATCGACGAAGTGATCCAGATAATCCGAGAATCACAGGATCGAGAGGGGGCTGCCAGGGGCCTTCAGGACCGATTTGGACTCTCGGAAGCGCAGGCCGATGCAATTTTGGTCATGAGGCTCAGACAACTCACTGCTCTCGAGCGAGAAACACTCCAAGAGCGGCGATCGGGGCTGGAGGAACTGATCACCGACCTCAGGAAGATCCTGGCCAGTGAATCCGAACAACTTAGGGTGGTGCTTCGGGAAATCGACGCGCTGACCCAGCGTTTTGGGGATGGTCGACGAACAATGATCTTGGAGGAGACTGCGAAGGAGGAAACCCCGGTCGAAGATGTGATCGCTGACGAAGATGTTGTAATCACCGTCAGTCACCAGGGTTTTGTCAAACGCATTCCAGTGCATCTCTATCAACGGCGCTTGAGGAGCGGGAAGGCGCTAGCTGGCATGGAGAGCTACGAGGATGACTGGCTGGAGCGGGTATTTACGGCACGGACTAAGGGTTGGCTGCTTGCGTTTACGGAGCAAGGGCGTGCTTACTTCCTCTCGGTCCTGGACATTCCGGAGTCAGCGCGAGCTTCTCGGGGGCGGTCGATCTACGCCCTTACAAATGCTGAAAGGAGCGAGCGGATCGTAGCTCTCGTGCCGGTAGAGGAATTGGATGCAAAGGGAAAGGTCCTCCTCTTTGTGTCCCGGGGAGGGATCGTAAAGCGGACGGTATTGGATGAATTTTCGAACCCTCGGACCGGTGGAATTATCGCCGCTGGCGTGAAGGAAAAGGATGAGATTATGGAGGTGGTCCTCTCCGATGAGCGGGCTCAGGTGATGCTTCTCACCAGGGAGGGGAGGGCAATCAGGTTTGAGGAGAAGGACGTGTCAATCATGGGGCGCACCGCTCAGGGAGTGAAGGGGATTAACCTCCGGGGGAACGACCAGGTGATTGGCGTCATCCTGGTGCGGAGAGATGCGGCGGTGCTCACGATGAGTGAGGAGGGGTGGGCGAAGCGAACTCCTGTGACAGATTTCCCTCTTCAGAAACGCGGTGGGCTGGGAACGATGGCGTTTCCCTCGGGGGCGATCGGGGGTAGCCTCGTGGGAGCGCTTGAGGTTGTCGGGAGGGACGAGGTCACGATTGTCACAGCGAGCGGGGGAGTGACCCATATCGACGTGGAATCGGTGCCCGAGCAGGGCCGGCGGACTCGTGGGACTCGGGTAGCACAGTTTTCGACCGAAGACCGTATAGTAGAAGTTGCTAGGAGCATCACTAGTGAGGAGGGGACGAACGGGTCAGCCGCACCGCCGATCATGAGAGACGAGACCGGCCACGAAGAGACTGTGACCAGTTCTACTGGTGAACAGTCCGAGTTGTTCGGATAGGGTTAAGATGCAGTTGAGGAAGTACAGAACTTGTAACGGAACCCACTGTACTTCTTCAACTGCATCTTAATCGGAGTTCAAGGAATCCGGTTGAGCAGATCGTGGAGGATCCTCCGGGTGAGGCCCCAGACCACGCGGTCCTCAATGGCGATTGCCGGGAAAGAGACGGTTCGATCCTCGACCTGGAGGCGGTAGACCGTTCGCGCTTGCGAATCCCTAAAATGGCTTATGGGGATCCAGAAGGTTTGAGCCACCTCGACGGAATCCGTCCGAGCAGAAGTGCCGGCAGGCACAGCGAATACGAGCGGGAGGATAGCAACTTCCGGTAATCCTCTCCCCTCAGGTTGAACAACTTGGAGCTGGCCGAGCGCCTTCCCGTAGACGTCCAGCTCAATCGCGGTTTCTTCACGGGTCTCACGAATCGCGGTCTCGAGCAACGAACGATCCTCCTGGTCTCGCCGCCCACCCGGAAAGGCCATATGTCCAGACCACGGATCCTCGTCAGCTTTGGCCCGCTCGATGAGAAGTGTCTCGGGCGAAGTTCTTCCAGGACGAAGGATCACGGCCACGGCTGCCACCCACCCACCCGAGCGGGGCTCCGGATCGTCATGTGGTCCCCGATATTGGGTAAGTCGTGTTCTCTGGCTGAGAGCTCCCAGCACATCGCTGGGGTTCGTGCCCGGGGACATGCGCTCACACACCTCTGCGTGTCGGGTCCCAGATGTGCTTATGAAGTTGCGTCTGGATCCGCACGGGAAGTCTGTCTTCCAGAATCCAGCCCGCGAGATCCTCGAGATTGGGGCCAGCTGATCCCCAGACCGGTGATATCAATACCGCGTTTAGGGAGCCCTCTCGCACACGGCGATCAAGCTCCCGTTCCGCGATTATGCCACGGCTCCATTCGTAATCTGTGCGGTCGGAGATGACGAACTTGATTTCATCCCCGTCGTCCAGATGGTTGAGGTTCTCCCAGCGGTTCCTCGCGGACTCTCCCGAGCCCGGACACTTCAGGTCCATAATCACGTGGGCCCTGGGGTCGAGGGTGGAGATGTCCTCTGATCCTGAAGTCTCGATCAACACTGTGTACCCTTCCGAGAGGAGTCGACGGACCAGTTCAAATGCGTTCGGATGGACGAGTGGCTCACCACCCGTGATCTGGACGAGAGGACAGCCGATCACCCTGACTCGCTCCAAGATGTGCTCGAGGGAGACGTTTTCCCCTCCATGAAAGGAATAGGTTGTATCGCACCAGACGCAGCGGAGGGGGCATCCGGTGAGGCGCACGAAGGTGCAGGGCATTCCAGCCCAGGTGGATTCGCCCTGGATCGAGTGGAAGATCTCCGTTACACGCAGAAGGAGAGCCTCGGATTCAGCGACCTTGTAGAGTCCGAGATCCGGCAGAGCTTCCGTCATGGAAGTTCTGCCCGCCGGATTGCATCATCTAGGAGTTTCTTCACTGCCAGGAGGGGGATCTCCCCCAACTTTTCAAGTACTGCGTCAGGGCTGTCTCCTGCAAGTAGCGTCGGGGTCTCCAGATGTGCCACCACTCCCAGTCCCATTACGGCCCAGCGAGGGAACACAAGGTAGCCCTCGTAAGGTGCCCCTAAATTTGGGGTCTTCTCCACTTCGGGCGAGACTGAATACGGCTCTCCGTCCATACCTTCGAAGGCGGGAGGGCGGCTGTGCTCCCTCATGTAACCTCCCAGCGTGGCATCCGCCTCCGCGAGCACGTCCCAGTCGGCGGGTCCACCGTCGACTGAATCAGTCCGGGGGTGCTTGTCCTCTGGTGACATCTCTTCTCCGGCGAAGATCATGCGCTACTGTCCCGATGAGGAAAGTAAGCTCTGCGCGGGAGGTGGAAACAGATAGGGGCCACCTGGGCATCTTCGGGTCTGGAAGTATCCGGGACCGGCCCCTTCAGTTCCACTCAGCGGATTGAGGTAACCGACGGAGTCCTAGGGGCGATCCTACCCATACGGGACGAGGAGCTTGGGTTTTCCAGTGTCATTCTAATCATCGACCGGACGGTTATGATTTTGCAGAGGAGCCTTCCTGCTCGTTCAGGTAGGGCCGTAAGAACTTAGTTCTGAAGGGTGGAGGCTAATGTGGAAGGGGGTTGGAGGTCGACGGTCAGCTGGTTACGGGTTAGATGGCAGTGCATTTCGGTCCAGAAGACCAGATATAGGTGGAAACTGGGCTCGAACTCGACGTCGTCGAAGAGAGCTTCTTGACATTGGTCGTGAGTCTTCATGCTGTCCGGGGGCTATGACGACTCGGGACCTAGGACGAGTGAGCCCCGAACATTTCGAGGGCTGGCTTCGGCTGAAGCACTGGCGGTGAGGCCACCACGGGGAATCTGAAGACCAAAGACCGGAGCTACGCGTCATGCGTTGGCGGCGAGGTGGCGCCGGATGCGATCCAGTGCTTCCTCGATGTTTTCTACCGAGGTTGCGTAGGAGAACCGGAGGAACCCCTCTCCGTTCTTTCCGAACGCGTTGCCCGCGAGAGCGGCGACTCCGGCTTCTTCTAGCAATTGCGTCTGTAACTCGTTTGCCGATAGGCCAGTCCCCGTGATCCGCGGGAAGACATAAAAAGAGCCCTTGGGCCGGAGGCACTGGAAACCCGGGATTGAGTTGAGCCCGTCCACGATCGTGTCCCGCCTCCGCTGAAACTCGCTTACCATTTGGTGCACAGTTCCTTGGTCCATCCGAAGAGCTGCTGCACCGGCTATTTGGCAAAAGGCCGGAGCGCAGGAGACGGAGTTGACTTGGAGTTTTGCTACCTGTTCTGCCAGAGGCTGGGGCATTACGCCAAACCCGAGACGCCACCCGGTCATCGCATAGGTTTTCGACCATCCGTCGAGGATGATCGTACGTTCCTTCATGCCCGGATAACTGCTGATAGAGACGTGTTCCCCTTCATAGAGGATCTCACTGTAGACTTCGTCGGAGAGGACCATCAGATCTCGATCCGCGAGTCCGGCGGCTAGTGCCTCCAGATCCGCGGCCGGGACAACGCCTCCGGTCGGATTCTGAGGGGAGTTCAATACGACCAGTTTTGTGCGGTCCGTCAGCTTCGCGAGCAGCTCGTCCGGATCAAAGGTGAATTGCCTATCGAATCTGAGTGGGATGGGCACTGGTGTTGCCCCGGTAAAGCGAATCATCGACTCGTAGATCGGGAACCCGGGGTCTGGATAAATGACCTCGTCGCCACGCTGGAGTAGGGACAACATCGGATAGAAGATGATGACTTTGGCCCCTGGAGTTATGACGACCTCTTCGGGGTGGACATCAATCCCACGGGTCCGCGAAACATGATCCGCGACAGTCTGTCGGACTTCGGGAATCCCAGCAGCGGGTACGTAGTGAGTGTAACCGTCGGCGAGCGCTTGTTTCGCCGCCTCGACGATCTCCGCGGGAGTGTCAAAATCCGGCTCTCCGATCTCGAGGTGGATGACATCTCGGCCTTGCCGCTCAAGTTCCTTGGCACGCGCCAGGACTTCGAATGCGGTTTCAGTTCCCAATCTGCTCATGCGGTTGGCTAGTCTCATCTGTTTCTCATCCGTTCGTTAAGAGCTGCGGACTGACCACGTGGTACGCTGAGGGACTGCCAGCTCTTCGACTGTTGGCGCGCCAGTGTGACAATCTGGCCCACATGATACACACTGTGGGCGAGCTGTCTAAGGAGTGCGGCGCTCACCCTCAGCGGCTGCCCTCGGAGGTAGACCGCTCGACCGAGGTCCGCGTCGTTCAACCGTCCCAGTTCGTGAAAGACCAGCTGCCAACTCTTCGACCAGCGCGTCATGAGGGTCTCCCGAGTGTCTTCTGGGGTCAATTCGAACTCAGAGTCCCTATCTCTATGGGGCTTCTCACCGTCGGTCGTGAGAAAGTTCGTCCAACGGGATGTGAGGTTCCCGGCCATGTGCTTGACCAGGATCGCTACGCTGTTCGCGTCTGAATCGGGGGCGTGGAAGAAGGCATCATGACCCATCTGGGTCAGCGCGCCCTCCGCTACAGCGTGGTAGCGCTCGAACTCACTTCTGATGCTGCTGATGGTGCTGTCGACGAGTAACCTCCAAAGGGGCGTGTGGCCAGCCACTTCTAGCCGGGGGAATTGAGGGGCCGGGCAGTACATGAGAAGGTCAGGTCTTCCCAGAGGGAGGACCCGGAAAGGAGAAGAGTTGTTCCAGATGGACCTCGCGGGCCCCGGTTTGGGACTTGCGGGGTGCGAGCGATTCCCGCAGGGTTATTGCTTCGGTTTCATCCCACTGTTCTGTGGGTCCCATTCGGAAACTCAGTCTGTGTAGGCACGCGAGCCATGCGTATAGCGACGGTTGCCGGCCCGATGGCCACAACCTCGTATTTTGTTGGGAAACAGTCGATTCCGGGCAGATCGAACCCCGCTTCGTGCCTCGGTGAGCGACTGGTACCGATTGTGTGCGCTAGCCGCAGGAAACGTTCACAGTTCCAGCCTGACGGTTGACGATCGAATTCTATACTGGGGAGGGAATGACAGTGGTCAACTTGGAAATGGGACTTGGGAGGACAGGCTGGTGCTCACGCCGGCCTCGAGTGTCCGTCCTTTACGGTCTCTGAGGGATCGCATGCGAGCCGCACTTTTCTCCCGGCACGGTGGACCGGAAGTCGTTTGCATATCGGATGTGGCCGTTCCTGAGCCGGGCCCTGGAGAGGTTCGGATCCAGGTGAGAGCTACTTCGTTAAACCACCTTGATCTGTGGCTACGACGGGGCGCGACGATCCCGATTCCCATGCCGCATATCGGTGGCTCGGACATCGCCGGGGAGGTGGATCGGGTCGGGCCCGGTGTGGACGGTGTCCCCGAGGGAACACGGGTTGTTGTTGATCCGTCCCTTGATTGGGAGTGGTACGAAGGGGCCCGACGAGGGGACGACCTGCCAAACCCGAAATTCAGGGTATTGGGCGAGCACACCCAGGGCGGACTGGCCGAATACACGATTGTTCCAGCGGCCAACCTCATGCAGATCCCAGATGCCATATCCTTCGAAGAGGCGGCCGCGGCGGGCCTCGTGTTCGTGACCGCGTGGCGGGCATTGATCAACCGCGGGCGTCTGCGCCCGGGCGAGCGGGTGTTGATTACCGGAGGTTCTGGCGGAGTGGCGACCGCGGGAATTCAGATAGCGGCGCGGGCAGGAGCGGTTGTTTTCGCAGTGACAGCGGGGCAAAAGAGTGCTGAGAGGCTACGAGAGCTAGGAGCGCATGTGGTCATCGATCGCCAACAGGGGATGTTGGGCGAGCTATTGAAGGAAGCGACCGGCAAGCGCAGGGTCGATCTAGTACTCGATTCGGTGGGCGGGGCAGCATGGGAGGATTTGATCAAAGCACTTAATGTTGGCGGGAGGCTGGTGACCTATGGGGCCACAACGGGTCCGAACGCGATGACAGATCTGCGACACGTCTTCTGGAAACAATTGACTATCCTCGGCAGCACGACCGGGAGCCCAAGTGAGTTTCGTGAAGTGATGAACATGGTCTTCACGGGGATCTTGACCCCGACGATCGACAGGGTTCTTCCCCTAGATCAGACCCGGGAAGCACACCGCTTGCTCGAAGCCGGGGAAGTGTGCGGCAAACTGGTGATCCAGCCCGGAAATTGACGATGACATGGAGCTAAAGGAGGCCCAGCGACGAGTCGACGAGTGGATCTCGCAGTTCGAGGAAGGCTACTGGCCGCCTTTGGTGAATCTAGCGCGGCTCACTGAGGAAGTCGGAGAACTCGCAAGGGAGCTGAATCACCGGTACGGGGCGAAGCCCAAGAAGAGCGGAGAGCCTGAGCAGGATCTAGCGCTCGAATTGGCGGACGTACTTTTTGTCCTGCTTGTCATGGCCAATGAACAGGGAATCGATCTGGACAACGCCCTCCTGCGAACGCTCGAGAAGTATCGATCTAGGGATGGGGATCGATGGACCCGGAAGAGTGGGTGAGCGTTCCGATCCGCAGGCGGCAAGGCTTTCAGTGAATCGAGCTGAGGTACTCAAGCGTCTAGCTCGAGAAGAGGGCTTTCAGTTGGCCGGAATTTGCGGGCCCGATCCATCTGAGCACCTGGATTTTCTGAACGCATGGATCGAAGAGAAGCGCCACGGCTCGATGACTTACCTGGCGCGGCCTTCTGCACTGGCTCGGAGAGCCGACGTCAGCGAGATCCTGGGGGAGGTAGGAACGGTGCTCGTCGTGGCGCAGAATTACCACCAGGAAGATCCCGATGGTGTCCCTGATGATTTTCGCCGCGGTGTGGTGGCCCGCTACGCACGGGGTCGCGACTATCACAGGGTCGTGAAGAACGCTCTTCAGCGAGTGCACCATCGGTTTGAGGAGGTGGAAGGAAGACCGGTGCCGGGGCGCGCTTATGTGGATACCGGTCCGATTTTGGAACGAGAGTTTGCGCAGCGAGCAGGATTGGGCTGGTTCGGGCGAAACACGATGTTGATTCATCCTCGCCAGGGATCATACTTCTTCCTGGGGGTTCTCCTTCTCAGTGTAGAGATGGAGCCAGACGCTCCTGTGGACGTAGACCACTGTGGGAGCTGTGAGGCGTGTCTGGATGCGTGTCCCACCTCGGCACTTCTGGGCCGAGGTCCCTCGGGCGGGCCCGTCATGGATGCGTCGCGCTGCATCTCGTACCTCACGATCGAGCACTCAGGACCGATCCCTGTGGAGCTTCGACCCCTCATCGGAAACCGGATCTACGGCTGTGATATCTGCCAGGAAGTTTGTCCCTTCAATCGCCGGTTTGCGGAACCGGCGATTGAGCCCGGATACGCCGCCCGGGGTCCTGGCGAGCGACCCATTGGTGTGGAGTTGGAGGGGCCCGTCTCAGGGCAGTCCGGGATCCCGCCAACTCCGAAGCATCCCGGAACCGAGGCGGCGCGACTCACTGAGCGGAGGGGGATGGGCGAAGGGGCCTGGGAGGCGGTTTCCCGGGGGTCGGCGATCCGGCGAGCAGGGAGGGCAGGCTTCTTACGTAACGTGGCTGTGGCATTGGGGAACTGGGGCTCTGTCGAGGCAGTCCCCGCTCTTGTCGGTGCATTGTCTGATCCGGATGCGCTCGTTCGTGGACACGCAGCATGGGGATTGGGTCAGGTAGGATCCGAAGAGGCTTGGGGCGCTTTGTCGGAGGGTATTAAGGTGGAGGAGGATCCACGGGCACGCCAGGAGTTCAATCACGCGCTCAATCGGGTAAAGGAGGGGCTCACGGCTTCCGAGTCTGGTCCGGGCTAGATGAGAAGGCGCACCCACTGCTATTCATCGTGACATCTCACCGTCAATCCGGAAGGTGCTGAAGATCCGCTTCATCCACCGAATCTCGGAAGGTGCCGTATTCTCCACCCTCGATTCCAACTGTCGCTTCTGCCACGCAGTGGAGTGAATTGTTATCAAGTCATGGTGTATACGACTGGCTGAGGCTCAGTCCTCGGTCGACTCGTCTCCAGTCTTTCGAAGGATCAGCTTGTGTGCCCGAAGTCGCAGCGCGTTGACGCGGATAAACCCTTGTGCGTCTTCCTGGTCGTAACCGCCGGCCATGTCCATGGAGGACAATTCTTGGTCGTATAACGAGGTGGATGACTGCCGGCCTATCGAAATAACATTTCCTTTGTAGAGTTCCACCCGTACACGCCCATCGATGAGTCTGGCAGACTGTCGGAAGGAAGCCTGGATAAAATCCATTTCTGGTGAGAACCAGAACCCATTGTAAATGAGCTCGGCGAAGCGAGGCGATAACATGTCCCTGAGGCGGAGCACTTCCCGATCCATCGCCATTCCCTCCAGATCCCGGAGGGCATGGTGAAGAATTGCGCCCCCCGGGGTCTCGTAGATTCCTCGAGATTTGATCCCTACAAATCGGTTCTCCACCATGTCGATTCTTCCTACCCCGTTTATCCCTCCCTGCTGGTTCAGGTACTCGAAGAGTTCCACTGGTTCGGTATGAAGGGTACCGTCATCCAGATTTTCGACCTTGACTGGTGCCGCATCGCGGAAGTAGATGGCTAGACGAGTGGGTGACTCCGGTGCCTCCTTAATAGAGCGCGTTAACCGAAACATATCCTCGGGGGGAGGGGTGTCCGGGTCCTCAAGGATACCTGCCTCATATGACCGATGCATCAAGTTCTCATCGCTTGAGAAAGGTTTCTCGGCCGTGGCCTCCACGGGGATCTCAAACTCCCGCGCAAACGCCAGCAGATCGGTCCGTCCTTGGAAACGCTCGAGGAACTCACGTTCCTTCCATGGTGCGATAACTTTGAGTCCAGGTGCCAACGCCGCGAACGCGAGCTCAAAGCGGACCTGGTCATTCCCCTTTCCGGTGGCTCCGTGGGAAACCGCTCCGGCGCCTTCCTGTAGAGCGATTTCCACCTGGCGCTTTGCGATGACAGGACGAGCCAGCGCTGTCCCAAGGAGATATCGGTTCTCGTAGACTGCGTTGCCGGCGATCGCGGGGAAGATGAAGTCCGTTACGAATTCGTGCCGAAGATCCTCTACGAAGACCTTGTGGGCCCCCGTGTCTCGGGCGCGCTCAGCCACCTTTACGAAGTCTTCTTGTTGTCCCACATCCGCTATGTATGCAATCACTTCGTGGCCTTGATCAAGCAAGGTTTTTAGGATGCAAGCGGTATCGAGGCCACCACTGTATGCGAGCACTACTCTATTTGGCTGCACTTTTATCTCCGTCTTGCTTTTGTCCACATGAGGGGCGCTGACCCATAAACATACTATATATACGCATAATCATACATACCCATGCCTGTGGATAACAAAAGCTCATGTCGCATCCTTTATGCGTTCAGATACGAGATTTATCCAGGTTAGGCCCTGCTTCGCTTGCGTTGGTGATCTGGACGCGTCTAGGTTTTGCGCCGCCGTCGATCCCCAGACACAGCAGGCTTGAAACTAGGACGGCCGACATTTGATGGATCCCCTGTCCGACCTCTCCATTTGCGATGTCACGCAGAACCTTGCAGGCCCCTTTTGCGCGCAAATCCTAGGCGATTTGGGCGCGAAAGTAATCAAGGTCGAGCCGCCAGGGGGAGACCCGGCACGGGCCTGGGGCCCCCCGTTCTGGGGGACAGACGGCACGCTTTTCCTGGCCGCGAACCGAAATAAGCGCAGCATCGTTCTTGACCTCAAAACAGACGAGGGTCGGCGGATCCTTCGGGATTTGGCCGCTCGTTCTGACGTGTTCCTCCAATCTTCTCGCCCTGGAGTCCCCAAGAGGTTGGGTTTTGACTACGGTTCGATTCGGGCTATACGGGAGGATATCATCTACTTGTCCATTACGGCATTCGGGGATCGTGGGCCCCTGAAGGAGCTACCTGGATACGAGCCGCTAATCCAGGCCTTTGCAGGGATCATGTCAGTGACTGGTCATCCAGACGGACCCCCTGCGCGAACAGGAGGATCCGTGGTCGACTTTGGGACAGGAATGTGGTCGGCGATCGCTATACTCAGCGCGCTTCGAACACGGGATGCTACGGGGAAGGGAGCTTGCCTCGACACGGCGCTTTTGGACACGGCTGTTGGCTGGATCTCCTATCATCTGATGGGATTTTTTGCTTCCGGTGAGGTCCCTGGTCGCATGGGTTCAGGGTTAACGCCGATCGTCCCTTATCAGGCTTTCGCCACAGCAGACGGGCACGTCATGATCTCAGGTGGAAACGACTCGATCTTCGTTCGACTTTGCGAAGCCCTTGAATTGGTAGGTCTTGTTGAAGATTCCCGGTTCAATTCGAATCCATCGCGTGTCGAGAATCGCGAAGCTTTGCTGGCCATCTTGGAGCCTCGAATCCGGACATATGACACCGAGAGCATGGTGGAGCTGATGTGTCGACATTCGGTGCCGTGTTCCGCGATCCAGGACATTGCAGAAGTTGCTGGAGACCCCCAGGTGGCTGCGAGCGAACTCCTTCCTTTCACGCTTCATGGTGAGGTCGAGGACTATAGGGACGTCTCCCTGCCTCTACGCATTGACGGTGATCGACCGCGCGGAGGAGGTCCAGTTCCGCGAGCCGGTCAGAATTCAGTCGAGATCCTAAGAGATCTGGGATACGAGCGCGAAAAAATCGACCGACTCTTGGCCAGCGGTGTCGTGGAAGCTCCGGGGCGCGGCTGTTCGGACACTGATCAGGCTGCACACGGGGGTTAGCCGTGAGTTACGAGACGATCCAAGTGGAGCGGAATGCGGGGGTAGGGACCATCTTTCTCGATCGACCGTCCAAGCTGAATGCGCTTAACAGTACTCTCTGTTTGGAGATTATCGACGCGGTGGATCTCCTGAGCCGGGCCGATGAGATTAAGGTTTTGATCTTTGCAGGCTCGGGCGAGCGAGCCTTCTCAGCCGGTGCCGACCTTAGGGAATTGGCGGGCCGAACTGCGATGGAACAAAGAGAGGAAATGTTGGGACGCCGTATTTACGACGTGGTGTGGAAGTGCCCTAAACCCACGATTGCTGCTGTGCGCGGATACTGTTTGGGCGGTGGTGTTGAGGTTGCGCTTTCCTGCGACCTTCGAGTTGCCGACCGGAGCGCCCAGTTCGGACAGCCGGAGATCCGCCTTGGGATTATTCCTGGCGGTGGTGGAACTCAGCGGCTTACGAGGCTCGTGGGGTCTGGACAGGCGATGCGGCTTTCGTTGACTGGAGACATGGTGGATGCGGAGGAGGCCTATCGGATTGGATTAGTCGACTTTCTCGTGGACGAGGGCCGGTGTCTGGAGAAAGCCCGAGACGTTGCGGATCGCATCGGACGTTGGAGTTCCAATTCACTGCGTCTCGTGAAAGAATCGATCCGCACGGCTTTTGAGAACTCCCTGTCAGTGGGGTTGGAAAAGGAGAGAGAACTTTTCCTGACGGCGCTCGTCAGTGAGGATGGACGGGAAGGCGTCCGGGCGTTTATCCGGGTGAAGGACGGTGGTAGCCCGCCCAATCGCAACTCACCACATGGGCAAGAGGGAGGATCGGACACAGATGACTGAGAGATTTCAGGGGGTCGATTTCTACGATATCGACTCTCTCCTATCCGAAGATGAGCGGATGATCCGCAATACAGTGCGCGGGTGGGTGGACGAAAAAGTTCTTCCGGTCATACAGGAGGCATATGTGGAAGGTCGGTTTCCGGCTCAGCTGATTCCCCAGATGGGTGAGTTGGGGATGCTCGGCGCGAACTTGCCGGAAAGGTATGGGTGCGCAGGACGGAACAACGTCGCCTATGGTCTCATTATGCAAGAGCTGGAGCGGGGCGACTCCGGCGTCCGGTCGGTCGCCTCGGTCCAGGGAGCACTCGTCATGTTTCCGATCTTGACCTTCGGAAGCAATGAGCAGAAGGAAAGCTGGCTGCCTCTGCTGGCATCGGGAGAGAAAATAGGGTGCTTCGGACTGACTGAGCCCGATTACGGATCAAATCCTGTCGGAATGGTAACGACGGCGACGAAAACCCATGACGGGTGGCTCCTGAACGGTACCAAAAGGTGGGTCACGAATGGATCCATGGCCCATGTCGCGGTGCTCTGGGCCCAAACTCAGGAGATCGGTGACAGTCGGGGTATCCGGGGGTTTTTGGTTCCGACTGACCACACCGGGGTCACGGCACGTGACCTAAGGGGGAAGCTTTCCCTTCGAGCTTCGGACTCTAGCGAACTTCACCTAGAGGATGTGGAGGTCTCTGATAATGCACTTCTTCCGAACAGCGAGGGTTTGAAGAGTGCGCTTAGTTGTCTGACTCAGGCCCGATATGGGATTGTGTGGGGAGCCCTGGGTGCAGCGATGGCGTGTTTCCACGAGGCGGTTAACTACTCCCAGGAGCGAGTCGTGTTCGGAGGCACCCTGGCGATGAAGCAGATCCAGCAGCTGAGGTTAGCCGATATGCTCACAGGGATCACTCAAGGTCAGCTCTTAGCTCTTCAGTTAGGAAGGCTGAAAGACCGAGGGGCGATGACGGCTGAGCAGGTCTCACTTGGGAAGAGGAGTAACGTCAACATGGCGTGCGAGATCTCACGCGAGGCTCGGCGGCTCCTCGGAGCGAATGGTATCCTTGTTGAGTACAGCGCGATGAGACACATGGCCAACCTCGAATCGGTCTACACGTATGAGGGCACGCACGACCTTCATGGCCTGATCCTCGGCCATGCGGTTACCGGGAAAGCCGCGTACTAGTGGACCGTACCCGAAGTACCCGAGAGTCCTATCTGGAGACACTGCGTACTGCCCGCATTTGCTTTCTTGGAGCCGAGGCCCGGGTTCCGACCGAAATCTGGTACGTTCTACACGGCTATCGCCAATCGGCCCGGCGCTTCCTCACCCGGTTTGAGTCGATCGCCTCTAGCGACCGTCTCTTGGTTGCCCCGGAGGGGCTCTCCAGATTCTATCTGACCCAACCGGATGGGACCCATGGTCCATCAGAGGCCGTGGGAGCGAGCTGGATGACCCGAGACGATCGAGAGGCTGAGTGAGGTTAGGGACTATATACGCTATCTGAATCGTGTTGCGTTGTTTGCAGAAGAGGGGTTAGAGGAGATCGGGCGCACGGTGCTAGGGTTTTCCCAGGGGGCACACACTGCCACTCGCTGGGCGGTTCTCGGACGGATGCGAATCGGCCGCCTTATCCTCTGGGGCGCTGGGCTCCCGCAAGACCTTCCGAAAGATGCCGCAACTCGACTTGGTGGTACGCGGGTAGTGTTGGTCCGGGGGGCGGAGGATCCACATCGCCGATCCAATGACGAGCGATCGGATGAGGATTGGCTCCGAAGGAACGAGATACCCTTCCGGGTCCGCGAGCATGGTCGGGGCCACGAGATCATGAGGGAAGTGTTGGACGAACTCGCGGCCGAAGATACCTAAGGCCTATTCTGCGCCAAGACCCATGTCTTTGGCGAGAGCGATCGTTGCACTTGCGTGAGATCGAGGCCAGGATCCACCAGAGGCTGGTTTCGGCGGCCATTCAGACTGACATACGCCTGGACTCTGATCTCCGGGTTCTGAACGCCCTCAGATCGCAACGTATCCTGAAGATAGTGAGCAAACCCGAGGATCATGTCGGGCTGAAAGGCGAGCTGTCTCTCCTGTTGGGAGGTTAGATAGTCTCCGGGAAATTCGTCCCATGATCTGCCTGTGGCAGGATCTGTGATAGTGAAAAACACCGTGCCCGTCTTCTCCACGAGCATCACGCGCCAGGAGAATCGGTAGCCTTCCTCCGTCCAGAGAACTTCCCCCGGATAAGCAAGATGACGCAGGGGCATCAGAAGCTGAAAAACGAAGAAGGGGATGAGGGCTAGTGGCAATGCTCGGCCTATTGGGACCGGAGAAGCTACCCCGGCAGGTGCCCGGCGCACCTCAGATTCTTCCGTGAGTTTTCGGGGGATGAAGGCTTTCAGGTGCGTGCTCATCCGAATGTAGTCCGAAGTGTCGAAGAAGATCAGGGTGCTGGCGATCATCACCCAGGGGAATACACCGATCGGGAATAGTGCGCCCGTCAGTAGATGGAAGCCAATGACCCCGAGATACGCCCAGGGTCTACTACGCCGCCAGAACAAGAGGAATGGGATGGAGAGATCGAAGGCTGCTCCTGACCAGCTCATGAGATACGCAAACCAACTCTGATCGAAGAGGATTCCCAACACAGGGAACCCCGATCTGGCGGCGAGCCAGATGCTCAGGGGCTGGGCGTCGAAGAGCCAATCGGAGTTCAACTTCGCAAGTCCAGCGAAGAAGTAGACGATCGCGATCTGTGCTTGGAATATGGGTGGAATCCACCGCGGGGCTGATCCACCACCCACTCTAGGGTGGAGCCGTGAATCCAGTGACATCGATGGGTGGAGTGGGAGGAGAACCAGAAGAAAAGCGACCAGTGAGATGAAGTAGTAATGATTGAGATAGGTTGTCTGATCGATCAGTTCGACGTACGAAAACGAGAGAAAGAATCCAATCGTGGCGACTCGGTAATGCCACCCGATAGCGATCATGGCTGCGCAGGCTATCTGAGTCGCGAAGACCAGGTAGAGCCAATCTCCCGGAAGTCCGGGAACCCACTGGAAGAGGTAGTAACGGAAGTGGAACGCGGGCTGAATGTATTGCGTCTCGACCCACCCCTTTGACAAGAATCTCACGGCTGAGCTAAGCATCAGTAAGCCGAACCCGACCCTGAACACGACGAGCGGGGCTGCGTCAACGGGACGGCTCATCCACTCGCGCAGCTGAAGGATGCCCGCGCGAATCTTCGAGGCGAGGTGATCAGTCCCCATCGCTATCGCCAAAGGTCACGGTGATCCCTAGCAGGGCCGACATGTCTGTCTTTAGGAGTACCAGTAGGAGTCGCATCGCATCGTAGGCCATTGCTACCTCTGCGGGGGCGTCCGTTACCGCGTCTTGAAGTGGCCCACTGATGTTCCCAAGTGCGCCCAACACCGTGTCGAATTGAGTGTGAATCGCCATCGACAGCAGATTTTCGCTTCCTCTACGGTCGAGGTAATCGAGGTAATCGTCGAGGCCGGCGTCGAAGGTCCGCTGGAGAGATTCCAGGCTGGCCGTCATGAGTTCTAGTGAATTGCCGCTGAGATAGGATTCCACCTCTTCCGGCTGCGGAATGCCATGGGTCGTTTGGCCCATTGGCATTCCGAGCTTGATGTGCATCGACACTTCGTGTAGTTCAATCAATTCGTTCGCAAGCAAGCTGACTGAGCTCTCAATATCGGCCCCCTCAGAGTCGTTCTCGCGAAATGACTCTGCGTAGTTTTCACCGTCAGAGTTCCAGAACTGGTACAACTCCTGGGTCTTTGACCAGAGATTGGCGGTGAGCGCAGCGAGATAGGCACTGCGAGCAGGATCGTCGAAGCTCTCCAGTACGGGTCGGGCCTGCTCCTCTGCGGGGAAGATCAGGTATTCGATAGCGCTCAGCCCCTTCGAGGTGGATCCCAGTGATTCCACGAACTCTCCGTTGACCTGTCCGAGGGCGCTGTCGTCTGCTCCCGCGATGGCCTCTTCGATGAACGCAACTCGTGCGGGGCGTCTTTCAATGGCATTGTGAATGAGTAGGAGTCCCGGGAACTCGTAGAGCTCAACCCTCTTCCAGGCGAGCTCGGTCTCCAACCACTGTTCCCGAAGGGTCCTGAGAGTCCCCGCATTTGGCTCTTCGGTGAACTGCCTTGTGACCTCGTCAAGATCTTTCGCTTCCTCGGTCAGTGCGAGATGTGCGGGAAGGATCACCGTGTCCGCAATTCTGCCGAGCATCGCCTCGCGGTCAAATCCCAGCCGGCAGCTTGTCAGCACAGTGCTGCCGAGAATCATGATGACGGTAAGGGAGAGGTGGGGGAAACGGCGCATCGTGAGCTATGGGTTATCAGAGGGACTGGAGGAATTGAACGAGGGCTTGGCGCTGTGCCAGCGGCAGCTTCAGGAATCTGGTACGTACCGCAGCTGCCTCGCCACCATGCCAGAGAATTGCTTCAGAGAGATTCCGCGCCCGACCGTCGTGTAGGTAGTATGTGTGGCCGTTGACGGTTTCAAAGAGGCCGATACCCCAGAGCGGGGGCGTTCGCCACTCCCTTCCTGTGGCTTCGAAGTCGGGCCGCCTGTCCGCTAGCGCCTCTCCCATGTCATGGAGCAAGAGGTCTGTATAGGGATGGATCGTCTGTTCGGAAAGCGCCGGAATTGTTGGATGGATCCCGGTCAGCATCGAAGGGGTGTGGCAGTCCCCACACCCGATGTCCTCGAAGGTCTTCCCTCCCTTGATGACTTGCGGGTCGTCTGGATTCCGCATGGCGGGTACGGCAAGCGAACTGGCATAGAGAACGACCTTCATGAGGTCGTCATCGTCGATCTCCGGGGTGCCCCCACGCGGGGCTTCGAGGCACTCGACGTGGGTCTCCGCGCAGTTCTGCTCCGGAAACACGCTTGTGGTGACCCCTATATCACCGAGAAAGGCTCCTGCCGTTTGTTGAAGAACGGTAGGTTGGTTGGCCTTCCAGCCGAAGCGTCCCAGCGCGAAACTGTTTCGCGATCTGTCCCACACCCTGTTCGGCCGTCCAGAGATCCCATCCCCGTCTTTGTCGGATGGATCAGCATTGGCGAGAATCTTCTCCTCGGGGATGGCCTCCAGGAGCCCCATCCCGATCATCTGCGGTGCGACCCGTGGTGAGAGCATGATGTCGGGGTGCAACTCTCCATATC
>CAZJIM010000030.1:0-26151 GCA_964546115.1 uncultured Gemmatimonadaceae bacterium | reverse complement strand
ACCAAGACCCTGATTCTGGGTGGGGAGATTGACGGACCGAACTTCCCGGCGAACGTACGCCGGGCAGTTGAGATTCTGCCCAATGCTAAGGCATTCCTCATCCCCGACGTCGGGCACAATCCGCATGAAGAGGTTCCGGGGGTCGTCAACGCACAGTTGATTCGGTTCCTGTCGTCGGATCCGGAGGCCCCTGCGGCGGAAGGTTGGTAGAGATCGGCTCGATAATGTCGTGGGGGGATCAGTCTGAAAAGCACCCTTCACCCTTGCTGTCTACAGGACCCAACGAGACCCTGCTTTGATTGTGATACTTTCCCTCTTCGATTGCGGGCAGTCTTGGCCGGAACCCTTGGCCGCGGTGGTATCCGAGGGTGTGTTCAGTTACCAAGATCTGTTGGGGAGTTCGTGGGACAGAGGGATCGCCGTTTCCCGCATGGTCTCCCGCCCCAGGTGCCACCAGTGGTGATATACGGCGTAGCATTGCTTGCGGGGTGCATGCTGGCCGGCGCGTTCATAGGGGAGTTGATCGGGCAGCTGATTGGCATCGACGCGAATGTTGGCGGTGTCGGTATCTCCATGTTGCTGCTAATTCTGGTTGCTGCGAAAGGGCAGGCCAGCGGTCGCCTCCGCCCCATCTCCCAGACGGGCATCACCTTCTGGAGTGCCATCTATATACCGGTGGTCGTGGCGATGGCGGCTAGCCAGAACGTGGTAGCGGCGGTAAGGGGCGGGACAGCTGCAGTGCTGGCTGGAGTCCTGGCCGTTGTGGTTAGCTGTGCCCTGGTACCGCTGCTCAGTCGCATCGGCGGTGAAGCGCCGCCGCTGCCGAAGGAAGCAGACGTCGAGCAGGGCGTATGACTACGGTCGTCGATCTCATGGCAGAGGTGATGAGCCGATATGGCTTGATTACTGCCTTCGCCGTCGTGGGGATCACCGTGTGGGTGTCCTATCAGGCGTCCGCGCGTCTGACCAGAGGGCACCTTCATGGGTCAGCTATCGCCATCATGCTTGGCTTGCTGGCAGCATATGTTGGAGGCGTCATTACCGGAGGGGGCCGCGGCATTGCTGACCTGGAGGTATTTGCCGGTATCGGATTGATGGGCGGCGCCATGCTTCGGGACTTCGCAATCATTGCCACCGCTTTCGGCGTGAATACGCGGGAGTTGGCGCGCGCCGGAGCGAGTGGGGTCATCTCTCTGTTTGCTGGCGTATTCGTGTCGTTCACGATCGGCGCGGTGGTCGCCTATGCTTTCGGCTATACCGATCCCGTGAGCATGACCACAATAGGCGGCGGTGCGGCCACGTACATCGTGGGGCCCGTTACCGGTGCAGCCATTGGGGCCAGTTCGGATGTGATCGCACTCAGTATCGCCGCCGGGCTAATCAAATCCATGCTGGTGATGGCTGGAACACCGTTTGTCGCACCACTGATCGGATTGAATAATCCGCGTTCGGCGATGATTTATGGTGGTCTCATGGGCACCACAAGTGGAGTGGCGGGGGGGCTGGCCGCCACCGATGAACGTCTGGTTCCCTATGGCGCGATGACGGCTACGTTCTATACTGGACTGGGTGCCCTGTTGGGGCCTTCGGTGATTTTCGTGGTCATCAGGGCGATCATGGGCTAACAGTTTCCGTCTGACACCATGGCGCTGAATCGAGGAGAGACCGAAGCATGCCTGAACTCGAATTGGTTCGGCGGGCACGGAGTTTCGGGGCACGGGTTGCCCTGACATCAGGTGGTCAAGATCACTCGTACGACTCGGTACTCTCAGTATCAGAGGGAATAGCCGCCAGTCTGCTCAATGGGTCGACCGACCTGGGTGAACAGCGAGTCGCTTTTCTTATCCCGACAAGCTTTGAGTACGCAGCGGTCCAGTGGGGCATCTGGAGAGCCGGTGGAATTGCCGTGCCACTGAGCCTGTCCGCGGCAGACCCGGAACTCGAACATGTGATCACCGATGCCCAGATTGATCGCATAATTGCACCTGAGGATTCACTGGCGAAGCTCAAGCCCCTTTGTGATCGGCTTTCGGTGTCCCTGCTCAGTATTGATGGGATCTCATCGACGCGGTCCGTGCCGTTGCCGCAGCTGGAGGTCCAGAGGCGGGCGATGATTCTCTACACCAGCGGCACGACCAGCAAGCCCAAAGGTGTGGTTAGCACTCACGCCAACATTCAGGCGCAGATCACGGCGCTGGTAGAAGCCTGGGGTTGGCGATCGGGAGATTGGATTCCGCTGTTTCTGCCGCTACATCATATTCACGGTATCGTCAACGTGTTGGGTTGCGCGTTGTGGTCGGGGGCCAGGGCGGACTGTTTCGAGTCCTTCGATGCAGGGGCGGTTCTGGAGCGCGTGGCAGATAAAGAGTATTCGCTGTTCATGGGAGTGCCGACCATCTACGTAAAGCTGATCCGGATCCTGGAGGCCGCCGATGAGCGAGATCGAGCGCGATTCACGGATGGATTCGCCCACATGCGATTGATGGTGTCGGGTTCTGCCGCATTACCGGCCAGCGTGCATGAACAATGGACGCAATTGACGGGACAGAAACTTCTCGAGCGCTATGGCATGACGGAAATCGGCATGGCGATCTCGAACCCTCTGCAAGGGGAGCGCAGGCCAGGTGCCGTGGGCGTGGCGCTGCCTGGCGTCACCGTCAGATTAATGAGTGAAGCGGGCGCGTTGATTGAAGCGGAAGACGAACCTGGAGAGATTCAGGTTCGTGGACCCGCGGTGTTCTCCGAGTACTGGCGAAAGCCTGAAGTGACACGAGAATCTTTCGTGGAGGGGTGGTTCCGTACGGGGGACATGGCGGTGTTGGAGGATGGGTATTACCGCATCATGGGTCGCTTGTCGGTGGACATCATCAAGTCCGGCGGATACAAACTCTCGGCCCTGGAAATTGAGGATACCTTGCTGACCCATCCGGCGATCCGGGAGTGTGCCGTGGTTGGCGTGCCCGACGATACCTGGGGGGAGGTGGTGGCAGTTGCCATCGTGGCCCGTGATGGGGAGGACATTGAACTCCCGGCGCTGAAAGAATGGGCCACTGAGCGCATGTCGGGGTACAAGATTCCCAGGTCGCTGTTGCTGTTGAAGGATTTGCCGAGAAATGCCATGGGCAAGGTGACCAAGCCTGCCATCCAAGATCTTTTCGACTGAAGGGGTCTGCTTCGCTTGAGTTTCATTCGAGAAGCTCCCGAAGCAGATTGACGGCTGTCCTCAGTTCGTTCGTGGTCGGCATCGTGGTTCTCATCTTGTGGAGTCAAGTCCCGGGCTCAGAGATTCTCCATGGGACCCCCTTCCCGGCGATCCCCCTCTTGACCACAGTGCATGTGGGTGCTGCCGCGGTCAGCGAGCGCACGGCGAGCTAGAAAGTGCTCGGGGTTCTGGAGGGCGGAGCCATTGAGCGAGAGGATACACTGGAGGAGGGGGGTCCCGTATGAGCACCGGTGTCAAGTTGCAGGTTGCGCTATCCCTGTCTGTCAACTGTCTCAAGGCTGGGAACCCGGCGGACACCCCAGGTTCACGCGGTCGCATGACGATTCCACTTTGGCCTCTTCGGTGGCCCACAGTGCCGAGTAGGCCCTGACCCGGCCCTTGCAAATCGAACAGCCCGGGGACCGTCCCTCTCGCTCACGTCCACGCCATCGGGCGCTCGCCACCGCCGTCCTGGTCGGGATAGTCGCAGCTGGGGCGGGAATCACACTTCGCGTCGATCCCGAAGCACTGGTGCAGGCCGTCGGTCCGCTCTCCAGGGTCGCCTTCGTCCTGTTGGTCATCATCGAAGTGGTTTTGGCTCCGATCCCCGGTGGAGTGATTGCCTTTCTGGCAAGTGCGACCTGGGGATTCTGGCAAAGCTGGCCGCTCCACTACGTGGGAAACGTCGTGGGGGGTCTCCTTGTGTTCTGGCTTGCCAAGACACTAGGAAAACCGTTCGTAGACAGGCATATGGATACGCGCCGCCGGGAGCGCATTGAGGACTGGCTGTTCGGTCGGCCATGGCTCATTTGGATCGTCTATGCTGTGCCCATTTTCCCCATCGACACGGTGAGCGTTGCCCTCGGGGTGTCAGCAATGTCCAGGAGGCGGTTCTCCTTTATTCTACTAACAGCTCTTCCGTTCTACACCGGCATTACGGCAGCGCTGGGAGCGTACTTCGGCCAATACATCCCCTACCTAGAATGGTTTGGGGTGGCTGTTTTTCTTCTCTTGGTCGGGGCCTTGGTGTACGTGGGGATAACCCTTCGTAGAGGTCGATCGAACTGAGGCCTAGCAGGAGGATCTTCTTTCGGCGCGAGAGTAGGTCTTTCAGATGAGAAGGCGAAGATGCCATTCGGCCCGGAGGTTCCTCTCGTGATGCACGACTTTGACTTTCTCAATCGGGCCCAAAGGCGGATGCTACTGGTCCAGGGGGAGCAGGACAAGTACGGTGTAGGAGAGGCGCTCCGGAGCTTCGTTGAGCGAATGTCGGCCTCGATCATGATCCGAACGATCACCAGGGCAGACCACTACTCTAACGATCACTTCAAGGAACTCCAGCGCATCAAGCGGGAGTATTTTACTGGAGGTCCGGGTGCGGCTCCGTTTATGGATCTCGGTTCCACCTGAGAGAAAGGAGCATAAGCGTGCGGGAACGCAGGAAGATTCTTGCTAGTCTGGAAGCCACCTACCGCGAAGCCTTCGGGCAGGCCCAGGAACGGGACGACGTGGGGGAGATGGCCCGGCTGGATCTAGATTTTCAGAGGGATCAACTTCATCTGGAGGTGCTTCTTGATGTTCGAGCCCTCTTGATATCTGAAGTGAGACCGTCGGAGGAGGAAGGGGCATCCCTTCTGAAGGAAGGCTCGGCTCTGATCGAGAAGGCTGGTGCGCTTCGGCGAATAGTCCGCCTACGCTGAAACCGATTGCCCTTAACGGGGGACTCCCACTTGAAGATCTACACACGCACGGGCGACTCCGGTGAGACAGCCCTCTTCGGCGGGGGACGTGTCCCAAAGGACCATCCTCGGGTCGATGCTTGCGGCGCGATGGACGAGCTGAACGCATTCATCGGGCACGCAATTGATGTGGTCGAATCTGACCATGCACGCATGCATCTGTCGGTGGTCCAGCATGACCTGTTCTCGCTCGGATCACACCTTGCATCTCCGCCCGTTGGGGCGGGAGAGAAGGGGCCAGACCTTCCCCGACTTCCTGACTCGAGGCCAGATGAAATGGAGGTCTGGATCGATGAGGAGGAAGCGAAACTCACGTCCCTCGATGCATTCATCCTCCCCGGTGGAAGTGCGGGTGCCCGAGTGCTACATCTCTGTCGAACAGTGTGCCGGCGGGCTGAGAGATCCACAGTTTGTGTAGCCCGCGAGGATTCTGGTGCCTCGTTTGCGGTTACGTATCTCAACCGACTTTCAGATCTGCTCTTCGTGCTTGCCAGGGTTGAAAATCATGCGGCTGGGGTGAGGGACATCCGCTGGCAACAGGAACCCTGATGATCAAGCGCCCCTTCACGATCCCGTCGCAAGATGGGACGGAAATTCGTGGCGACCTACGCCTTCCCGAGGGGGAGCCCCCACTCAGTGGAATCGTTATTTCTCACGGCTTCAAGGGTTTCAAGGATTGGGGATTCTTCCCGCACCTTTGCGAGCATCTTGCACGGGATGGTCACGCTGTCGTTTCATTCAACTTTTCGCTGAATGGAATCGGTGATGATCCGAGCGAGTTCACCGAGCTTGAGAAGTTTGCCCGAAACACCCTCAGTCGCGATGTAGACGAGATTCTGACCGTGCTTGACAAAGTGCGTGCTGGTGAGATCCTGTCCGTGCCCCCCACCCGGCTAGGGCTGTTCGGGCACTCGCGAGGTGGGGGCGAGGCTGTTGTGGCTGCCAGAGACGACCAACACCTTGATGCCCTCGTGACCTGGGCGGGGCTGGCTGGCTTTGATCGGTGGTCGAAAGAGGTGAAGGAGGAATGGCGATCGGAGGGGCGGATCTATGTCATGAATGCGCGCACGGGGCAACAGATGCCATTAAACCTGGGCCTCCTAGAGGACTTCGAGTCTCATCGAGAACGTCTCGACATCGAAACGGCCGCTTCGGAGTTGGGCAACCTTCCATGGATGATCGTGCATGGGGAAAGGGACATGTCTGTGCCCGTTTCCGATGCCAGGCGTTTGGCCTCAGCGAATCGTGATGCGTTGGTGGAGGTAATTCCGGGAGCGGGACACGCCTTCGAAGCGGTTCACCCGTTCCGGGGGTCCACTCCCGAGCTGGACCGGGCGATGCGCTTTACCGCCGGGCATTTCCGCCGCCACCTCCTTCCGTAGTGGAGAGCAGATGCCAACTCCCCCCGAGGTATCGGAGAAAGAGATAACGTGTGAAGCTTTCACAGTCTTCCGCGGGGCGGGGTTCACTCCGGGGCAACATCTCCTGCCCCCGAAGAGGCCTTTTCGGCGGGTGCGTCCGCCTTGATGGGTTCGCATTGGTTGGCGGACTCTGCCCGACCTACTTGTTCCCAGGCGGCCCGGACGTCTATCCAAATCCTCTCCGCACCCATCTTGACCTCCTCCCACAACCTTGAGACGGAAGCCTCCCTCAACTCGCGAAGCCGCGATCGGGCTTCTTCGAGGTTCTCCCGCAGCCTTGATTCGTCCGACCAAAACCGGCTATGCAGATCTGCCTCCGCCGGCCCAACCCGGGCAGCCAATTCTTCTAACCTTTCCTCCCACTGCTCAACCCGAGCCTTGAACCAATCCTGACAGCTCTTCTTTCAGTCATCGTCCATCGTGAACTGTCTTGGGAAAGGGTGAGCTAGCCGCCTAGCAATGTTTCTCGTACGCTTGCTTCAGGGCGGTAGCAAGTATCTCTGGGCCATGGCCCTCGATCTGATGGCGCTCAAGCATCCACGTCAGCTCACCATCCTTGAGGAGGGCGACCGACGGTGACGATGGCCGGTATCCGGTGAAATACTCGCGTGCACGCTGAGTAGCCTCCACGTCTTGTCCGGCAAACACTGTAGCGAGACGAGGGGGGCGTGGCCCTTCCTCATCCATGAGAGAGAGAGCAACGGCAGGCCGCATCGCTCCGGCTGCACAACCGCAGACCGAGTTGACCACGACGAGGATGGCCTGAGAGGTGTCTCCAAACGCTTCGTCCACCTCCGAGACGGAACGCAATTCTTGAAACCCAAGGCGGACAAGATCCTGCCGCATGGGAGCAACGAGCATTTCAGGGTACGGCATCTTACCTCCGAGTGAAGACGTGAGCCCGACCTGGGGCCGCCGATCCGACCACTAGCACTGTAGGTTGCCCACTAAATGTTCAGAAAGTACACGCCGACTTTCTACTTGATCCTTCCCGGTGTCCGGGCTGAGCTTTTGAAGACCTGGTCGGCGCCATACCTTATTAGGTCTATGCCTTTTTTCCCTTGCCCTGGGGTGTGTGCTACGCTGCGTCTTGTGCGTATCAAAACGTTCGTGGGGTTTGTCTTGCTATTGGCTCTCCCGTCGTGCATTGCCGAAGCACCTTCGGGTGCTGGTAGTATTCTTCCTTCTGGCTATCCGGCACCCAACCTTGACCTCCCTTGGTTTGACGAGAATTCCGGGTCGTTGGCGGAGACGGAACGGGATTGGGCGATCGCTCGAGGAACGGTTGTGTGGGCGAGAGGTCTAGGCCTCGACACGCTCCCGATCGGGGAAGTCGTAGCGACACTGGGGACGACGTTTGTGGGAACACCCTACAAACCGGGCACGCTCGAGATTCCCGGTCAGGAACGGTTGGTGGTGAATCTCCTGACCTTCGACTGCGTGACGCTGGTGGAGCATGTCCTGGTGTTAGCTCGCCTAACTGTTTCGTCCGAACTCATGGAAAACGAGCCGAGCTTCCGGGATCGGTATAGAGATGAGCTCACACGAGTGCGGTACCGAGACGGAATCCTCTCCGGTTATCCGAGTCGCCTGCACTACTTCTCAGAGTGGATCAGGGATGCAGACGCGAAGGGTCTCGCCCGTTCGTTGAGCGAAGAGTTGGGGGGCATCGAGGACCGAAGACCCATCGGTTTCATGAGCGCAAACCCGGAGTCGTATCGTCAGTTAGGGGAGGTTTCTGGGGCCCTTGAGGCGATCCGGGAGATGGAAGAGCGGGTAACAGAGGCTTCTCGTTTCTATATCCCCCAGGATCAAATCGCGGAAGGAGAGGGCCGAATCCAGAATGGGGATGTCATCGCTGCAGTCAGCACCCTCGAGGGACTGGACATTGCCCATACCGGCATCGCGCTATGGCAAAGAGATCGGCTACACATCCTGCATGCCCCTCTTGTCGGTGATTCCGTCGAGATTTCAATTCAGCCGCTGGCTGAGAGAATCCAGGGATTCTCCAGTCAGATGGGAATCATGGTCGCGCGACCTCTTCAGCCCTAGGAAATTTGTCTGCTAAAGGACTGGGCTACGTGTACAAGATTGTCGGATTGATCTAAAAAAGCCCGGGGGTTAAATAAGACAGAAATGTCCTCCCTTCGGGACATAGAGTTGTTTGGGGGGACTCGTTAGGTCCTGGAGAGTCGGAAGAGACGTCTGCAAAGCGGCCTTTGTAGCACGGTATTTAGCGATGACGCGTGGACTTGCAATAAGCTGATTGTTGTTTGGTTAAGGGTGATCAGGTTCCGGTCTGGTCAGCGCATCTTGACCTCTGTGGGTTTGGGATTAGGCATACCCTTACATAATTGTGTGCCCTTCCATCTCCACACCTCTCTTCCCTCACACTGGAGCCAATGTCTATGCCTGAGATAGGTCCAGGGAATCGGCCCCCGGCTGCCCCATCACAATCCATGGTGTCCGAACTGATGATGCCCCATCATGTGAACAATCTGGGTCATGTGTTCGGTGGCGTGATTCTGTCAATGGTCGACCGCGCCGCGGCAGTGGCCGCGATGCGGCACGCTGGACGGGCCTGTGTGACGGTTTCCATTGATCGGGTTGATTTTCGTGAGCCTGTTTTCTCTGGTGAGCTTGTGACCTGCTCAGCTCAGGTGAATTATGTGGGCCGCACTTCAATGGAGGTAGGAGTTTGTGTTGAAGCCGAACACCTTCTGAGGGGCACTCTGCGTCACACGAACACTTGCTTCCTTACCTTTGTAGCGATCGACACGGAGGGAAGGCCGGTGCGTGTGCCCAAGTTGAAGTTAAAGACCGAGGAGGAACGCCAGCGATTCCATGAGGGAGAGCGCCGAAGAGAGGTACGGAGGGCGCTGGCTGAGGAACTGGGTGATTAGAATCCTCAAGCCCGCTGGATCACCATCGCGAACCCCATGCCGCCAGCAGCGCAGACCGTTAGGAGTCCGAACTCTCCGTTTATGCGACGTAGTTCATTGGCGAGAGTCAGGGTAATGCGGGCTCCCGTGGCACCAAAGGGGTGCCCGAGCGCGATCGAGCCACCCATCACATTGATCCGGTCCAGCTCTGGGTGACCAATCGGACTGCTCCGTCCCAACATGTCCCTCGCGAATTTAGAAGAGTCGAGCGCCTGAAGGTTGGAAAGAACCTGCGCCGCGAACGCTTCATGCATTTCCATCAAGTCAATGTCCTTCATTGAGATGCATGCGAGATCGAGCGCGAGAGGGGCAGCGTAGGACGGGCCCTGGAGGAGCTGTGCACCTGGATCCAGCGCGGTGATAGCGAAGCTCCGGATCCAAGCCAGGGGCTTAACCCCATGTGCCTTGACCGCTCGGGAAGACATGAGAACCAGGGCAGCGCCCCCGTCCGTGAGGGGAGACGCGTTCCCGGCTGTGACCGACCCGTGTTTCTTGTCGAAGACAGGGTATAAGTCTTCTAGAAGCCCGAGACTCGTATCGACGCGTACTCCATTGTCCCGGTTGACGATGGTCTCAAACGCTGGTGGAAGGTAGACGGGTGTAATCTCAGCCGTGAGACGGCCGTCCTCCATCCCTTGGATTGCCCGCCGGTGGGACCTCAGGGCCCATTTGTCCTGTGCTGTCCGTGTGATACCGTTCTCCTTGGCCATGCGCTCCGCTGCCTGGCCCATCGTCTCGGCAGTGGTCGGCTCGGCGATCTGTGGCCAGACAGGTACCAGGTCCTTGGGCCTTAGGCGTAAGAACACGGAGACCCGCTGCTTGAGCGAACGGGCCTTCGATGCTTCCAGGAGGATCCGTGCGAGGCTTTCTGAAGCCGCGATTGGAATATGGGAGAGGGATTCGGCTCCGCCCGCGACGACAATTTGCGCCTGGCCGAGTTCGATAAGATTGACACCGTCAGCGATCGCCTGGTTAGACGACGCACAGGCTCGCGAGACCGTTGTCGCTGGCACTTCCTTGGGGAGGACGGCTAGGCCGACCTCGCGCGCGATGTTTGGCGCCTGTGGGTCGTGGACTACGGTACCGAAGACGAGTTGATCGACCGCCTCTCCATTGAGATCGGCGCGGGCGAGAGCTTCCCGGACCGCCGCTTTACCAAGGTCGATCGCGCTTAGTTCACGAAGTTCCGTGCCTGCCCTCGTGAAGGGGGTTCGGCATCCGGAAACGATTGCAGTCTTCATGGGAGCACCCTTTACCCCTAAGGAAACTCGCCCGTGCCCCTAGTATCCCTCGGGGTAGGTTGGTAGTGTGTCAATATGCGGGCAGTAGAGTTCGATGTGACGATACCGAAGTTCATTCTGGCTCGCTCCCTTGGGCGGGTGAGTCAGTCGGCGGTTTTCGGCAGGCTGAGTGGTCTCCGCCTTAGGGAGGTGCCGGAAGTCGCTAATCCTGGTCCGGGGTGGACAGAGCTACGTGTGGTGGGGTGTGGTATCTGTGGATCAGACATCGGTAATCTGACCTATTCCTCGAGCCCCATGATGGAGCCTTTTGGGTCCTTTCCAGCCATCTTAGGGCATGAAATTCTTGCGAGGGTAGAGTCGGTGGGCTCCGGTGTCACTCGGGTCGCTCCCGGAGACCGAGTATCGGTCGACCCGATGATCTCCTGTCAGGTACGCGGCCATAAGGGGATATCAGTCTGCCGATCGTGTCGGAACGGGCGTCACGGTACATGTGAAATGGCAGGAGAAGACGGTCCTCAAACAATCGGACACAGGACTTTAAGTCGTGGTCTGACTATTGGTTATCATCGCGACCTTCCGGGTGGCTGGGGAGAGCGTATGGTAGCACACCAGTCCCAGCTCTTCCCTTTGGACTCAAGGATCTCAAGTCGCGCTGCGGTGCTCGTGGAGCCCCTCTCGATCAGTATGCACGCCGTGTTAAATGCTCCTCCGCAGCCGGAGGAAGACGTGCTAGTGATAGGGAGCGGTCCGATAGCATTTGGGACGATCTGGGCTTTGCGAGCTACCGGATTTGAGGGAACCGTGGTCGCCCAAACGAAGCGGCGACACGAAGTCGAACTCGCACGCGCTCTCGGAGCGACTGAGGTTATCACGCCCGGAGGGGAGGCAAGAACTGCCCTGATTGGAACCGGCGCCATGGCGTATCAGCCCATCGTGGGGAGGGAGGTGTTTGCGGGCGGAGGCTTCAGCCGGATTTTTGACTGTGTCGGAAGTGCTTTGTCGATCGATCAGGCGCTCCGGTACGCTTCGCCGCGTGGAACTATCGTTGTTCTCGGTTGTGCGGGAGAGATGCGTCGGCTGGACTTCTCTCTTCTATGGGCGCGGGAATTGAAGGTGAGGGGATTTATCGGCTATGGGGTCGAGAGGTGGCGGGGCAGGGAGCGACACACGATGGAGGTGACCCACGAGCTAATTATGGAGAGCGGGGCACCGCTGGAGAAACTTGTGACACACGTCTTCCCGTTAACGGAGTATCGACATGCCCTATCCGCGGCCGCGAGTCATGACCGGAGTGGAGCGGTGAAGGTGGTCCTCACGCCTACGGAGTCAGGTCTGCCGTAATTCTGCGGAAGGATGTTCGAAGCGGTTTGGTTTTACAACTCAGGCGGGGATTGCGATCCTGCTTGAGAAGGAGGAGCCCGCGGCCTCTATTCCCTCTAACCTCAGGAGAGCCACCTTTCGGTCTAGGCCTCCCGAGTATCCGCCTAAGCGATCCTTACGTGTCACCACGCGGTGACAGGGAACGAGGATCGGAAGGGGATTCCACCCCACCGCCTGTCCGACGGCCCTCGCTGAGTCACACCCGACTCGATTGGCGAGATCGCCATAGCTGACCGTCTCTCCGAAGGGAATCCTGAGGAGATTTTGCAGTACTAATCCGCGAAATGGGGATGCGGACTGCAGGTCTAAAGGAAGCGCAAACGAAGTTCGTCGCCCTTGGAGATACTCACGTATCTGCGTGAGTGCTGCTTCCGCCAGAGGGGACTGTGTAGCGACGGGACCATCGGGGGACAGCCTTCGCTGCCCACCGAACCGCACTCTGGATACCCCTCGCGGGGTCACCTCGATGGACAGCTGATCAAACAGTGGGTCATGTCTCATTCGCTGACTCGTTCTCCTCTTGCCAGCCAGCGCGACTTTGTCTGACCGCCTCTTGAAGAGCATCGAAGCCGAGAAGGGCACACTTGACTCGAATCGGAAACTTGGAAACTCCTTGGAGTGCCCGAAGATCCTTGAGAGACTTGTCCTTTGCAGCCTCCGGATCTCCGTGCATCATTTCGGTGAATCTTCGAGCCAGATCCATCGCGTCGTTCAGCGATCTGTCCTTCAGCATGGTGGTCATCATTGAGACCGAGGCCTGGGAGATCGAGCATCCTTCTCCGAGAAACCGAAGGTCGTGAATGACATCATTCTCGACCCGCATCTGTAGCTTGATCTCGTCCCCGCAGGCCGGGTTTCGCATGTGGATCTCGACGGTGCCGCCTTCGAGCGTTCCCCTGTTTCGGGGTTTCTTGTAGTGCTCCAGAATGAGGTGCTGATACAGGGAGTTGAGCTGTACGTCTTGGACCTGAGACACGCTGCTAGTTCCTGCCGAAGATGGAACGTACGGATTCTAGGCCTCGGACAAGCCGGTCTACCTCTGCTCTGGTATTATAGAGGTAGAATGATGCCCGAGCGGTTGCTCCCACTTGGAACCGCTGCATGACAAGCTGCGCGCAGTGATGTCCGGCTCTGATTGCAATCCCCTCTCTGTCCAGAACGGTAGATATGTCGTGGGGATGTGCTTCAGCCATTCTGAACGAGACCACTCCTGCACGGGCCCGGGGGTTGGAGGGACCGAACAGGCGGACTCCAGGAGACTCGCCGAGTACGTCGAGCGCGTACGCCACCAGTTCTTGCTCGTGATATAGGATTAGCTCAGGTCCGATCGATCCAAGATATTTCACGGCAGCAGCCATCCCAATGGCGCCTGCGATGTTCGGCGTTCCCGCCTCGAACTTGTGCGGCAGCTCGGCCCAGGTTGAACCATCCTTCTCCACGAGATCGATCATCTCGCCCCCTCCCTGATACGGGGGCATCTGCTCGAGGACGTCGCGTCGCACCCAGAGGGCCCCGATTCCCGAGGGGCCACACATCTTGTGACCCGAAAAAGCGAAGAAATCCGCACCTAGATCCTGGACATCAACCGGATGATGCGCGGCGCTTTGAGCACCATCAACCAAGAGAAGCGCTCCTGCCTCATGTACCTGGCGACCGATCTCCGCCACCGGGTTGATGGTGCCAAGGGCGTTGGAAACGTGCGCGACAGACGCGATGCGAACCCGTCCCTCACCCAAGATCCGGGGGAGATCATCCACGATAAGCTGACCGTGGTTGTCCAGTTCGAGGTACCGGACCGTGGCCCCGGTTTTCTTAGCAATGAGCTGCCAAGGAACAATGTTTGAGTGGTGCTCCAACTCCGTCAGGAGGATCTGGTCTCCCGGCTTTAGGTTCGATCCACCCCAGCTTGCTGCCACCAGGTTGATAGACTCTGTCGTGCTTCGGGTGAAGATCAACTCCGTTGGGGAGGGAGCTCCAATCCACCCCGCCACCGTGCGCCGTGCTCCCTCGTAGGCGTCAGTCGCTCTTCGGCTCAGTTCGTGGAGGCCGCGATGGACGTTTGCGTTGTCAAGGCAGTAGTACTCTCGTACCGCGTCGATGACAATTTGTGGCTTTTGGGAAGTCGCTGCGTTGTCGAGGTACGCGAGCGGGTAGCCATTCACCTCCTGGGAGAGAATTGGAAAGTCCCTACGCACCTGCTCGACGTCCAGGGGTGAGACAGGGGGCACAGTCAAGGGAGTGGCCGGAGCGCTCATGAGTCGACCCGGATGAACACCTCTTCATCTCGGATCTCAACGGGGAAAGTTTTCACGGGCCGAATAGCAGGGAGCTGCACGGCCATACCGGTCTGCAGGTCGAAGCGAGCACCATGGAGGACACACTCGATCTCACCGTTGTCCACCTCTCCATCGGAAAGCGGGAAATCTTCGTGGGAACAGCGGTCTTCCAACGCAAAGATCTCGCCTTCCCAGCGGGCGAGGACGACCGCCTCCCCGTTATCGAGTATCCTGTGGAGGCAGCCCTCATCCTTACAGTCAGCTACGCCGGCAACCCGGACCCACTCAGGCATGCAGGCGCTCCTCGATAAGCGCCGAGACCCTTCCGACTACGCCACCCAGCGGTAGCCGGGAGAGCACCTCTCCGAGGAAGCCCGTCACGACCAACCGCTCAGCCTGAGGACGTGAGAGTCCTCGACTCATGAGGTAAAAGAGATGCTCCTGGTCCAGCTGCCCCACCGAGGCCCCATGGGAGCAGCGGACATCATCGGCCTCAATCTCCAGGTTCGGAAGAGATTCCGCCCGCGCGTCCTCCGAGAGGAGGAGGTTCCTGTTGGTCTGGTATGCATCCGTCTGCTGGGCCCCTCTATGCACCTTGATGATTCCTCGAAAGACGGCCCGCGCTTTCCCATCCAGCGCTCCCTTGTAGAGCAGGTCACTCTTTGAGTGAGGCGCCAGGTGGTCCTGCCTCGTATTGTGGTCGAAGTGCTGATCGTCCCCACCAAAGTAGAGCCCCAGCATGTTTGAGTTAGCACCGGTTCCCCGAAGCTTGGCGTTCAGGTCAACCCGGGCAACAGAGGCGCCGAGGCTAACGTTCAGCGTGTCGAGCGTAGAATCGTTGTCGGCCAGGGTGCACTGTTGGGAGAGGTGGAAGGTACCCCTTCCCATTTGCTGTAAAGACACGAACTGGACCTGGGCACCGGCTTGAGCGAAGACCTCCACCGCAGAAGAGACTAGGGTCTGCTCCTCGAAGTTGGGCGACTGGACCTCATCGACGAATGACACGCGGCTCCCTTCCTCCGCAATAATCAACGTGCGGGAAAATAAGGCTCGGCCGGGCTCCGATATCCATCTGCTTGCCCGCACCGGGAGCTCCATGCGAACCCCCCGTGGAACACGGAGAAGGATCCCATCGGTCCAAAGAGCGGCGTTCAGGGACTGAAATTTTCCACTCTCCGCGGGCGAGGCTTCAGCAGCCAGAAACTCCTCGAGCAGACTCCGATGCTCCGTCACCGCTGCTCGTAGTGAAGTGAGGATAACCCCCTTCGAGCCAAGCTCCGCGTCGAGGTCGACATGGGCGACCGAACCGTCCAAATCGACGACATGGCCCGAGGCCTCCTGATCCGAGCGCATCGCTGAGGTCGGAGGGTCGCCGACTGAGAAACGCCGTTCGCTCCAGGGAAGCAGACTCATGTGGTCCAGCTTCAGCATCCGGGACAGATCCGTGTAGCGCCACTCTTCGAGCCGTCTGGTCGGCATAGGAGTGCGTTCGTAGACCGACCAGGCATGAAGTCGGCGCTCTTTCAGCCACTCCGGCTCTTGGGCTGAAAGAGCCTCCACCGCCTTGCGGTTGATGTGATCGGTCACCCCCTCCGTCGGTTCAGTGACCGGGGGGTCAATCGTCAAAGATTCAGGCATCAATCAAGGGTTTGAGTGGCCCGTTGCGCATTTGGGTTGATTGAGGGCAAAAGGCGTGCGCCGATGGGGAGGTTAACCGACGGACCCTTCCATCTCTAGTTCGATGAGGCGGTTCAACTCCACTGCGTACTCCAGGGGAAGGAGCTTTGCGATGGGCTCGATGAAGCCACGCACGATGAGCGCCATTGCCTCCTCCTCGGACATTCCCCGGCTCATCAGGTAGAACAGCTGTTCCTCACCCACTTTCGAGACCGTCGCCTCGTGGCCGATGTTTGCCTGCTTCTCGTCTATCTCAATGTACGGATAGGTGTCCGTGCGAGAGGTCGAATTGAGCAGCAGAGCATCGCACTCCACATTGGAGCGGGAGTCGGTCGATCCCTCGTATACTTTGCATAGCCCCCGGTACGTGGACCGGCCGGTGCCCTTCGAGATCGACTTGGAGATGATCTGCGATGATGTGTTGGGTGCCGCGTGAACGACCTTCCCACCTGTGTCTTGGTGTTGACCGTCGCCGGAGTACGCGATCGAGAGAATGGAGCCATGCGCGCCCTTGCCCACTAGGAAGCAGGAGGGGTACTTCATCGTAAGCTTAGAGCCGAGGTTTCCGTCCAGCCACTCCATGGTGGCGTTCTCGTGCACCTGAGCCCTCTGGGTCACGAGGTTGTACATGTTGTTCGACCAGTTCTGAATGGTCGTGTAGCGGAAGTGAGCCTCTGCCTTCACGATGATCTCAATGACGCCGGAGTGGAATGACTCCGTCGAGTAAACTGGTGCGGTGCACCCTTCGATATAGTGCGCCTTCGATCCTTCGTCCGCGATGATGAGTGTCCGCTCGAACTGGCCCATCTGCTCCTGATTGACCCTGAAGTAGGCTTGGAGCGGAGTGTCTAGGTCCACACCCTTCGGGATGTAAACAAAGGATCCGCCCGACCAGACCGCGGAGTTCATGGCCGAGAACTTGTTGTCAGCAGAGGGAATCACCGTTCCGAAATGCTCTCGAAACAGCTCCGGGTGATTCTTGAGCCCGTCCTCAATCGAGTCGAAAATCACTCCCTTGGCATCCCACTCCTCCTTGAGCGAGTGGTAGACCATCTCGGATTCGTACTGCGCACCGACACCTGCGAGTACCTTCTGCTCGGCCTCTGGAATACCGAGTTTTTCGAAGGTATCCTTGATGTTGGCCGGAACGTCGTCCCACGACCGTTCCATTTTCTCCTGCGGCCGCACGTAGAAGTAGATCTGGTCAAGGACGTTCTCGAGGTTCGAGAGATCACCTCCCCAGGTGGGCATGGGCTTGGCGTTGTAGATTTTAAGGGCCTTGAGTCGAGACTGAAGCATCCACTCGGGCTCACCCTTCTGAGCTGAGATTTCCTGCACGACCTTGTCGTTCAGGCCACGGCCCGATCGGAATACAGGTTCGTCCTCAGTAATGAAGTGGTACTTGTACTGATCTAGGCCCAGATCTTCTACAACTTGGCTCTGTGCCATGGTTGTCCCCTGGATTACTGGTTACCGGAACTGTTCATATCCCTCAGACTCCAGGTCCTCTGCCAACTCAGGGCCGCCGGACCGGACGATCTGCCCTTCCACCATCACGTGAACGTAGTCGGGTTGGATGTAATTCAATAGGCGCTGGTAGTGGGTAATGATGAGGATCGTCATCTCAGGGTCCTCTTCATGTAGCTTTGTCACTCCGTTGGCCACGACCTGGAGTGCGTCAATGTCCAGTCCTGAGTCCGTTTCGTCCATCACAGCCAGCTGGGGTCGAAGTACCGACATTTGAAGGATTTCGTTCCGCTTTTTCTCTCCCCCAGAGAAGCCATCATTGACAGGCCGCTCGGCAAATGACGGGTCCACCTCGAGCAGTTCCATTCGGTCTAAAAGCTGGTCCTGAAACTCGAAAAGATCGACCTCCTCACCCTTTTCCAGGTGGGCCTGCATGGCTGTCCGAAGGAAGTTGGCGATGGATACCCCCGGAATCTCGACTGGATACTGGAAAGCGAGAAATATCCCCTGGCGAGCCCGTTCGTCCGGCTTGAGTTCGAGAAGGTCCTCCCCGTTGTAGCGCACTTCCCCCTCGGTTACCTCGTAGGCCGGGTGGCCGGCCAGTACTTTAGCCAAGGTGCTTTTCCCTGAACCATTGGGTCCCATGATGGCATGGATTTCACCCCTCCGGAGCTCTAGGTTAAGGCCCCGTAGGATCTTGACATCATTGTCTGCCACTTTGGCATTTAGCTTCAGCACCTCGAGAATCGGGGTCTTACTCATCCGATGTCTTGTTTCCTATTTATGTGGAGAAGAGGCCCCATCTAATCTGCTGCTGAGGCCTCTTATCGAGAATGATTCTCGTTATCGAAACGTAGGTTCGACCCGGGGGAGCGTCAAGAGGGTCATTGGTCTATCTTCAAGGAGTTTCCGGGGTTGGCTGACCTTCTAGTGAGCGGAGATGCTGAGGATCTTCAATCGGGGTGAGATATCGAAACCTCAAGGTCCAAGTTTTGGTGGGGTGAGGGTCGGAGACCGGCCATGGCTGGTGTTGGGAGGTGGTGGACTGAAGGGGTTGGCTCATCTAGGGGCTTGGCGGGTGCTGCGGGACGGGGGTTTCGAGCCTGAGGGAATCATAGGCACGAGCATTGGGGCTCTGGTGGGTGCCTGCCTTGCTGGTGCCCAGCCGCTTGACGAAATGGAAGGGCGGGCTCGAATGATCACCCGGGAGAATATCGCCCGCATGCCCAGACGGCTCCTGTGGTCGCAAGGAATTCGGTCGTCAGCTCTTTACCGCAGCGATGTCTTAAGGGGCTATATAGAGAGCGTGGTACCTGAAGGCGGATGGCAATCGCTCAGCACGCGGTTCCAGCTGAACGCCGTGGAACTCGGGAGCGGTCGCACGGAATGGTTTGGAAGCGGAGCGAGGACCGATGTGCTCCTGGCCGATGCCGTATACGCATCCGCCGCACTTCCGCTCTTTTATCCTCCCTGTACGCTCCCCGGGGGCCTTTACGTGGATGGAGGCACCCGAGATGCCCTTCCGATTCGGCGAGCGGCAGAGTTGGGTGCCACGGGGATTGTGGCGATTGATGTTGGGTCTAGTGAGACGGCGAACGCTCCTGCCGTCGTCGACCGGGGTATGCTCGCGATCCACGAGCGAGTGTTCTCCATCATGTCGGGGTGTCACCGTCGTCAGGTGGTGAAAGAGTGGACTGGGCCACCGCTTCTCTATATTCGGCCAGAACTGGATGACTTCGGGATCCTCGAATTCAAGCACTTGGATCAGATCATCGAGGAGGGCCGTCGGGCGATGAAAGCGGTGCTCAGCGGGTCATCTCCCTGACGACAGCATCAATCTGTCCTCTCACTTGGCTTGCCGAGAGGTTCGCTCCGTTGGTTAGGATGGAGAAGAGGAGTTCCCGTCCATCAGCGGCGATGATATAGCCGGAGAGAGAGTTTACATGGCTGAGAGAGCCTGTCTTCGCGAACATCCTCCCATTCAGCCCCTCAAGGCGGGAACTCAGCGTCGTGTCTTCCAACCCGGGTTGTGCCAGGCTGGATCGAAAGGCCGGTCCCCAAGGCTGACGTCGGGCGTACTGGAGAATGGAAACCAATGCACGGGGGGAGATCAGGTTGTGGTTGGATAGCCCTGAGCCATCCTCCCAGTGTACCTCTTCGAGACCGACTTGAGCTTCGGCTTCAAGGCTACCGCCTATCACCGAAAATCCTTCGGACCAGCTGCCTTCCGTACCTTTCTCGGCACCGATAGTACGAACAAGTTGATCGGCAATCCAATTCTGACTCGGCCCGAGGATGGCGGATACGACCTCGATAAGTGGGGGCGAGGGCATCCCCGCGATGCGCAGCATCTCCGCGCAAGAGGCGACCCTGCCGGACGAGCACGCTGTCTCAATAGGGAGGTCACGGTTCCAGATAATTTCGGCCCCATCGGCGACCTCTACGCCCCTGTCCGCAAGTGCCCGAGCGAGTGCATCTACCCCTAGCCGCACGGGGTCCCGGGCTGAGAGGGAAAGAGTGCGGATCTCGCCCACGGTAACCGCACCCTCAAGGAGCCAGCGTCTGGACTCGGGAAGAAAGCTCGCGCGGAGATCAGAGATACCACCATCGGCTAGAGTATCGACTCGATGCTCTACGAATGGCAGAGATCCGCCACCGATTTCGAGATCTTGTCCGCGCGGTGTCCAATCCACGGAGGCGGCTACTCCTGCGCGATCCGCGCCCCGAACTTGGATCTCGAGCTCCCCGAGGTTGACCACGAAAGCTCCACCGGTTGCGCCGGCGGACACCGGCAGGTCTTCGACCATCCACGATTCTGGCACGCTGGTCGAGTCCCACGCGGAGACATCGACGACTAATCGGCCCGTCACCTCTCGCACCCCGGCTGCCAGAAGCGAGTCGGCCAGCGCATTGAGGGCCCTTGTCGAGGACTGGTGGAAGGGCTCACCTAGTGTCGGATCTCCCACTGCCGGAAGGTAGAGGTGGCCATTGAGAACGCCATCAACAGGAAGCACACGAGAAAAGAAGGTGGTTTGCCATCGGTAGTCTGGCCCAAGAAGCCCGAGAGCTGCGGCAGTCACGGGGAGCTTCATATTGGAGCCGGGAATGAAGAGGAGATCGGGGTTCCTCTGAGACAGGATTTGGCCTGATCTAGCGTCCATGAGGAGGAGGCCCCAATGCACTCGATCAAAGGGGGGCTCCTCGAGGAGGGCTTCTACACGCTCGCTGAGCGGGGGTAGGACCGGACTCGGGCCCGGAGCAGAAGCTCCGGTAGCACACCCGGTCGATCCTGAGGCGAGAAGAATGGATACCATTCCGGGCAGGAGCCAGTGGATCCGAATAGCCCGAAAGCCCGGAATCTCACTCGCAGTGGTCACAACCATACGATTTCAGCGCTCCATATAGCGGTAGGAATCTGTGAGTGATCTACGGTAGCCCCCGTGTATGATAGATATGAACAAGCGAAGGATCCCGATCGCGACCCAGCTTGTTGTCAGCCTCTTCCACGAGGCTACTGGCGATGTGACGTACAGATAGACGAAGTGGATGAGCCACGCCACCATGACTACTGAAATGAGGAGCCAGCCGATCGGCCTTTGCCAGCCTCTTGGTGACACGCTCCCAGACAAAGTCGTGGGTTGCTCCGTGGTGAAAAGAGATCATGGCCAGGTCTTCTTGAGGGTCCGGTAGATTCTTAGGTACCTCCCCAACTCAGTCTGGCGCTCAATCTCTGCCGCTACCTTACACCACTGGGGCTGCGGTATTTTGCCGTCTACCTGAATCCTCCGCTGAAACCCTTTGGGTCTTCGGGTCTATTGTGAAAGGCCTTCTGTCCTGATCCGTTCCACCCGAAGATATTTACCTGAACCGTGCACCCCCCGCACCTTAGGTGAGGTGACACGACTGCCGGGTAGAAGGACGAGACGACACTCCGCTGATGACTGACACACCCTTCGACATCGATCTTTCCCCCGAGAGACTCTCGGCTGCTGCGGTGGAAGGAGAAGTGCTAACGCTTCGCAGGAAGATTCAGCGGCACGATCACCTATACTACGTAGCAGGAAAACCCGAGATTTCCGATGCTGCCTACGATGTGCTCTTTCGTAGGCTGAAGACGCTAGAAGAGACATTCCCGGAACTAGTTACGAAGGACTCCCCAACTCGTCGGGTCGGCGCTGCGCCAAAGTCCAATCTCCCCACGGTGCTGCACACAGCCCCAATGCTCTCACTGGATTCGACGCAGGATGCTGACGAGGTCCTACGGTTCGACGAGCGGGTCAGATCGGCGGCAGACGTTGACCCCATTGAGTACCTAGTAGAGCCGAAACTGGATGGTGTCTCAATCGAGCTTGTTTATGAAGACGGTGTTCTCACGCGGGCAGTGACGCGTGGAAATGGCCGAGAGGGTGAGAAGGTGACCGACAATGTTCGCACGATACCGTCGGTCCCACTGCGTCTTTGGACTGAGGAGCGTCAGAGTCCGGAGATTCTGGCGGTCCGCGGAGAGGTGCTGATGCCACTTTCCGCCTTTGAGATGCTGAACCAGTCCTTAATGGAGGAGGGGACTGAGCCTTATGCAAATCCCCGGAACGCCACTTCAGGAGCGATTCGCCAGTTGGACTCTTCCATCACTGCACGGCGGCCACTCGATTGCCTGGTCTATGAGCTGCTCTACGCAAGGGGAGTTTCCTTCCCCACCGATCAAGCGGTGCTCGAAGCGCTCGAGAGTTGGGGTTTTAAGGTGCCTGAGCGAGTCCAGTGCGTTCGGCTCGCCAAGGAAATCCTGGAATACCATGCCGCCTATCAAAGGGATCGAGATTCCCTGGACTACGAAATCGATGGTGTGGTTATAAAGTTGAACGATCTTGACGAACGAGTGGACTTCGGTTCCACATCACACCATCCGAGATGGGCGATCGCCTTCAAGTTCGAGCCCAGAAAAGAGATGACCCGGGTTGACCGGATCGCAATACAGGTCGGCCGAACTGGGGTTCTCACACCCGTGGCACTTCTGCTTCCTGTGGACGTGGGTGGTGTGACTGTCTCGCGAGCCACCCTCCACAATCGGGAAGAACTCGCTCGTAAGGATATCCGGGAGGGTGATCTAGTACGGGTCCAGCGGGCCGGCGATGTAATCCCCCAGGTCGTCGAGGTCATTCCAGAGGAAGACCGGAGCCGAGGCTCGCCGTTCGAAATGCCCGACTGTTGTCCTAGTTGTGGAACCCTCGTGCAAGTCAGTGGCCCATTCACGCTGTGTCCAAATCGTTTTGGGTGCTCCGCCCAACTGAAGGGGCGAATTACCCACTTCGCATCGCGAAGCGGTTTAAACGTCGAGGGACTAGGTTCTGAGACAGCAGCTCTCCTGGTCGAAAGGGGATTGGTTAGTGAGCTGGCGGACCTCTTCGAGCTGACCTCTGACCAGCTCCAGGCTCTTCCTAAGTTCCGTAGGCAAAAGGCTGAAAACCTAGTACAGGCGATACGGGCGAGTCGATCGACTGAGTTCCGTCGCTTCCTGTTCGGCCTTGGAATACCGGAAGTCGGGGTGTCTGTTGCGAGTGATTTGGCCGTCCATTTCAAGGGGTTCCAAGCCCTCTGTGAAGCGGATGTAGAAGCCCTGCAAACCGTGCGAGGGATTGGCCCTAAGATGGCAGAGCAGATCTCATCGTTCTTTCATGACCCTCTAACCCATGATGCTATTCGGTCTGTTTTTAAAAAGATGGAATCACTGAGGGTTCGCGATCTGACGGAGGGGTCGGGTCTGTTAAAAGGAATCCGCTTCGTATTCACCGGAACCCTGGAGTCCATGACCCGCGCAGAAGCAAAACAACTCGTCGAGGCAGCGGGAGCCCAAACAACCTCGGGCGTGAGCAAGGAGACGGACTTTCTAGTGAGGGGTCAGGGTGGGGGATCGAAGGTGGCAAGGGCTCGGGAGTTCGATGTCGGGATCCTGAACGAGCAGGCGTTTCTCGAACGGCTCGAGGAGCTCGGAATTGAGGTGTGATTCACTTAAAGGTGGTACTGCGTGATCTTATGAAAGAGCGTTGCGCTTGAGATTCGTAGCATCTGGGCGGGAGCGCTCCCAGGCTGTGCGTGACACAATCGGAGATCCGGAAGCTCGGGCGTGTGGCTCCACGGACGATGCCCCTTTGGGCAATCTTCTTCCCAAGATTGTTGTCAGGCCTCCGGGTCCTGCATCGACCCAGATGGCAGAGCGGCTGGCACTCGCCGAGTCAAGGAACGTCACCTACCGTGGCGATGATTTCCCGGTGTTCTGGTCCAAGGCCCGGGGCGCAAACGTGCGAGATGTCGATGGCAATATCTATCTCGACCTAACGAGTGCCTTCGGTGTCTCCGCAGCGGGCCATGCGCACCCGAAGATCGTCGAGGCCATCCGCCGCCAAGCAGGAAGACTCATCCATGGGATGGGAGATGTGCATCCGCCCGAGATAAAGGTCGCTCTCTTGGAGCGGCTGTGTGCCCTGTCACCTTGGAAGGAGTCACGGGGGATCCTTGCTTCCGCTGGCTCAGAGGCAGTGGAGATCGCCCTGAAGACTGCGCAGCTCGCGACCGGGAGACCGGGAGTGATCGCGTTCGAAGGCTCATACCATGGTCTGACCCTGGGAGCCCTCTCGGCGACAGCCAGGGAAGACTTCCGGGCGCCGTTCCTGGAGCGACTGCCAGATTCGGTGTCCTTTGTGCCCTTTCCAGATCCTGCGAAGAACCAAGAAGAGGAGAGAGCCCGCTCTTTGTCCGCACTCGATCACGCCATCAAGGTGACTGAGGAGGCAGGAAGGCAGCCGGGTGCGGTCATCGTCGAGCCAATCCAGGGACGGGCTGGCGTGCGAATTCCTCCGACGGGATTCTTATCTGCGGTGGCGAACCGGACCCGACAGGCAGGTGCAGTCCTCATATTCGACGAAGTTTTCACGGGGTTCGGGCGCACAGGTTCCCTCTTCGCTTTCGAGGAGGAGGGCGTCATCCCTGACCTGCTCTGTCTGGGAAAGGCGCTCGGTGGAGGGCTACCTCTCAGCTGCTGTCTGGGGCGAGTCGAGGTTATGGACGCGTGGCCGAGGTCGGAGGGAGAGTCGATTCATACCTCCACCTTCCTGGGCCATCCTCTGTCGTGTGCTGCCTCCCTCACATTCTTGGAAATCCTTGAAGAAGAGGGCCTCGCGGCTAGAGCAGCTGAGGAAGGGAGCCGCTTCTGTTCTCTACTCTCTGAAGCGTTGGCCAGCTGTGCTCACCTCATCCAGGTGCGCGGCAGGGGCATGTTCGTCGGGCTAGAGCTCGATACCGGTCTGTCTCCAACGGGCCCAGGTCCGGGTGCAAGAACTGCTGCAGCCCTTCTCGCAAAAGGTCTGATGGTTCTTCCCGCGGGATCTCTGGGTGAAGTCGTGGAGATCACGCCGCCACTCACGATCGCGCGGGAGCAGCTCGACTGGGCTATTGAGGTGCTCACCGATCGAGTGAGCGGACTCGGGGCCTGAAGCTAAGGACAGCCTGTCTTCGGGGGATCAGGCTATGATCTCCTCCCCCCCATCGACGTTGATGACGTTTCCGGTAACCCAGTGCGTCGCCGGGGAGCAAAACGCGACAGTGGCAGCGGCCACATCCTCCGGTGTCGTGATGCGACCGGACGGGTTTCGGGCGGTGGCCGCCTCGATGAGAGCATGGCTGCCCGGGATCTTTCTTAGTGCCGGTGTATCGGTGACTCCGCCACGGAGAGCGTTTACGGTGATTCCCCTCGAAGCCAGTTCGTAAGCCAACTGCCGACAATGCGATTCCAGCGCCGCCTTCGCGGCCGAGATCGGCCCGTAGGATGGGATGACCCGGTTCGACCCGGAGGAGGTCATCGCAAAGATTCGACCGTTGGTTCCCATCAGGTCGCGGTCAGTGATGGCCCGAGTCCAGTCGACAAGGGAGTGCGCCATTACCTTAAGGGTCATGTCCATTTGAGGTGGACTGACGGCGCCATCCCCCACGAAGGTTCGAAGCGTACCGAAGGCCAGGGAGTGCATAAGAACTCCAATATCCTGTCCGGGCTCCATGATGGAAGCCATTTCTTCGAGGGCGGCCTCCATCTTCTCCGGGTCGGCAGCGTTGATGTTGAAGAAATGAACCCCGACCCCGGAACTCCGCAGTTCCTCTCGGAACTCCGCAACCTTCTGAAGGCCGGCCCGCCGGTCGAGGTGGACCCCGAATACATGGTATCCTGCGGTCGCAAAAGCCCGAGCACATGCCTCACCAAATCCGCTAGAAGCACCGAGAATAAGAGCCCACCGACCGGCTCCCGTTTTCTGGGACATACCGAGCACTCCTTTACGCGAAGGACGTTTGACGATCCGCGTGTGCACCAACTCATCAGGGCGATTGGCCCAATTGATCTCCCATGTTGGGGAGGTGTAACACGCAAAGACCTGCGGTGAGGCCCAATCCGAAGGCCGGCGTCAAGATAGAGGGGTAGGGGGAACTCGCAAACCCAGGTACGTCAACTGGAGAGTCCGACCCAGATGCTGATTGGATGTTCATCCCGAGTTCGAAGCACAGTCTTCTGGACAGGGATGCTGCTTCTGGCCTTTTTCGCCTCGGGGGAGGCGGTGGCACAGAGCCTGTCCTCACCCTTAGACGCCGATCGCATCCCTGTGTGTAGCCCGTTTTACTTCTTCACTGGCCCCCTAGAGGTTGATCGACCTATTTCCCATGCTTATCATACGTAACATACTAGCCCCTTGAATTGAGGGGCGTTTTTTATGCCCCCATCGTCTAGTGGCCTAGGACACCTGGTTCTCAGCCAGGAAACCGGGGT
>CAZJIM010000029.1:0-26785 GCA_964546115.1 uncultured Gemmatimonadaceae bacterium | reverse complement strand
CTGGCTGCCTTGCTGTATCTGAGAATCGAGCCCAGCGTTCCTGGGCGGATTCTTCTGCTGGGACTCCGCGCTGGGAGCCTGACGATTGTGACGCTCCTGATTCTGGGCCTGGAGATCCCGGGGGAAGATCCGAGCCGGCCCATGCCTGAGGGGGGAAAGTGGATCCTCGTTGATCCCGATCTCTCGCTGACGCTTCCAGGGGCGGGGGGAGCTTCCCTCTGGGACGAGGTAGTCGACAGGACGTCAGATAGCAGCTGGGAAGAAGTGCAGATGGCCGTTGCCCTTCCCGGTGATGGAGGTCCGGAAGGGATAGAGTCGGGGGCTCTTGCAGAGCAAACGCCCCGAGCTCCGTTGGCCAATCTTCGAGTGGCCGTCTCCAGGCTCGCAGAGGCGGGGGCGGACTCTGTCGTGATTCTTTCCACTCTGCGTCGCTCCCGAGAGGACCTCGAGGCCCTGGCGGCCGAGACACCGATTCCCGTAAGGCTTGAGCGGCTAGGAGGGCTTGCCCGCAATGTTGGGATCGGGGAACTAAGTCTTTCTGCCGGTGCGTCCCGAGAGGAGGAGCTTGCTGGACGACTGAGTCTGTTCGGTGAAGGGGGGATTCCGGGCGATTCAGTGAGCATCGAACTCCGGGCCGACGGAGAGTTGATTAGGATCATTTACCTTCCCATGCCGAGCCCGGGTGAAGAGATTTCGGTGCCGTTCACTCTCCCAGTACCAGCGGATACAGGGCTCGTCCGTTACACGGCCAGGGGACTGCTGGAGGGAGATATCTTCCCTCCCGACGACCTTCGGACCCGCTGGATCATCAGTGGCAGGGAGGACCGAGGAATCCTGCTCGTGTCGCTCATGCCCGACTGGGAACCACGTATATTGCTGCCAGTCCTGAAGGCGGTGACTGGTCTTGAGGGTGAAGGGTTTCTGAGACTTGGGGATGGTCGGTTCCTACCGCTGGCAGTTGAAGCCGAGCCAGTCCAGCCGGTGGAGGCCGAGTCCTTCAGGGATCGGATATTGGGCTCGGAGCTCCTGGTGATCCAGGGGGATTTGGAGAGTCCACCATCTTGGCTGGTGGCCGCGGTGGAGAGCCACCCCCGGGTTCTCCACCTCCCGGACGGCCAGAGCGGCGCGGCGCTGGCTGGGCTAGAGGTAAATTCCATATTAGCGGGAGAGTGGGCGACTGCGCCCGAGCTCCCGGCGTCGCCTCTGTCCCCTTTTCTCACCGGGATCAGTCTCGGGGGTCTGCCTCCCCTTTTAGGACTTTTGTCGCTCGCGGGACCCATCGTGGGGACTACCGGGCTGAATGCTCAGGGATCACGTGGCGGAGAACTTGTTCCGGCTCTGGTCCTGCTGGATGGGGATCAGGGCCGCCGGGCGGTGACTCTCGCAGATGGCTTCTGGCGCTGGGGGATGAGGGATGGAGAGTCCCGTCAAGCTTATCGAGCACTGTGGGGTGGGGTGACAGGTTGGCTGCTCGGATACTCTACCGTGGAGGTAGAAGACACGGTTCGTCCTGAGACGATTCTGCAGAGTCGGGGGGAGCCTCTTCGCTGGGAGGTCGCCCCAGGCAGCTCTGGCCTGGAGTTATCCATGACTCGGGTGCATGACGCTGGGGACGGACCGCTGGAGCAGGAGACGGATACCTCTCCCGATATCCTATTCGGGGATCCGTTGCAGGCTGGAGACGGAATGCTCGCTATGACACCGTCGGTGGAACCGGGAATCTATCGGTTCTCCGTCAGGCAACCCGGTACGTTACCGGACGACTCCGTCATCGCGTCCGGCGTTGTCGAGGTAGAGCGATGGGCCACTTCTCTGAGACTACCTCCTCTCGATGTCCCCGGTGAGGCCCTTCCGGCCGCTAGTGGGGAGGGCATCGTCGGGGTGTCCGGTAGTCGGCCGCTTCGGACGCACCCCCTACCCTACCTCATCCTGCTCATCTTCCTCGGTATCGAGTGGTTGGGGCGGCGGAGGGTGGGATTGCGTTAAAAGCTGGGTGAGGTCTTCCACTTCGATCGATGGGCGCTAGGAATAGGCGGGCAATGATCCCACGATAGAGCGGATATGCGACTGTTCAAGACCAAGGACGAGCGACGGACAGGCCTGTGGAAGCGCGTGGTGGGCCTCGCGCTCACTGATATCAAGGTTCTCGCCAAGGGGGTTGACCAGGCGGTCCTAGAGGCACTTGAGGAGCGACTCTTGTCTGCGGACTTTGGCGTCAGAGCTACGATTAGACTGGTTGATCACGTAGAGGAATTCGCTCGCCGCGGGAAGATCCGGGACGAGGCAGAGCTAAGACTAACGCTACGCGACGAGGTTGGACGGATTCTGCGAGACCTCGGGGATACGACGCTCGCTGAGAACACCGGCAGGGGTCCGACCGTGTACCTGGTAGTGGGAGTAAACGGTGTCGGAAAAACCACCTCTATAGCTAAACTTGCCCACTTTTTTGCCCAGCACGGAAAATCCGTTCTGATCGCGGCTGGGGACACCTACCGGGCAGGTGCTGTCCAGCAGCTCGAACACTGGGCCTCTCGCGCTGGTGCAGACTTCATCCAGGGGCACGAAAGAGGGGACCCTGCGGCCGTGGCATTCGATTCGCTCGAGGCTGGAATAGCTCGGGGAATTGACGTCGTTCTCATCGACACGGCGGGTCGTCTCCATACGAATCCGGGCCTCATGGAGGAGTTGCGAAAAGTAAAACGGGTGGTTACGAGACAATTGAGCAGCGCTCCCCACGAGACACTCATCGTGCTCGACGCGACGGTCGGCCAGAACGGGGTATCCCAGATCAGGTCGTTTCACGCGGCGCTGGGACTCACTGGGATCCTGCTGGCCAAGATGGACTCGACAGCCCGAGGTGGTATCGTGGTTGCCCTACAGGAGGAACAGGGGGTCCCCGTGAAGCTCGTTGGGTTGGGAGAATCTATGACCGATCTCGATCGATTCGATGCGGAGGCATTCCTTGATGGGGTCTTCGTGGAGGAGTGAATCCCATGGCCTTCACTCAGCTAGATCGACCCGTGCAGTTTCTGAAGGGGGTGGGTCCGAAGCGTTCCGATGCCCTAAAGAAGCTCAACATCGGTACGGCTAGAGACCTCCTCTACCACATACCGCGGCGCTACGATGATGCCTCCACGATCCAACCCATCGAATCGCTCAGCGTTGGGCAAGACGCGACCGCGGTGGGACGGGTCCGCTCCAAGGGGATTGTCCCAACACGCTCTGGGCTCCGCATCTTCCAGTTGGTTCTCCAAGACAACTCCGGGTACATAACCTGTTCCTGGCCTGGACAACCGTGGCTCGAGCGCAAGATCCGGGAGGGTGATCACCTGCTCGTGACAGGACCTGTAAAGCACTTTCATGGCCGTCAGATCCATCCCCGAGAGTTCACCTTGATCTCAAGGGCAGATCAGGACGAGGAGGACGACCCTCCTGGTACGGTCTTTGTCACTTACCCGGCCGTTGAAGAGGTTCCACAGTGGGTTCTTCGACGGATCTTCCGGAGGAACATCGATTGGCTTCTGGAGCAAGTGCCCCAGGAAGAATATCTCTCTTCCGGGGTTCGACAGGAGTTGGAGCTTCCCGATCTCGTCGACGCGTTCGAGAAGCTACATAGACCCTCCTCTGTGGAGGAACCCGAAGAGGGACGGCAGCGTCTGGCGTTCGACGAGCTCTTTTTCTTGCAGTTAGTCCAGGCGCTCGCGAGACACCGTGAAACGGAGGTACAGCCCGGGATCACGTTCCGGCGCACGAACGAACTAATACGCCCTTTCCACGAGAGTCTTCACTTTCGGCTCACCGACGCCCAGGCCCGAGTCCTTCGGGAGATCTACAACGATATGAACTCTGCCAGGCGCATGAACCGGTTCCTCCAGGGAGACGTCGGATCGGGGAAAACGCTGGTGGCGCTGTTCTCAATGCTACTTGCTGCCGAGAGTGGGTACCAGTCCGTACTCATGGCGCCGACAGAGCTTCTGGCTGAGCAGCACGCGGACAAGATCCAACAGATGGTGAGGGGGGCGGGTCTGAAGACGGAGTCGGTCCTCGTGACGGGCGGAAGGAGGACGAGTGACAAACGAGAGGCGGTGGTGGCCCTCCGCGAAACCGGTGGTGCGATGATGGCGGTGGGTACACACGCACTGATCCAGGAAAGTGTTCGCTTCCGGAAACTCGGTTTGGTCATTGTCGATGAGCAGCACCGCTTCGGTGTGCGCCAGAGGATGGCGCTGGTTGAAGGAGAAGGTCCACACGGTCGCCCCGACGTATTGGTGATGTCGGCAACGCCGATTCCACGATCTCTTGCCCTGACCCTGTACGGTGATCTCGACCTGAGCGTGCTAGATGAGCTTCCTCCGGGAAGAACTCCCGTCGAGACACTTCTGCGCTACCCAAGTCAGCGCTCGCAAGTGTATGCTCGCATCGATCAGGAACTGGAGAAGGGGTGTCAAGGATATCTGGTCTTTCCGCTTGTGGAGGAGTCGGAGAAATCGGACCTCAAAGCGGCGGCACAGGAGTTCGAACGCCTTCGCGCCGAGGTCTTTTCTCACCGACGGATCGGGCTCCTCCACGGACAGCTCTCGAATCAGGAGAAGGATAGTGTCATGCGCGCCTTCCGGGACGGAGAGATCGACCTGGTTGTCTCGACTTCAGTGGTCGAGGTGGGGATTGACGTGCCGAATGCTACCGTGATGGTGATTGAGCATGCGGAGCGGTTTGGGCTCAGTCAGCTCCATCAGCTTCGCGGGAGGGTTGGACGGAGTGACGCCCAATCCGTCTGCATCCTCATAGCCCAGCCGGGAGAGCAGGCCCGGGAGCGACTTTCCGTGTTCTGCCAGACCAACGACGGATTCCAGATCGCTCGTGCCGACCTCCACATTAGGGGTCAGGGGGATCTCTTTGGTGCTCAGCAACATGGAAGAGATCCTCTCCTCTGCTTCGCCGACTTGCGGACCGATGAACCTCTGCTCCTCCGGGCGCGGCAGCAGGCTCGTGCGATGGTGGCACGTGATCCGGATCTAGAGGCTCCCGAACATCTTCGGGTGCGGTCAATCTTGGAGACGCGACACGCCGAGCGGCTCAGAATGTGGCGTGTAGGTTGACCGAAAACGGAGAGAATCACATGCGCTTCCGCGTCGTCGACGTTTTTCTGGTTTGTTCCCTGGCGCTCAGTGTGACCGGGTGCAACGCGCTCCTACGGCTCCTCATGAGCCCTGAGGAGCCGCCTGAGGGCCAGGAAGGTCTCTCTCTCGCTGAGTTGCAGGAGGGGGTCCTGGCAGTTGTAGCGGAGGGTCTTCAGGTTCCCTGGGATCTCGCGTTCCTACCCGATGGGAGCTTTCTTGTATCCGAGCGATCTGGGCGGATGACGAAGTTCCCGAGATGGGAAAAGGGCGATGAGCCTCTCCGGCCTGAAGATGGGAACGTGTGGAATGTGGCTGGGGTCTTGGCGGTCGGGGAGGGTGGCCTGATGGGGTTGGCCCTTCACCCCGGTTACTCACTCAGTGACCCAGCCGCTCCTTCTCTGGATGCGTCCACATCGTCTCTGAACCAATGGGTCTACCTCATGTTCTCTGCGGAGGGGCCCGACGAAGTCCAGAATCGAGTTGAGCGCTTCCGCGTTACGGAGCAAGGTTTGGTCGACCCGGTAGTGATCGTCGAAGATATCCCCGGAAATCGGTTTCATGATGGTGGGAGAATCGCGTTCGGGCCCGACGGCTACCTCTATATTACGACCGGTGACGGCGGAGACCCTTTACGGTCCCAGGATCTCACGTCACTGGGAGGCAAGATTCTGCGTCTCGATGACGATGGCGGTATTCCTCCAACGAATCCCTTTGAAAACGCTGTGTGGTCCTTCGGTCATCGCAACCCCCAAGGGTTGGCCTGGGACGATGCAGGCCGCCTTTGGAGCACTGAACACGGGAGATCTGGCCTTCGAAGTGGTATGGACGAACTGAATCTCGTTCGGGAGGGAGAAAACTACGGTTGGCCGATCGTCGAGGGAGATGAAGAATCAGGTCTCCTCAGGGCTCCGGTGATTCACTCGGGTGAGGAATACACGTGGGCGCCGGGGGGAATCGCCCCGGTGGGTGAGCGACTTTTCTTTGGAGGACTTAGGGGTGAGGCTCTGTATGAAGTCAAGGTGGAGGGAGAAGTAGTCACGGAGTTCGTGGCTCACTTCGCGTCTGAACTTGGCAGGATCCGGGCTGTGGTGGCCGGACCCGACGGGATGCTGTACCTGACTACGTCCAACCGAGACGGGCGGGGAGCGGCGAGGGATGGGGATGACAAGATCCTGAGGGTCGATCCATCCCTGCTCAGTCAATAAGTTCTCGCTCGCAAGTGTCTCCCGCATTACAGTGGGCGCAAACGTCGTACCGATGGTAACTGCGATCCGGCCTTGGAATTTCTTCTACTTCAGTAGACGGGGGACAGTGGCTAATGGGGTTGGAGCCTTATGTCGAAGTGCAGAGCCTCGCCCAGGCGGAAAGCGAGACCATTTCGGTAGCCGGTTGGGTAGAGACGGTTCGGGTACACGCTAAAGTCGCCTTCGTGCTTGTCCGGGACGGTACTGGTACTGTCCAGTGTGTTGTCGGGAGGGACGCTGTGACTGAGGCCACCTGGGTGGCCACAACCAACCTCACCCATGAGTCCGTTATAGAGGTGCAGGGCGAGGTAAAGTCGGACCTCAGATCCCCCGGAGGGTACGAGCTGGTGGTCATGGATCTGAGGGTTCTAGCCACCTCCGAGGAGTATCCGGTCCAGCCGAAGGAGCATGGTGTGGACTTCCTCATGGACCACCGCCACCTGTGGCTCCGGTCCGTTACCCAGCGGGCGGTGCTGCGGGTCCGAGCGGAGGTCATGCAGGCAGCGCAGGACTTCTTCTATCAAGAGGGCTTTACCCGCATCGACACGCCGATCCTCACCGGAGCGATCGGGGAGTCCGCGGGCACCCTCTTCTCGACTGAGTACTTCGGAGAGACCGCGTACCTTGCCCAGACCGGGCAGCTCTACCTGGAAGCTACCTGTCCGTCTTTCCGGAAGGTGTTCTGCCTGGGTCCGACGTTCAGGGCTGAAAAATCCAAGACTCGGCGACACCTGACCGAGTTTTGGATGCTGGAGCCAGAAGTCGCATTCGCCGACTCGAACGAGAACATGAGGCTTCAGGAACGGGTGGTCACGTATCTGGTTGGGCGAGCACTTGAGCGATGCGATGAGGAACTGGAGATTCTAGAGCGGGACGTGACGAAACTCTCTGGAGTATCTCCTCCCTTTCCCAGAATCTCGTACAGTCAAGCGGTCGATCTGCTTCAGACAAGGGGTAGCAAGATTGAGTGGGGACAGGACCTTGGGGGTGCCGACGAAACCCTGATCGCACAGGAGTTCGAGTTGCCCGTACTCGTCCACGACTATCCCCGCCAGGAGAAAGCCTTCTACATGAAAGAGAATCCAAACGATTCCCGGACCGTTCTCTGCAATGACATGATCGCACCAGAGGGATACGGTGAGATCATTGGGGGGAGTCAGCGGGAGGATGATCTGGATCGACTGCGGGCACGAATCCGTGAAGAAAACCTCCCGGAGGAAGCCTACGAATGGTACCTCGACCTTCGACGGTACGGGACCTTCGTCCACTCAGGCTTCGGGCTTGGAATCGAGCGTACGGTAGCCTGGATCACAGGGCGGGACCATGTTCGCGAACTCATACCGTTTCCTCGTCTCATGAACAGGCTAACGCCGTGAACCGGGTAGTAGTGGACTTGGAGGATCGTAGGCCTATCTGGGCGATGCCCACCTGGGCTTTAGACGAGCTGAGAGAGGCGCTTCCTGAAGGTTGGGAGTTGCAGGTAGCCCCGAGCGTCGTTGACGGCACCGGGGATGGGGCCAGTGAGCCGAGCAGCGAAGTTCTCAGCGCGGTAGTCGGAGCCCGGGTATACATCGGTTTTGGAATTCCGGCGGAGATCCTTGAGGCAGGGAAGGGCACACTAAAATGGGTACATTCAGGAGCTGCAGGCGTGGGTAGCTCTTTACACGAGACGATGCTTTCAAGCTCCGTGCGGTTCACGAACTCGGCGGGCGTTCATGGTCCTCCGATTGCCGAGACGGTGGTTGGGATGCTCCTTCATTTTGCGCGCGGCTTGGACTTCGCGGTCACAGGGTCCCGACGTGGGGAATGGGACGATGCGCCGTTCCTAGCTATTGATACTCCGGTTCGAGAACTCAGCTCGATGACTGTGGGCATCCTCGGCTACGGAGGGATCGGGCGGGAGGTAGCTCGGCGGGTTGTAGATTTGGGAAGCAGGACAATAGGACTGCAGAGATCCCCATCCCATCTTGGGATAGACCCGCTCGGAGTCGAGATCGTCCATGGAGAGTCAGGGTTAGAGAGTATTCTCGCTGAGAGCGATGCATTAGTCATTGCCGTGCCCGAGACGTCGGAGACGCGAAATCTTCTGACCTCAGAACGAATCCGGGCGCTCCGAAAGGGGGCCATTTTGGTCAATGTCGCGCGTGGGCGCATCGTGGACGAGGACGCCCTTGTAGACGCGCTCCGAGACGGGCATCTGCGGGGTGCTGGTCTAGACGTGTTCCGGTCGGAGCCCCTGCCCCAGGATCACCCCCTCTGGAAACTACCAAACGTCCTCATTACTCCCCATACGTCTGCCGTTACCAGTGGGTTCTGGCGGCGAGAGATGGACCTGATCCTCGAGAACCTTAGACGGTTCCTAGGTGGTACGCTCCTCTCCAACGAAGTGGATCGCGCCCGTGGGTACTAGGTGTACCTACTGGGCGTGCCTGTCCCACCAGGTTCATTTTGGTGACGTGTGTCATCCGGAGTACCAATGACATTTCCGGAGCGATGCATCTTGAGGAACGCCCCCTGGAACCTCTTGCTTTAGCTGTGGCTATGCCGCTCTGTTTCGTCCTGTCTCACAGGTGCCTCACTCTGATCCGTGTTGACCGAACTTCGTTTACAGTCCACTAGCGTCGTTGCTTCACCTCTTCCCACAGTTGGTCCAACTCCTCCAGGGTTGCCCCTGGCATCTCCAAACCACGATCCATGGCAAGAGCTTCGAGTGCTCGGAACCGCTGCTGAAACTTTGTGTTTGCCAACTCGAGTGAGGCCACGGCATGCTGGCCCAAGAGACGCGTGAGGTTCACGACAGAAAAGAGCAGATCCCCGATCTCTTCATCGAGAGCCTCTGGAATTCCTCCCTCAATGGCGACTTCAACCTCGGACAGCTCCTCACGAACCTTCTCGAGCGCCCCTTGCGGACCGTCCCAATCGAAGCCGATGCCCGCTACTCTCTCCTGGATCCGGTGGGCCCTGAGGAGAGGATCCAATCCCCCAGGTAACCCATCCAGGGTTCCCCCAGTTCTCTCCGTAACCTTGATCGTTTCCCAAGACTCGTGCTCTCCTAACCCGAATACGTGGGGATGGCGCCGAACCATCTTCTCCTCCAGCTTTCGAACGACTTCCTCGCGGGTGAATTGGCCCGCCTCTTCGCCAATCACTACCTGGAAGGCGAGGTTGAAGAGGAGATCGCCCAACTCCCCCCTGAGGCTCTCCGCGTCATCGGCTCGGATAGCATCCACGGTCTCGTGGACCTCCTCAAGAAGGTGGGGCACAAGGGTACGAGACGTCTGCTTTCGATCCCAGGGGCAGTTGGCCCGCAGATACTCGACTAGGACCAGCGCCCGGTCCAGGATGCCGGCATCGGAGGCGAATAGACCCTCTTTCCCGACTCGCGGAGGATCTAAATTGTCTCGACTCTCCCTCTGTTCGGTATTCACAGCCCCCTCCGGGGATACAGGTATGTGGGCACTATCGGCACCGTTAGTTCTTGCTCGGGGGGTAGTTTTTCGCATCTTTGTCCGACTATGTCAACCGATCCTCGCACTCGAGCTTGGGTGGAGATCAGCTCGTCTGCCCTCCGCCAGAACTTCGAGTGCGTTCGTACCATCGTAGGTCCTGGCATCGGGATTCTTCCCGTCGTAAAGGCCGACGGATATGGATTGGGCCTGACGGAGTTGGTGCGGGCGCTCGAACCCTTCGCACCTTGGGGTTACGGGATAGAGACGGTTGGCGAGGGCAGAAAGATTCGGTCGCTTGGGGTTAAGCGGCCCGTTCTTCTGCTTGCTCCAATTCCTCCGGGAGAGGTTGGGGCGGCAATCGACTCAGGCCTCCGGCTCGGAATTTCGTCGATTGACGCTCTGGAGCGCGTAGTCGGGGCCGCTTCAGCGCTCGGCCGAGAAGCCGTTATCCACGTAGAGGTTGACACGGGAATAGGTCGCGCGGGATTCGATTGGCAAGATGTGGCACGGTGGGGCCCTGAGGTAATTGTGCATACGGGCAAAGAGGTTCGATGGGAGGGAGTGTTTACTCACTTCCACTCGGCGGATGACCTTCAGTCCGGTGCAATGACAGACCAGGCGGATCGCTTCGCCGATACGCTTCGGGTACTCAGCGGCCTCCGGGACGAGGGTTGGATCGAGCACATGTGCAATTCAGCCGGACTTTTCGGGAGATCCGATTTCGTCGGGGGGCTGGTCCGGCCCGGCATCTTTCTTTACGGGGGGAAGAGCTGGCTCGGCCTTCCACATCCTAATCCTGTAGTTGCGATCAAAGCCCGGATCGTTCTGATTCGCGAAGTGCCTTCGGGCACGATCCTCGGGTATGGTGCCACTTATCGGGCTGGTGGTAGGGAGCGGTGGGCAACACTGGGGATCGGATATGGAGATGGGATCCCCAGAGCCCTAGGAAACGGCGGAGAAGTGCTCGTGGGCGGCCTAAGAGTGCCCATCATAGGAAGGATCTCGATGGGCATGATCGTGGTAGACATCACCGGTCTTTCTGAATCTTCGGGGAAGGTGGGGGATGAGGTTACGTTCGTCGGGGAGGATCACGGCGAACATATTTCACTGGAGGAAGTCGCCAGAATATCAGGAACCATCTCACACGAGGTTCTCACGGGGCTCTCTCCACGTCTTCCGCGTGTTTGGCTCTGACAGGCTGTTCATCCCGGAGAAGGAGTGAGTAGAAGTGGTGGAGCACACAAGACTGTTGGGAGAGATAGGCAGGGGGAGGGGTCGTTGAGAACCCAAAGGAAATGGGCACAAATCCTGCCCGTATTTCTCGCCGCGTCGGGATGCACCGATGCGGTTCCTACTTCGGACGATGGTAACCTGATCCCAGTCGATGCTGTGACTGTGGAGGTACACCTCCCGTTTGCGAGCTTTGCCAGAGACCTGAGATCCTTTTCCGGGTTCGGATCACCTGCGGACGTGCCGGTGACAGTCCTCGCCCACCAGTGGGAGGGTGAGCTTGAATCTCGGGCACTAGTGAGAGTCGATTCTCTTCCTGACTGGATCGCTGTGAGGCTGCCAGGGAGTAGTTCAACAGCGCTCCATGCGGACTCGATGTACCAGCCTGTCTCAGGGAAGGTGATTTTGCGGCTGGATACACTGGGCTTAGGGGGTGAGTCATTCGAGCTTGAAGCAGGTGCGGTCCTGACCCCGTGGGACTCCGAGACCGCGAACTGGGAGGTCGCTTCAGACACACTGGGGGCTGTCAGTCCATCTCCATGGCCTGAGCCAGGCGGAGGTCCGGTTCGATCGCTGGTATCAGCAACGTGGAGCCCGGTGGATGGGGACTCTCTGGTATTGGACATTGATTCGCTTACCGTCACGGAATGGGCTGAGGCAGATCAGTCTGATCGGGGTCTGAGAGTTCGAGGTCTGACTGAGGGAACTCGTCTTCGAGTGATGGGCGTCGATTTGAGAGTGCTCGCCAGATCGTCGATCAACCCAGACACACTAGTAGAGGTGACGGCTGAGTTAGATCGGGGCACGGTTATTTACTCTCCAAGCCCAGAGACATCCTCGGATGTCCTTCAGATCGGTGGGGCACCAGCGGACCGCACCACCTTCCGGATGGAGCTACCGCCAAGTGTAGATGCCGGCGTGGAGGTCTGCTCCAAGGTCCACTGCCCCTTGGAGCTACGAGCTGACAGAATCCTCTTTGCCGGTCTAGTGTTGCACACACATACGACCCTCTCGCCCGGGTTCGCGCCGGCAAGTAGTATCGCGGTGGAGGTCCGTCCCGTGTTGAGTCCCGAGCGGCTGCCTCGCTCACCCCTCTCCGCCCCTGTGAACCCTGGAGCGGATGGCCTAGCGCCTGATTTCTTCTCCTCGGAGACGAAGACGTTGTACGAAATCCCGATGACCGGATATTTGCGCACCCTCCTTCAGCCTGACTTGGCGGGAGGAGTGGCCCCGTCTCCGACGTTGGCACTCCTGGCGCGTCCCGAGCCGCCTGGCCTGGAGGTCATTTCTTTCTATGGGGTGGGAACAGAGCTGGAACCGTACCTTCGCCTTATCTTGACCGTTTCGGATGGAGTGCCTCTCCCATGAAGAGCGAGTGGCCCTCGCCCGTGGTGCGGAACCTCCTGGAGTGTTTGCTATCTGTGGGACGCCTACTGGTTGTATTCGTGCTCCTGGCCACTCCGACCGGGGTTGCAGCCCAATCTCTCCTGGCCGCGGAGGGCCTCGGGCTACCCGTCGAATCGCTTGACGCCCGTTCCAGGGCGCTCGGGGGAGTGGGGTTGGGCCTCACGGGATCGTACTTGCTTGATCGCGATCCGGCTGCGGGCGCTGGGCTCAGCATAGCAGCAGCCACGGCGACGTTACAATCCTCAACGACGACGCTGACAGCAGGTGGGACTGTAGGCCACACTCGTTTCCCAGTCTTAGCTATTTCCTACCCCTACCGTGGCAGCGTCTTCTCGGTCCGGATGGGGAGTTTCCTCGACCAGGAGTGGGAGGGAAAGTCCACGCAGACCCTCGAAGTCGGTGGGGATGACGTTGGCCTGGAGGATGTCTTTACTTCCACTGGGAGTATTGGGCAGGTAAGTCTCGGTTGGGCCCGGACGATCCTCGAATCGGCGGCGGTAGGGGTCACTTTGGGACGCTATGTTGGAACCATGGAGCGCGTCTTCAGCCGTGCCCTTGATCCAGAGGACGTGGGGACAGATGTGCAGCACTTTGAGACCGGGGGCCGACTGAGAGCGTCGGGGGTCATTATCGGGGCTGGTATGACCTGGGATCCGTGGCCTCTCCTGCGTGTCTCGAACTCCATTTCGTGGTCGGACGATCTAAGCTTTTCTCCGACGGGCAAGGAGTCCGGGGAGAAGGGAAGCTACCGGATTCCCCTCGAACTTCGAGGTGGGGGTACCGTAACGCTCACATCGTGGCTTGCCCTACATTTCGGGCTGACCTTCGCAGATTGGTCCGATACTGGGGCGGATCTGAAGGAGGGCATGACCCGGGGTGACACTTGGAGCTATGGGGGAGGACTTGAGTGGTCCGGGATAACCCTTCTGGGAAGACCGATGCCGATCCGGTTGGGGGCGAGACACCGAGATCTGCCGTTCTACTCGGATGGAGCACCAGCTTCCGAGCGAACCCTGTCGGGAGGGATCGGCTTAAATCTCGTTGACGTTGGGGATCAGCCCCTCGCGCGGATTGAGATGGGAATCGAGCAGGGGAACCGGGAAGCCGGGGCTGTCTCCGAGGACTTGTCGCGAATAGTAGTGTCCGTCCGGATCTCCAGTGGTTGACGTTTCGGGGAGGGTGGCTTTGGAATTACCCGAGGGGTCCGTGCGGGTCGCATATCACACCTTTGGGTGTAAGGCGAATCAGTATGATACCGAACGCATTCGTCAGGAAATAGAAGCGCGTGGCTCACGGACCGTGGGGGATGCGGCCGAAGCTGATCTTTTTGTTGTGAACACATGCACCGTGACCAATCGGGCGGACGCGGACGCTCGGCGGTTTATTCGCAGGGTTCGAAGAGAGAACCCCCGGCTCAAGCTACTGGCCGTCGGATGCTCTGCAGCCCTCCGATCTTCAGAGTACCGAGAAATGCCTGGAGTGGTCGCAGTCGTGAAAGGACATGAGCCTCTGGAGGTTGCGGATGCGGTCCGCCGAGTCCGACCACAGCTTGTCCAGATCGGAGCACACACTACCCTGGAACGGATGGACCGTGAGCCGGTTGGCGGAGATATCCTCCTTAATCGCGAGGGGGCGACTCGAGGATGGCTCAAGGTCCAGGACGGATGTGACCGGAACTGTTCATTCTGTGCAACCCGACTTGCTCGTGGCTCCAGTCGGTCAAGACCCCTTCGGGAGATCGTGAGAGAGGCCCGCGCGCTCTCGCAAACGCACCCCGAGCTGGTTATCACAGGAATCCATATTGGGCACTATGGGTGTGATCTGGACCCTGCCAGTACTCTCTCTCGGCTTGTGGCGCATCTCTTGGAGGAGGTCCCTGGGGTCCGCTTCAGGTTGGGGAGTATCGAGGCCACCGAGGTAGATGACCTGCTAGTGCAGCTCCTTGAGGAATCGGATGGGCTTCTGGCTCCCCACCTGCACATGCCCCTACAGAGCGGAGCCAACCCGATCCTCAGGAAGATGAGACGCTGGCACACTCGGGAGACCTATCGGACTCGTGCGCTGGAGATCGCCGCGCATGTACCGGTCCTGGGTCTTGGAGCAGACATCATTACCGGATTCCCGGGGGAGACCGAAGCAGACCACAAGGATACCGTGGCGCTTGTGGAGGAGCTCCCGTACACCTACCTGCATGTGTTTCCGTTTTCTCCGAGGGAGGGGACTGACGCGGAGAGGCAGAATCGCGTGTCTCCAGTTCCGCAACGAGTGTCTGGCGATAGAGGCCGAGAGCTCCGTGAGCTTGCGTACAGAAAGTCCCGCACCTACCGCCGCGCTAGAGATGGAGCGTGGGAGAGGGTAGTGGTTGAGGGAGAAAGAGGAACTGCGCTGACCGGGGACTATCTGCGGGTCCCGGCGTTGGAATTAACGTCCAACGTGCCACCGCGGGACCGTAGTGGGGTCCCTGCGGTCGGGGCTTCTGAGCCAACCCTCAGGGAAGGGAGGCTTCGGTGGTCAGGGGAGGATCTGACTATTGATCTGACCGGATCCGTGCAGATTCAATTAGGCCGATGAAGATCTCTAGAGGCACCACTGGGCGCGCGTACGTCGAGACCTACGGTTGCCAGATGAACATTGCCGACGGGGAGGTCATGGAGGGCGTCCTCTCGTCGAGTGGATATGATATCGTCAGGGTTCCCGAAGAGGCGGACGTGATCCTGGTCAATACCTGTGCGATTCGCGAATCTGCCGAGCGTCGTGTGCTCGGCCGGGTTGCCCAACTCAGCCAGCTTAAGGGGGAGAGTCCCGACCTCCTGATAGGGGTGACCGGATGCATGGCCCAGCGAATGGGCACACTTCTTCTTGAGAAGGCCCCGTACGTTGACCTCGTCATGGGGCCGGATGGATATCGATCCCTGCCGGAACGATTAGAGGAACTACGAAGGGGGGTCGGACCGGTGCTTGGCGCTCTTACGAATTCGCCGAGGCGTGGCCAGAGCAAGATCCAACTCGCCGTTCTTGACCTAGACGATACCGAGCACTACGAGGGACTTGAGCTTCGTCGACGCTCCGGCGTAACGGCGTGGATACCGATTCAGCGCGGCTGTGATCACCGATGTACCTTCTGCGTTGTGCCGTACGTGCGAGGGCCGGAGAAGAATCGGGCTCCTGCAGACGTGCTTGCCGAAGTATGTGACCTCGCCGAGGTGGGGGTGACCGAGGTTACGCTCCTCGGGCAGACTGTCAACTCATATCGTTGGGAAGAGTGGACGTTCCCTCGATTGTTGCAGGAGGTGTCCCGGGTGGATGGGATCCGGCGGGTGCGCTTTACCTCTCCTCACCCAAATGACGTCACATCCGAGCTCGTCGAGGTGATGGCGAAGGAGTCAGCTATCTGCGAGCATCTGCACCTCCCGGTTCAATCGGGGAGTAACCGGACCTTGAAGAGAATGGTTCGGAGGTACTCAGTGGAAGGATTCTTGAAAACGGTAGAAATGGTGCGTAGGGTAGTCCCCGATGTTGCGCTTTCGACTGATATCATTGTTGGATTCCCCGGGGAGACAGAGGCTGAGTTCGAGAAGACGCTAGAGATCATGCGTACCGTACGGTTCGATGAAGCGTTCACTTACAAGTACTCAATCCGCGAGGGCACTCCGGCCACCCGGTTTCCCTCCGAGGACTTCCTTCCCGACGATGTGGCACAGGCCCGGCTCGAAACGCTCATTAGAGTGGCTCGTCGAGTTCAGGGCGAGATCAACCGGCGGGAGATCGGCCGAGTTGAGGAAGTCCTGATCGAGCATGTGGCGCGTAACCCCGGTCAGCTTCGGGGGCGGACTCGTAGAAACAAGGTTGTCGCATTTCCTCAGGAGGAGAAGAGGATCGGGGAATACGCCGCCGTCGAGTTGACGGGCACCTCGGGAGCGACATTCTCCGGGGAGCTCAGAGAGGCTGTGACCTTGGTAGCGACCACATGAGTCGTTTCACTGGGGCCGTGATCGTCCTGGTGGTTCTCTTCCTTGTGATACTGTTCGCTCGCGGGAATAGCGCGGAATGGGTCCCACTGAACCTTGGGATCCTCACCTTCGAGCGCGTTCCGCTGACCTATGTGGCGTTTGGGAGCCTGTTTGTAGGGATGCTGGTCATGTTGGTGGCGGGCATCCATGCGGACCTGAAGGTGCGGAGCTTTCTCCGAGATCGCCTAGAGGATGAAGACTGGAAAGAACGCCAACGTGTAGACCGGAGTCAGCGGGATCTGTTTGCCTCCCCTCCCGAAGAGGATGAAGCCCCCTGATTTGGGTGTGCGGTCCTAAGTCGAACCTCTTGAAGACTAAAAGGTTGACCCTGACCCCAAGGTGAGGCTCAACTCGTTCATAGAGGTGGTGGTTGGCTGAGCTGCTAGCTTCTCCCGTTCGCGCGGCTTGCGTTAGCCCATGCCGCGGGAATCGCTTTAGACCTTCACATGCAGTGGTCGCAGTGGTCATCGATTGTCCTGACAAGGTGGGAGCAACAGTGTGTTGGACGGATCGCTACGGGGACATCCAGTTAGCGATCCTCTCTGATGGAAGAGTGGAGGCCGGTTCCTCATAGCAGAAGCTCGAACGAAGGGTCCCCTTCCACTCGCCCCTCCCCCCGGGGTACTATGGTCCCTAGAGAGGCAATCAAAAAACTACAGCTTTTTAGCCCAACCCCTATACCAATCGATCCGGTATGCCCGATACGAAGATTGTCACGATCGGTCGTCACATCATCGAAGAGGAGCGTAAGCATCCGCAGACTCGCGGGGTGTTCAGTAACATTCTCACGGACATGGCGTTGGCGGCAAAGGTCATCTCCCATCAGGTGAACATTGCGGGGCTGGTAGACATCCTCGGGGGTACTGGACGCCAGAACATCCAGGGAGAGGCCGTAGAGAAGCTTGACGTTTTCGCCCAGGAAGTGATCTGCCGTGCGATGGACCATACTGGACACCTCTGCTGCATGGTATCGGAGGAGCAAGAGGACGTCATTCCAATTCCGGAAAAGTTTCCCGCTGGAGACTACGTCTTGGTGTTTGACCCTCTGGATGGTTCCTCTAACATTGATGTAAACGCTCCTATAGGAACGATTTTCGCGATCTACTCACAGGTCTCAGGGGAGAAGCGGGGGAGCTTGGAAGACTGCCTACAGCCCGGACGGAATCAGCTGGCAGCGGGTTATGTCGTGTACGGTTCCTCGACCATGATGGTCTATACTTCGGGAAGTGGGGTGCATGGGTTCACTCTGGATCCTTCCATAGGTGAGTTCATCCTGAGTCACCCGGATATTCAGATTCCGGAGGCTTCGCTCCGACCGTACTCAGTGAATGAAGCCAATGCTCCGAAATGGGATGCCAGAGTGAAGAACTTGGTCGAACATCTCAAGTCCGGGGCTGGCTCTTCGCCACTCGGCGTTCTCTCGTCCAGGTACATAGGATCACTGGTCGCCGACTTCCACCGGACCTTGTTGCGAGGTGGGATCTTCCTCTACCCCGCAGACTCGAAGAACTCAATGGGAAAGCTTCGCCTCTTGTACGAGGCCGCGCCGCTCGCCCTGATTGTCGAAGCAGCAGGGGGGCGCGCGTCGGATGGGCGGAGGGAAATCTTGGACATCCGCCCATCCGAATTGCACCAACGGACCCCCCTCTTCATTGGATCGGCAGACCTCGTTGACACTGTGGAGAGCTTCCTGGCACCTGGAACAGAGGCGGAGATTGCCGGAGAGTGATTGACGTCGAACGCTTTCCTGTTGCTGTTGGAGTGGACAGGGGAGAAAATACTCTCCAGACGCTTGATCTCACATCTGTCAGGGTGGAAGGCCGGTACCGGGGAATCTCTGCATAAGTCTGGGGGGCTGCAGTCAGCATCCAGGGGGTGTCTGGATCGCTACGAGTCCTTTCTCTAAGTCTACGAGTGGCGCGGAGTAGTCACCGGAGAAGCAAGCGTCGCAGAACGGTCCGAATTCCTCTACCGCTGCTAGCATCCCCTCTAGAGATAGATACCCAAGAGACGTCACCCCAAGGATCTGTCCAATTTCGTCCACTGTCCTCGAGGAGCCGATCAGCTCCTCCTTTGACGGCATGTCGATCCCATAAAAGCAAGGGAACCTCACGGGCGGGCTCGCGATACGAAAGTGAACCTCTTTTGCTCCTGCCTCGACGAGGAATTTCACCAGGGATGTGGAGGTGGTTCCCCTGACCAGAGAGTCGTCGACGATAACCACGCGTCGCCCCTCGACGATCTCCCTCACTGGGTTGTACTTGATCCGGGCTCCAAAATCTCGGTCCGCCTGAGAAGGTCTAATAAAGGTCCTTCCCACGTAGTGGTTTCGCAGAAGACCTAGCTCGAAGGGAATGCCGCTCTCCTCAGCATATCCAAGGGCTGCGGAGTTGGCAGAGTCCGGGACGGAGATTACGCAGTCAGCATCGACGAGGTGCTCCTGAGCAAGACGACGCCCAAAGGCTTTCCGGGCTCGATCGACCGCGACTCCCCAGATGTGCGAGTCCGGTCGGGCGAAATAGACAAGCTCAAACACGCACGGGGAGACCGTCGGCGCGGGTTTGAGCTCGTTCAACGATTCGATTTCCTTACCGCAAAGCCGAAGGATCTCCCCGGGGCGGATATCTCTGACGTACTTTGCCGAAATGATATCGAGCGCACACGTTTCCGACGCGACGACGTGACCACTTTCCTTCCGTCCGAGTACCAGCGGTCGAAACCCCCTTGGGTCGGCAACCGCAAAGAGCGTATCACCTACCGATATCACGGCGGAGAATGCCCCTTCCAGCTGGCCGAGTGCATCGTGTATCTGGGATGCGATTGTTTCTTTCCTGGAACGAGCAATGAGGTGCACGATCACCTCAGAATCTGAGGTGGTCTGGAAGAGTGCTCCCTCTTCCACCAGGGCCTGCCTCAATTCCTGGGCGTTGGTCAGGTTACCATTGTGTGCGACGGAGAGATCACCGCGCGAATAGCGGACAACAATCGGCTGGGCATTCTGAGGGCGACTACCTCCTGCGGTAGAGTATCGAACGTGCCCCACTGCACTTGTTCCGACGAAAGAATTCAAGTCGGTCGCAGAGAAGACGTCTGCCACAAGCCCGGTTCCCTTGCGTACCCGAGCCACGCCGTCCTCATTTATGACGCAGATGCCCGCAGACTCCTGACCTCTGTGTTGGAGGGCATACAGGCCCAGAAAGGTAGATTCCGCGGGTTTATTAACGCCTGTGATCCCGAAGACCCCGCACTCCTCTTGCGGCAACTCTTCCAGTGAGGAGATCAGGATGTCCTTCGCCCTTCCCTCCGGTGCATTGGGGAGTCTTGTCACGGCTGGCCAGCTTCCATGATGGCCGGGATAGCCTCCCGATAGCGACGGGCCATCTCCCCCGACCTGACTCGAATGAACCCGAGCGGTAATACAATCGAAAACGTACCCGACCGGGCCTGGACCGAACCGATAACAGACGTGGGCACCTGATGTTTTTCTGCCACCCCGAGTACCCGGTCGGCGTCGCCCCTGTCACAAGAGACGAGCACGCGTCCTTGGGTCTCTCCGAACAGTAGCGCGGCTGGTGCCAGGGGTTCGTTGAGCTCCACCTCGACTCCCCAGGGGCCCTTGGGGCCGCTCAATGCCGATTCTGCGAGAGCGCAGGCGAGCCCTCCCTCGGCACAGTCATGAGCTGAGTGCAGGACCCCCTCTTCGTGGAGTGATAGAGTAGCCCTTTGAAGCTGCCGTTCGGCCGCTAGGTCGACTAGCGGTGGGGACCCCGCCACGACTCCCTCGTTACGGTAGAGGTATTCCGATCCTCCGATCTCCTCCCGGTTCTCCCCCAGGAGAAGGATCAAGTCTCCTTCTTGAGTGAAGGAGTGGCCCAGCGCACGTGATACATCCTCCAGGATTCCCACCATCCCTATCACCGGGGTCGGGTAGACGACCTGTCCGCCCGTCTCGTTATAGAGTGAGACGTTTCCTCCCGTAACAGGAGTCTCGAAGTATGCGCAGGCCTCGGCCATACCCAGCACTGCTTCTCTGAGCTGGAAGTAGTTCGACGGCTTCAGTGGGTTCCCAAAGTTCAAACAATTCGTTACTGCGGTTGGAACGGCTCCTACGCAGACTAAGTTTCTGGCTGCTTCAGCCACCGCTGCCTTCGCGCCCTGTCTCGGATCCAAGTAACAGTAGCGGCCATTGCAGTCCATCGTAGCTGCAAGTCCTCGTCGGCTCCCTCGGAGCCGGATGACTCCAGCGTCGCCACCGGGTCCCATAATGGTGTTTGTTCGCACTGTTGTATCATACTGTTCATAGATCCAGGCTTTCGATGCGACATTTGGCGATCCAAGGAGGTCCAGAAACTGTGTGGAAAAATCGCCTTTTCTCTTGAGAATATGAGTCATATCAAAAGATCTAAGGGCAATTATTTCATGGTCTTCCTCCACATCATACTCATATGTTGGGCATCCTTCAGTGAGAGGGAGGGCCGGGAGATCTGCCACGACGGTTCCGTTTTCTAGAACGCGAAACTGACCGTCATCCGTGACACAACCGATGGGTTCTGCCCCAAGCTCCCATTTCTCCAAAATCTGACGAACTTCCGGTTCGTGGCCACTCTTCGCGACCACCAACATCCGCTCCTGGGACTCGGAGAGCAGAATCTCGTAGGGGGTCATCCCTGACTCTCGCACCGGGACGCTGGAGACATCGAACTCTACCCCGCTCCCCGAGCGTCCGGCCATCTCGGCTGCTGAGGAAGTCAGCCCGGCGGCTCCCATGTCCTGTATCCCAACGATGTGGCCGCTTTTAATGAGCTCAAGCGAAGCCTCGAGGAGGAGCTTTTCGGTGAACGGATCTCCCACCTGGACCCTCGGACGGCTCGACTCGTCTGAGTCTTCCGCAAGCTCTTCGGATGCGAAGGTTGCACCATGAATCCCGTCGCGACCGGTACGGGCGCCAACAGCCATGAGGGTGTTTCCTGTCCCCGAAGCCTCTCCTCGGATGATCTCATCCTTCTTCAAGATACCAAGACACATGGCGTTTACGAGTGGGTTTCCCTCATATGTCTGGTCGAAGAATACCTCGCCGCCGATGTTTGGAATTCCGACGCAGTTCCCGTAGTCTCCGATCCCACGTACGACACCAGAGAAGAGGTAGCGAACCCGAGGGGAATCCAGATCTCCAAAACGGAGCGAATCCAAGATAGCCACTGGACGGGCACCCATCGTGAAGATGTCTCGGAGGATTCCCCCAACTCCAGTTGCTGCGCCCTGGTACGGTTCGACGGCTGAGGGGTGATTGTGGGATTCGACCTTGAAGGCTAGTGCCAGGCCGTCCCCGATGTCGATGACCCCTGCGTTTTCCCCGGGACCTTGGATGACCCAGGGTGCCTCCGTCGGGAGGAGCTTTAGGAGTCGCTTGGAGTTCTTGTATCCGCAGTGCTCCGACCACATTGCAGAGAAGATCCCCAACTCGGTAAAGGTTGGTGCTCGTCCCAGAATCCCGAGAATGAGGTCGTATTCATCTTCAGACAGGCCATGCTCCGCAACCAGCTGGGGAGTGACGTCCGGTTCTCCGGGCCGGCTATCGAGTACCATGGTCTGGTGTTCACTCACGCCACCACTCCTCGGAGCGTGGTGGTCATGGACTCGAAGATTCCTCGGCCATCCGTGGAGCCGAGGAGTATCTCGACTGCCCGCTCTGGGTGGGGCATCATCCCCAGTACGTTCCGGCCCTGGTTCACGATCCCCGCGATGGCGTGAGCGGATCCGTTGGGATTGGCCTCAGGGCTGAGATCGCCTTCAGGTGTCACATATCGGAATGCGATCCGATCCTCATCCTCGAGGTCGGCGAGTGTTTTGGCGTCGGCGTAGTAGCCTCCTTCTCCATGGGCAATCGGCATTCGAAGAACCTGATCCTTCTCATACTCCGTCGTGAAGGGAGTGCCCACCGTCTCGACCCGAATGTAGACATCGTGGCTCCGAAACCGGAGGGTGTCATTCCTGAGGAGCGCGCCTGGAAGGAGTCCACTCTCACAGAGCACCTGGAACCCGTTGCAAATTCCAGCGACAATGCCTCCCTCACGAGCGAAAGTGCCCACAGCTGGCATTACCGGTGAGAACCGGGCAATAGCTCCCGCCCGAAGGTAATCACCGTGCGCGAATCCACCCGGTAAAAAAACGGCATCCACTTTCCCAAGGTCCTGCTCGCGGTGCCAGATGAATGAGGGCTCAAATTCCGGAAATAGTTGCAGAGCTTTATAGCAGTCGTAATCGCAGTTGGAGCCGGGAAAAGTGATGACCGCCACCTTCATGCTATTTCCGTCGAGAGATCCAGCTCGGGTAGGACCGTAACCTGGAAATCCTCGGTGACAGGGTTGGCCAGGAGCTTTCTGCACATTTCGGAAGCCCGGTCGATCGCGACGGGCTGGCTTTCCGCCTTGACGTCTACATCAATGACTTTTCCGACTCGGACTTCAGAGATCCCTGGAAATCCGAGGGACTCAAGGGCATGATGGACTGCCTTTCCTTCCGGGTCGAGAAGGCCAGGGCGCGGTTTAACGCGGATTTCTAGGTGGAAACTGGTCACGTGCTCTCCTTGGCGTCTTCGTTTAGAGTCGGTTCGGGTTCGGGGGTCTGGAGGTCAGGGGGGAGCGCTTCAGGCGAAGGATAACGGGTTGGGGCGATCTCTCCATAGTCCACCACCCGCACCTCAGCCCCTCCCTCATCTTCCTGGTCTTCATCAAGGAGCGGGTCCTGTTCGGGGAGGCGTTCTGCCAAGCCAAGAAAAGTGCTACGTGTCACACCCCAAAGCGTGTATAGGCAGAGGAAGGGGAAGATGAAATACTCGGGGATCGTCAGGGCCGTTGCCCCACAGGCCGCGAGGAAGAGCGAGCCTGCGGTCGCGCGTGGATTCCGCAAAGAGAGCTTAGGGACAAGTGGATATGGGATGTGGCTGAGCATAAGCACCGCGAGGGCGATCATCAGTATGCCGACCGCTTGGGTCGAAGGCAGCCCGTCCATTGTCGGGGCCACCGCCGGCGCTGTGAAGAACGGGTATATAGTGGCCAGTATCATTCCGGCTGTCGGCGAGGGGAGTCCGTGGAAGCTTCGCTTCGCGTGTCCACCCTGCTCAACGTTGAACCGTGCTAGGCGAATCACCCCCGCGGTGACGTACAGGAATGACAGAATCCAGCTCCAAGGCTGGTCGGCGAAAAAGAGCTCGTAGATGACGAAGGCGGGTGCAACCCCGAAGGAGATCGCGTCCACCAAAGAGTCCAGCTCCGCACCGAATCGCGAACCCGTTGCGGTGAACCTGGCGATGCGTCCATCCAGCATGTCGAGGAGTGCTGCCAGAACAATTGACCAGGATGCCCACTCGAAATCTCCTCGCGCTGCCGAGACCATAGCGTATACCCCGAGAAAGAGATTTCCGATGGTGAACGCCGAAGGGAGGATAATAATTCCGCGCTGGAGTCTCCCGCGCTTGGGTCGTACTCCCCTAGTCGTGGTCATGAGGTGTTAACATCGGTCGAGAAGGTGGGCGGCACGTATTCGTCTAGCTCGGTTCCCGTAAGGCGCTTGAAGATTTCCAGGTATCGGTCGGTCGCGGCCCGGATGACCGAGGGGTCAAGGTCCGGGGGAGGAGGTGTCCGATCCCAATCCGGTAACGCGGAGAGCCAGTTGCGGATCGGTTGCTTATCAAGGGAGGGGGGAGTTGCCCCGGGGTGCCAGCTCTCTGCTGGCCAGTATCGAGACGAATCTGGAGTGAGTACCTCGTCGATCAGGAGCAGTTTGTTGTCGTCCGCTTCACCAAATTCGAACTTCGTGTCGGCGAGAAGGATTCTTCTGGAAGCAGCCTTCATCCTGCCGAACTCGTAGATCTCGAGGGACAGATCCCTGAGCCGCTTAGCCTGAACTTCCCCGAGTCGATCGACGACCCCAGAGAACGGGATGTTCTCATCATGTCCGTCATCGACTTTGGTTGCCGGAGAAAAGATGGGTGGCCGGAGCTCCTGGCTCTCGGCCAGATTCTGAGGGAGCGCCTCCCCTGCCAGAGTGCCTCTCGCTACATATTCACGCCATGCGGAGCCTGTCAAGTATCCCCGTACCACACACTCGATGGGGAGCGGCTGCGTCCGTCTTACAAGTAGCGATCGGCGGGCCCACCCATCAGGCGCGTTGGACAATGCGGGAACCTGCTCCGCGATCACTTTCGGATCTGCAGACACCAGGTGGTGCTCAACCACACCACTGAGATGGTCAAGCCACCAGGCGGTCAGAAGGGTGAGGACCTCTCCCTTTCGGGGAATGGGTTGGGGTAGAACGACATCAAAAGCCGACACGCGATCCGACGCGACCATGAGGAGGAGGTCCGGGCCAGCCTCATACATCTCTCGAACCTTTCCCCGGTGGAGGAGGGGGAGAGGGAGGTCCGACCGAAATAGGGGAGACTGTTGGGATATGTTCTTAGACACGCACATTGGGTACTCCCACCAGTCGGTCCGCCTCAGGGCCTAAACGGGAGAGTACGGGCTGCACCCACTCCTTGAGGAACCGATCGACCTGCTCCGGCGCTCTGCCTACGAATTGTGAAGGCTCAAGAATTGCGCGGAGGGTTGGCTTGTCGATTCCAAATGCTTCGTCTCCCGCGACTCTCTCCACGAGATCGTTGTCTTCTCCACTCTTGATCAACTCGGCCGCGGCGAAGGCGTGACGACGGATTTTCTCGTGGAGTACTTGCCGGTCTCCCCCCCCGGTTTCGACGGCACGCAGGAGTACGGTCTCCATGGCCATGAACGGCAGGTGTACCTCAAGGTTCCGAACGACGACATTCAGCTGGACCTCAAGTCGAGAAGCGACGTTCTCGGCAAGAACCAAGGCCCCATCTAGGGTCAGGAAGGCATCAGGAATTGAGAGACGTCGGTTTGCCGAATCGTCCAGGGTCCGCTCCAGCCATTGTGAGGCTGCTGTCATGGCGGGATCCTGGGAGAGCGTGATCACGTGGCGGGCGAGAGCACAGATCCGCTCTGCACGCATCGGATTGCGTTTATAGGGCATTGCAGAGGAGCCAATTTGCTCCTCCTCGAATGGCTCTTCGACCTCCTGAAGGTGAGCTAGAAGGCGAAGATCGTGACCGAATTTCGAGAGGGAAGCGGCAGTGCACGATAGGGTCCCTGCGATACCTGCATCCACCTTTCGGGGATAGGTCTGTCCGCTAACCCCGTAACTTTTCTCGAATCCCATCCGCTCGGCGACCATCCGGTCCAGCTCCTCAACCTTATCGTGATCGCCGTGGAAGAGCTGCAGGAAAGAGGCCTGAGTTCCCGTTGTGCCCTTGGCCCCACGGAACCTCAGAGATTTCAACCGGAAGTCCAACTCCTCCACATCTAACACGAGGTCCTGGATCCACAATGTGGCGCGCTTCCCGATCGTTGTGGCCTGTGCCGGTTGGAAGTGCGTATAGCCGAGTGTCGGGACAGTTCGATGCTCGCGAGCGAAGTTTGTCAGCTCCCGGATCGTTCGCACGACTCGTGCTCTGATGAGAGTGAGTGCGTCTCTGTGGAGGATCAAGTCGGCGTTGTCACCAATGAAGGCAGAGGTGGCACCGAGATGAATGATCCCGCGGGCGGAGGGCGCGACGTCCCCGCTGAAGAGGACGTGCGCCAAGACGCCGCGACTGTACCTCTGTGTGTATGCTGCTGCTTTTACGAGGTCAAGATTGTCCAGCCCAAGTCGCATCTCCTCGAGGGCTAAGTCAGGGATCGGGAGCCCCAGTTCACTCTGACACTCGGCCAACACCAGCCAGAGCCGTCGCCAGATTCCGAACCGACGGTTGGGGGAGAAGATGCGCTGCATCTCACTGGACGCGTACCGCTCAGTGAGAGGGTGGACGTAGGCGTCAAGAGCGCTGTGAGTCACTTGGCGGTCTCAAAGAAGGAGTGCGTGTGCTTCCCCTCGGACCTCATCGGCCGAGAACGAAGTCCCGGGCGGCGTACCCCCGGTTACGTTCGAAGTAAAGAGTGCGAACATGTACCTTCATGGTCGTATCCTGCTCAGATCTCTTTTCCCAGAGTTTTCCAGTCTAAGAGGAACGCCTCGAGTCCCCTGTCGGTGAGTGGATGTTTCATCAACTGATACAGGACTTTGGGAGGAAGGGTCGCGCAATCTGCCCCGATGAGCATCGCCTCGAGCACATGACCCGGGTGCCGGAGCGAAGCCGCGAGGATCTCCGTGTCCAGGTCGTATTCGTCGTACACCTGCCGGATATCCCTCACGATCTCCATTCCGTCATGCCCGATGTCGTCCAGGCGACCAACGAATGGTGATATATATGT
>CAZJIM010000028.1:0-27058 GCA_964546115.1 uncultured Gemmatimonadaceae bacterium | reverse complement strand
CTCAACGGCGCCTCTCATCGCGATGGGTTGCATTATGATGCGCAAATGCCACCTTAATACCTGTCCGGTTGGAGTCACGACTCAGGATCCTGTACTTAGAGCTCGGTTCACCGGAACGCCTGAACATGTGATCAACTATCTCTTTCTAGTAGCAGAAGAAGTCCGAGAGATCTTGGCACATCTCGGCTTTCGACGCCTACATGATGCCGTCGGTCGGTGTGACCTGCTCGTGCCGAGGCAACTGGAAACCGGCCCAGCGGTGACATTCGACTTCAGCGCCCTATTGACTCCGGCGGTCCCGACACACCCCGGGGCCTCCGTAATCAAGAGCCGGGACCAGGCCCATCACCTCGAACAGATCCTCGATCAGGAGCTCATCCTCCGGGCGCGTCCAGCGCTTGAGGACCGGGAGCCGGTAACCATTGAAATGCCGGTTCGAAACGTGGACCGGACGTTGGGTACACTGCTTAGCAACCACATCGTCCGGAAACACGGCCCAAGGGGACTATCCGACGACACGATCCGTCTACGATTCACCGGATCAGCAGGCCAGAGTCTCGGAGCGTGGCTTGCCCGTGGCATAACGCTGGAATTGGTGGGGGACGCAAACGACTACGTCGGGAAGGGACTGTCCGGAGGTCGCCTGGTAGTCCGACCCCCACCAGAATCGACGTTCCTGGCCGAGGAGAACGTGATTATCGGGAACGTTGCACTCTACGGCGCGACGAGCGGTGAAGCTTTCTTCCGGGGAATTGCTGGTGAGCGCTTCTGCGTGCGGAATTCAGGCGCCTCCGCTGTGGTCGAAGGCGTGGGCGCGCACGGCTGCGAGTACATGACGGGTGGACGAGCGGTGATCCTGGGGCCGACGGGCCGAAACTTCGCGGCCGGAATGAGCGGAGGAATCGCCTACGTCTGGGATCCAATGGGAGAGTTCTCGGTCCACTGCAACCAGGACCTCGTAGAGCTGGACCGCTTCGCCAGATTCTCACGAAAGATGAAGACCGATGAGTGGGAGCTAAAGCGTCTAATCGAGGCCCACGTTCAGTTCACTGGGTCGACCCGTGGACAAGCAATCCTGAACGAATGGGAGAGCCATCTCGCCGAGTTCGTCAGGGTGATCCCCACGGACTACAAGAAGGTGTTGGAACGGAGGGCGAAGCCCGAAAGTGACCGTTCATCGCCTCGTCCTCCGCGGATCTCCGTCCGGCGCATCCCTGTGACATGACGGACGAATCACGATCGATGGATAAGCACCAAGGCTTTCTCTAGTTCGAACGCGGCGCAACATGTCGTCAATTACCTTCGTATCCTTGCCGAGAGAACTCGGGCGATCGTGGCGGGACTCGGATGTTGGTATATGGATGACAGGATCGGCAGCATCAACCCGCTCGAATCAAGGCGACCAGATTCGGGGGAGCCGACTCCGCGGCAAACGCGGATCAGATTACAAGTACGTGTATGCGGAGCGACAGCGGCATGATGAGTCGGTCATGTCCCTCCAGCACGAAGAGCAGGCCCTAAGAATGAGGGCGTTGAGAGGGTAGATCATGGGCAAGTCCACAGGTTTCATGGAATATCCGCGCCGAACGGTACCCTGTCGGGATGCGGCCGAGCGTATTGCTGATTTCGACGAAGTTTACACCGAACACGATACCGCACAGCTCAAAATTCAGGGCGCTCGGTGTATGGACTGCGGTGTGCCATTCTGCCAGGCGGAACCAGGTTGTCCGATCGACAACCTGATTCCCGAGTGGAACGACCTTGTATATCGTGACCAATGGCAAGAAGCGCTCGAACGTCTGCAAAAGACAAATAATTTTCCGGAATTCACTGGTCGCACTTGTCCCGCACCCTGCGAGGGTTCCTGCGTCCTCGGCATTAACGAGCCACCAGTCACGATCAAGAACATTGAGAATGCGATCATCGACCGCGGTTTTGCCGAAGGTTGGGTGAAGTCCGAGCAGCCGGGTGAGCGGACAGGTAAGAAGGTTGTGATCGTGGGTTCTGGCCCGGCCGGGTTAACGGCAGCGGATCAACTGAACAAAGTTGGGCATAGTGTGACGGTCTACGAACGTGAGGACCGAATCGGCGGATTGTTGATGTATGGCATTCCAAACATGAAACTGGATAAGCAGATCGTTGACCGGCGTATCAACCTGCTCCGAGACGCCGGCATCAAATTTGTTACCGGCGCAGATGTAGGGCGGACCGTCGATGTGGAAAAACTCATCGCTGACCATGATGCAATGCTACTAGCCACTGGGGCGACCGTTCCAAGAGATTTGACGATTCCGGGTAGAGAGCTGAGCGGGATTCATTTCGCGATGGATTTTCTGACTGTGACGACCCGGAGTCTGCTGGACAGTAATCTGGAGGATGGCCGGTATATCGATGCGAAAGACAAACGGGTCATTGTGATCGGCGGAGGGGACACCGGTACCGACTGTATCGGTACGGCAATGAGACATGGGTGCACCAGTCTCGTGAATCTCGAACTGCTGCAGGAGCCTCCGGACGAGCGCGCGACGGACAATCCGTGGCCGGAGTGGCCCCTCATTCTGCGTACTGACTACGGCCATGAGGAATGTATCGTGGAATTTGGCAGCGATCCACGGACCTGCAGCGTCGCCACCAAGGAGTTCATCGATGATGGGAATGGAAACGTAAGAGCACTGAAAATTGTCGAAGTTGATTGGACAAACAGCGCCGGACGTTGGAAGATGTCCGAGATCGAAGGTAGCGAAAGGATTCTGGAAGGTGACCTGGTGTTACTAGCGATGGGATTCCTGGGCCCGGAGTCCTACGTCGCACAGGCTTTGAATATCAATTTCGATGCCCGATCAAATTATTCGGCTGAGCACGGTGATTTTCAAACTTCCGTGCCCGGTGTTTTTACGGCCGGGGACTGTCGGCGGGGTCAATCGCTCGTGGTTTGGGGGATCAATGAAGGCCGCGGTGCCGCGCGAGAGATTGATCGCTTCCTGGTGGGTTCGACGGAGCCCCAAAACGCTAATGCCCGCTCCCCACGGACCTCTCCAGATCTCAGCTAGTTAGGAGAGGGGTTTCCCAAAGCCTCCCGAAGGAAGGGTGCAGTCGCCGCGTGGACCTCCTGCGCAACATCCTCCGGGGTTCCTGCGGCCACAATCCGTCCCCCCTGAACTCCGGCTCCGGGGCCCATCTCAATCACCCAATCCGCACACTTGATCATCTCCAGGTTGTGCTCGATCACGAGAACGGTGTTCCCTGTCTGAATCAGCCGGTCAAGCACGTCCAAGAGCTTCCTCACGTCCTCTCCGGACAGCCCGGTGGTGGGTTCATCCAAAATGTAGAGCTTCCTTCCCTTCTTTCCCCTAGCCCCCGCAAGCTCACGGGCAATTTTTAGCCTCTGGGCCTCTCCCCCCGATAGAGTAGTGGCCGCCTGGCCCAACCGGAGATATCCCAAGCCGACCCGCTGCAGATGCCAAAGGGCTTGTCCCAGTCGGCGCTCCCGTGCAAAAAAACGCACGGCCTCATCTACCGTCATCTTCAGTATGTCGGCGATAGTGCGTCCCTTCACCTTCACGTCGAGTACTTCGCGCTTGAACCTGCGACCCTGACAAACGTCGCATGGCACATAGACATCCGCCATGAAGACCATCTCCACCTCGATCTGACCGGCTCCCTTGCACGCCTCGCACCTTCCTCCCCGGACGTTGAAGGAAAAATTCCGGGCCTGATACCCTCGCTCTTGTGAGAGTGGCTGGTTCGCAAAGATCCGTCGAGCCTCGTCCCACGCCCTGATGTAAGTAACCGGATTCGAGCGTGGCGTGCGACCAATCGGAGACTGATCGACCAGCACAACAGCCTCTAGGTGCCCCACACCCTCCAGCTCATCGTACGTCCCCACGGCTTCACCGAGGTGCTGCTTCGCAGACGTCTCGTCGCCGTCTAGCTCCTTCTCTAGGGCTCGGTAGAGGATGTCGTGCACCAGTGTTGACTTCCCTGATCCGGAAACACCAGTAACGGCAATCAGGGAGCCCAGCGGAAGGTCCAGATCAACTCCCGAAACGTTGTGGAGGGTAGCGTTCTTGATGCGGAGTTGCACATCACGGTTTGTCCGACGCCGCTTGGGTACCGGCACCTCGGATCGCCCTGAGAGGTACCGCCCGGTAGCCGTGTCCGCCTCGGCCAGCGCTTCAGGTGGTCCTTCGAACACCACCTCACCTCCTCTCTCTCCCGAGCCAGGACCGAGCTCGACTACGTGATCCGCCGAGCGAATGGCCTGCAGGTCATGCTCCACTACGATGACTGTGTTGCCTAAGTCACGCAGTCTACCGAGGAGCCGGAGGAGTGCATCCGTATCCCTCGGGTGAAGGCCGATCGAAGGCTCGTCTAGAACGTAGATCGTGTTGACCAACTGAGAACCCAGAGAGTTTGCCAGATTGATCCGCTGCGCCTCCCCCCCAGACAAGGTCCGGGTCTGGCGATCCAGAGTCAGGTACCCGAGGCCTACATCCACCAGGAACCTCACTCGCGACCTGACTTCTCGTAGAATGGTCTCGGCAATCTTCCCCTCCGCTTCGGATAGCTCGAGACCCTCCAGCCAGAGAGCGAGATCCTCGAGCGGCATGAGGCACGCCTCGGAGGTGTTCTTCCGGTTCAACCGAACATTAAGGGCCGCGGATCGAAGCCGCCCACCCCAACACTCGTCACAGACCTGGGGGCTCTGATACTTCCGTAAGAAGACCCGGATGTACTGCTTGTACCGCTTCCTCTCCCTGGATCTGAGAAAGGGAATCACGCCCCGGAAAGCAGGGCCGCCCAACCTACCCTTTCCTGCTGGAGCTCCGTAGACCACAGCTTTTCGGAAGTCTGAGGGGATCTCTAACCACGGAACGCTGCGAGATACTCCTTGGACATCAGCGAAGTGACGAAGCTGGGCACGCTCCCTCTTGTATCGAGGCTTACTCCACGGGTCCACCGCCCCCTCGTCCAGGGAACGTGAAGGCGTCGGTACGATCAACTCCTCGTCGTACTCCAGCGTAGCCCCAAAGCCCGTGCACTTTGGACACGATCCATAGGGCGAGTTAAACGAGAAGAGCTGTGGCGTCGGCTCGGGGAATTCCACCTCAGGATGCTCAGGACACCTGAACCGCTCTGTGAAGGCAAGCCGATAGGGCGAAACGTTGGGGAGAAGGATCACTACCTCTCCTTCCCCCTCCCCAAACGCAGTCCCCACTGAATCCGCAAGGCGATCCCGGGTCTTCTCGTCAACCTTCAATCGGTCCACCACGACTACGATCTCATCCGCCTGGCTTAGGTCTAAACCCAGGGCTTCGACCTCCTCAGCCCCATCCACACCGAGGTCCACTGGGGCCCCGTCAGCGAGAAGACGTATGAACCCCAAAGATCGGAGGTTCTCAGCCAGAGCACGGTGGGTCGTTTCCCGGCTCCGAGGCAGTGGGAAGGTGACCATCATACGGATCCCCGCCGGCAGAGAAAGGACACGATCGACGACGCTACTCACCGTGTCCGGCTTGACTTGGCGATCGCATTCGGGACAGTGAGTGCGTCCGACCCTCGCGAACATGAGACGAAGATAGTCGTAGACCTCCGTGGCCGTACCGACGGTAGAGCGGCTCGTCTTCGTGGGGTTCTTCTGCTCAATCGACACCGCAGGTGAGATCCCCTCTACGGAGTCGACGTCCGGCTTCTCCATGCGATCGAGGAACTGCTTCGCATAAGTGGACAACGACTCCACGTAGCGTCGCTGACCTTCTGCGAACAGCGTATCCAGAGCAAGGGAAGACTTCCCGGAACCGGACGGTCCGGTGATAACGGTGGTGACCCCCCGAGGGATGTCCAGGTCAAAATTCTTCAGGTTGTGCTGACGAGCGCCTCGGACGCGAATTCGGTCATCCATTCGAGGAAAGCGGTTGGCCGTGATCCTAGGGAGTTTGAGCGACCTCGAGACCTTCAGAGATCTCGAGTCAAAGCAGGGCAAGATGGCAGGTACCCTTCGCTCGGGGCTTGGATCCGATTCGTTTCGTCCATGCTCCGTGTGGCCCTTGATTGTTTGGCGGAACAGATCCACCCTTTCTCATGGTCCTTCCCGGCTCTCGACAGTCCCAGAAGCACAGCAGGAGGGTCGTCCTATGGGCGACTCTTGCCGGTCTTGCCATCGGCTCGTTCGGATGCGCTCGGGTCGCCCCGCCACCCATCGTGCCCGCACCCATTCCGGAGACAGGATTTCTAGAGGAAGGGGTCGCTTCGTGGTACGGTGTCCCCTTTCATGGAAGGGCGACAGCATCCGGCGAAATCTATGACATGGAGGCCTCGACTGCCGCCCACCGAACTCTCCCTTTCGGCACGGTCCTGCAGGTCGACAACCTCGACAATGCACACACTACAACGGTGCGAGTCAACGACCGCGGACCATTCGTAAGAGGGCGGAATCTGGATCTCTCACGCCGGGCTGCCAGGGAGCTGGAAATGATAGGACCGGGGACAGCACGAGTCCGCCTGACGATCGTCAGCGCTCCATCTCCCCAGAGCTGTTGGATGGTTCAGGTGGGAGCGTTCTCGGATGGCGACAACGCCGAGCTCCTGCGCCGTAGCCTTGAGCGCGAGGGCCACGGAGTGCGAATCACCACCAGCCCTAACGGGCTGTACCGGGTCCGCACGGGGCCATTCCAGTCTCGCATAGAGGCTGAGGGGATCATGGGTGAAACGGGGGGCATGCTGCTCGGTTGCGGAGTCTCCGATTCCTAATGCCTCGCAGGGAACCCACCTCTCTCATCCGAGTTGATCTTCCGTAAGCCGTCGCGATAGCAGTTCGCCCGCCACCCCGGGATTCGCTTTCCCTCCCGTTCGGCCCATCACCTGTCCCATGAAGAACCCGAGCAACGCCTGATTGCCCCCTCTGAACTCCCGCACCTTCCCCGGATGCTCCTCGAGGACCTCTGCAATCAAGGGACCGAGCACCTCCACATCACTCATCTGACTGAGGTCCAATCGATCTACGATATCTCCGGGCTCTCCCCCATCCTGCGCTAGGACCTCGAGGACTTCTCTGCCGGCTCGGCTAGAAATCACGCCGTTGGAGACGAGTTCGACAAGCCTGGCCAACTCTTCCGGGCCGAAGGGGAGCTCGTCGAGCACTCGGCTCCCCTGAACTCGGGGCAGATCGTTAATGATCCAATTCGCTAGCGGAACTGCTACGTCAGACACTTCATCGCGAGTGGGATATGCATGCACTGCGGCTTCGAGGAAATTTATGCGAACCGGATCCTTGGCCAAGATTTCCGCGTCGACCTGACTGAGTCCAAACCGGGCCCTGATCTCCTCCGCACGAGCACGAACTTTGGGCCCGAGGATTGGCCGCGTCCCAGCCACAGCCGGGGTGGGGAGCTCCGACGCGTCTTCGTCAGCTTCAGAGGCCTCCGACTTTGACGTCATTCGTGACCAAGTGTCCCGAAGTGTGACGATCCGATTGAATACCGGACGCTCCAAAAGATCATCAATGGGGTCACGCCAAAAGTAGCCGACCCTCTCGAACTGGTACCGAGTCCCACGCGGATCCTTGAGCACCGAAGGTTCGACGAGGGCTCCTTCCCTGACCTGGAAGGACTCAGGGTTCAAAAAGTCGGTAAAGTCACCAGTCTCTCCCCGAGCTGCAGCGGCCTCCGGATTGGGCACGCTGAAGAGGCGGTCGTAGAGCCTGATCTCACAGGGCACTGCGTGCACGGCAGACACCCAATGGATCGTCCCCTTAACCTTCCGCCCTCTGCCAACTGTGCCATGCCAGGTCTCGGGATCGTGGCTACATCTGAGCTCGACCACTCGACCATCGGAATCCTTGATCACCTGCTCGCAGCGGATGATGCACCCGTACCGAAGTCGTACCTCTCCACCAGGTACGAGACGCCGGAACCCGGCAGGTGGAGCTTCCGAGAAGTCCTCTCGCTCTATGTACAACTCGCCCGAAAAATGCAGCCCCCGAGAGCCTTCCAGAGGTACGTCGTGCGGAAAGTAGGGCGCGTCTAGCTCATCTACTCTTCCGGTCGGCCAGTCTGTCAGTATCACCTTCAAGGGATCAAGGACCGCAAACACCCTCGGAGCCTTCTGGTTCAGTTCATCCCTGATCGCATAGTCGAATCTCTCGATGTCGATTCTGGCATCCGTCCTCGCTACTCCCACCATGTCCCAGAAGCCAAGCAGCGCCTCCGGAGGCACACCCCGCCTCCGCAACGCCGCAAGGGTCGGCATCCTGGGATCGTCCCACCCCTCGACATAACCCTCATCAACAAGCCGGAGCAGCTTCCGTTTACTCGTGACGGTATAATCCAAGAGCCCTTTGCCGAACTCGTACTGGTGGGGGCGGGGCTCCTCAAACTCTACCTCATCCAGGATCCAGTCGTAGAGCTCGCGGTTGTTGACGAACTCCAGTGTGCAGAGCGAATGGGTGACCCGCTCTATCGCATCCTCTAGACAATGCGCGTAGTCATAGAGAGGATAGATGCACCACTTGTCTCCAGTTCGGTGGTGGCGAGCGTGGCGAATCCTGTAGAGGATGGGATCTCGCATCAACATGTTCGGCGATGCCAGGTTGATCTTTGCCCGCAGGACATGCTCCCCGTCAGTGAAGTCCCCCGCACGCATACGGCGGAAGAGATCCAGATTCTCCTCCACCGAACGATCCCGGTCGGGGCTCGGCATTCCCTGCTCCGTCACAGTCCCTCGACTCTTCCGGATCGCCTCTTCCGTCTGAGAATCCACGTATGCCTTGTCCTTCCTGATCAGGGCCTCTGCGTAATCGTACATTTGCCCAAAGTAGTCGGCAGCGTGATAGAGGTGTTCACCCCAGTCGAAACCCAGCCACCGCACGTCCTCCTGGATCGCCCGCACGTACTCCGACTCCTCGGTGGTCGGGTTCGTGTCGTCGAACCGCAGATGACACTGGCCCCCATATTCCTTCGAGATTCCGAAGTTCAGCAGGATCGACTTGGCATGCCCGACGTGCAGGTAACCGTTCGGCTCGGGTGGAAAACGAGTGACCACCTTCCCACCGTATTTCCCATCGGCCAGATCCTGGTCGATGATCTGCCTGAGGAAGTCCCTGCTGGTGGGAAGTGACCGACTGGAATCGCGAGCCGACATTTGCTTTCTGGAAGGAGACTCTTGGGTGGCTGCGCCGGAAGTCCGTGCACAGTCAGGGTCTCATAACGTAGACGTACCCTCAGCTACTCAAAAGACCTGAATGCTGACGTCAGCCGGAGAACGGACGAGGTCGAGCACACCAGTCGCGTCAGTGCCCCGGGGAGCCTTGGCCGTTGACCACTCCAATCCCACGACGTAGCTTCCAGGCCATGAGAAACGACCTACGCCACGCGCATCACACGAATCATCACCGGTCCCGGACGGGGCGGGTGGAGGTCGCTGTGCGCGCCTGACGTCTGGCGTTGCCCCACGACTGAGCCCCGCGGCCCGTCCTTAAATCGGACGGGTCGTGTTTTTTTTGCCTCGGTTTTGAACATGAGGCTCGACATACTTACCAGCAAACGATGAGAACGGACAGATGATGAGAATCGCACTTCCGAACAAAGGCAGACTCGCCGATGGCGCCTTGGAGCTGTTCGAGCTCGCAGGGCTGAAGCCGGAATTTCGGGCCGATCGAGCGCTCGTAGCTCGACTGGGATCGGATTTCCAAGCCATTTTCGTGCGCGCCCAAGACATCCCCGAGTTCGTGGCGGATGGAGCAGCGGAGTTCGGAATCACGGGGCGCGACTTGGTCGAGGAGTCACACCGATCGGAGGTGGGCGAGCTATTGGACTTAGGCTTCGGTCACTGCCGTCTCATCGTAGGCGTCCGAGACGAAAGCGCGATTCAGGAACCGTCCCAGCTGGTCGCCGGGGCTAGGGTGGCAACATCCTTCCCAAACCTCGCGGGGCGCTTTTTCCAATCACTGGAAATCCCGATTCAAGTGGTCTCGGTCTCGGGAGCGGCGGAGATCGCACCCCACCTGGGGGTCGCTGATGTGATCGTCGACCTCGCCTCCACGGGCTCGACGCTCCGAGTAAACGGACTGAAGGAGATCGGCACGATCCTCGAATCGACCGCACTCCTGATCGGAAACCAGGCCGCACTTGAGGTGAAGGATGCCAGACGATCCAAGGACGAACTCGTGGCAGCACTCGAATCCGTCCTTCGGGCAAGAAAGAAGCGATACCTGATGAGCAACGTGCCCCGTGACCGTCTGGACGAAGTGCGCCAGGTTCTGCCCGGAATCTCCGGACCGACAATCGTCGACGTTCTGGACAAAGACACCTGGGTCGCAGTTCATGCGGTGGTCAACGCCGATGCCGTGTACCAGACGATCGCCCGCCTGAAGGAACTAGGAGCCGAGGGCATCCTAGTCACTCAAATCGAACGCCTGATGCCATGAAGATCTCCGTCGAGGGCACGCTGGGGAAACTCACACCGAGTCAGCTCACGCACTTACTCGACCGCCGGCCAGCCGATGAGGCCCTCCTCCGGGAGACCGTTCGTGGTATCCTGGGCCGCGTCCGGTCGGAAGGAGACGAGGCGCTTCTGGATATGGCCCAGGAGCTTGATGGCGTCGCCCTCACCACACTTGAAATCCCTCGGCCGAAATGGGTAGCCGCTCTCGATTCGATGGAAGCGCGCAACCGAGAAGGGTGGAAGAGAGCCGCCCGGAACATCCGAGCGTTTCACACGGCGCAGATACCGACGGAAGTGACACTAGAGGTCGAATCTGGCGTTCGGCTCGGGCGACGTTCCGTCCCCCTTCGAGCAGTCGGCGTCTACGCCCCGGGAGGAAGGGCAGCCTATCCATCCTCGGTCCTCATGGGGGTCGTGCCCGCAAGGGCCGCTGGTGTGAGGGAGATTATCGTTTGCTCACCGCCCGGTGCCTCGGGAGAGCCCCCGCCTGAAGTCTTGGCTGCGTGCGAGATCGGCGGGGCCACTCGGCTCTTTGCGCTCGGTGGCGCCGGAGCAATCGGTGCGATGGCATACGGAACACGTACCGTCCCACAGGTGGATGCCGTCTTAGGACCGGGTAACCAGTGGGTTGCCGAAGCGAAATGTCAGGTCGCTGGAGACCTTCGCATCGACTCCCCGGCGGGCCCCTCGGAAGTCCTCCTGGTAGCAGACTCTACCGCCGATCCGTCTCGGGTGGCAGCCGAACTAATCGCTCAAGCAGAACATGATCCCGAGGCGGCGGTCGCGGTCATCAGCTGGCAGCCCGAAGTCTTGGAGACGGTCCGAGCAGAGTTGGAGAAGCAAATCAAGCGTACGCCCCGGAGAGAGATCGTCGAGGTAGCGCTCGCTTCCCAGGGTGCCTGCCTCCTGGCTCGAGATCGGAACGAGGCACTGGGGTTCGCCGAGGATTACGCCGCCGAACACCTCGCGCTGTTCACGGATGATCCACAAGGCGACATGGAAAGTCAGACGACGGCGGGAACTGTGTTCCTGGGAGATAGCTCGTCAGTCGCTTTTGGAGACTACCTCACTGGAGCAAACCACGTGCTCCCAACCTCTGGGAGGTCCCGATCGTTCTCCGGACTGTCAGCTCTGGATTTCCTCCGCTTTTACACTTGGCAGGAGGCGACGCCGGAGGGCGCGGCCGCGATGGCAGACGATGTTCAGCGATTAGCCAACTCAGAAGGGCTCCCGGCACACGCCGAAGCAGCACGCGCACGGGCTATTGAGCGGGAGGGCTACGAATGAGTCCCTTCCCACGACCTGGGTATCGGCTTCTTTCACGCTACACACCCGACCGACAGCCTCTCGAGGTGGACCTATCGGACAACACGAACCGGTGGGGTACGCACCCAGCTGCACTGAAGGTGATCCGAGAGGCGGGAACCGAAGATCTGACGCGGTACCCTCCAGTATATGCAGACAACCTTCGCTCGACGGTCGCGGACAAGTTCGGCGTTCCCATGGAGTGCGTGACTACCGGCTGTGGCTCCGATGACCTGTTGGACTCCGTCTTTCGGGCTGCGGGCGAACCAGGGGAGAGTGTCGCCTATCTGCCCCCTACTTTCTCTATGTTGGAGATTTTCGCCCAAATGAACGGCATGGAGCTGCGACCAGTATCCCCCCGTGAGGGATGTGAGCCCCGGGCTATGCTCGACGGGAATCCGGCTCTCATCTACCTGTGTCGGCCAAACAACCCCACGGGTGAGGTGGTCCCGAGGCGTTGGGTCGAGCATCTTCTTGAGGCGGTAGGGCCAAACGGGCCGATCCTTCTCGTCGACGAAGCTTACGCTGACTTCGCTGAAGACGACTTTCTCGGCGAAGCTGCGAAGTCGAGTCGACTGCTCGTGCTGCGCACCTTCTCAAAGGGCTACGGACTCGCCGGGCTACGTGTGGGATTTGCAGTCGGACCGGCCGAGGTCATTCTGGAAGTCGAGAAATCACGCGGACCCTACAAGGTCAGCGGGTTAGCTGAGAGCGCGGCTGTTTCTGCCCTGGAGGATGAGGAGGGGTGGGTACCCAAGGTCGTCACCAAGGTGAAGAACCAGCGAGATCGCCTACGAGAGGAACTCGAGCACCGTGGATGGGCTCCCCTCCCCTCCGGCGCAAATTTCCTTCTGCTTCCATTACGGGGGAGGACCGCAGCGGGGGTGACGGCCGAGCTACGTGAGAGCGGGGTAGCTGTCCGCCCGTTTCCCGATCTGCCGGGGATCGGCGAATCGATCAGGGTCTCAATCGGGCCAAGGGAACAAATCGACCGGTTCCTACGAGCGCTGGACGAAATACTCTCATGATCCACGTTGCGCTCTTCGACTACGGAACGGGAAATCTCCATTCGCTCGGGAAGGGACTCCAAGCGGGAGGCGCGAAGGTCACGGTGACCTCCAACTGGAAGGAGGCCCTCGGCCGTGATGCTCTGATTCTCCCAGGTGTGGGATCCTTCGGAGCCGCAGTCCGTGGGTTGGAGGGAGAAGCCGAACGGGTGCGAACGGCTCTCGAGGAAGGTCTCCCCTGCCTCGGGATTTGTCTTGGGATGCAACTCCTCTTTCCTGCGAGCGAAGAGGCTCCAGGGGTGGGCATTGGACTCATCAACGGGAAGGTCCGGCGACTCCGGGCGCGCATCGTCCCACAGATGGGTTGGAATGACATTGCGGTCGGGAACGATCGAATTTTCGAGGGAACTGGTGCAATCTCAGCGTATTTCGCCAACTCGTACATCTGTGATGTGGCCCCGGATGAGGAGGAAGGAGTAACGATCGCAAGCGCCGAATATGATGGAGAGGAGTTCGCCGCGGGAGTGAGGAAGGGCCGGACGTGGGGCTTTCAGTTTCATCCAGAGAAGAGTTCTCGGGCCGGGTTGTGCATTTTGGCCAATTTTGTCGAGGAACTGCGCACATGATCGCGGTTCCGGCGGTGGACCTCAGAGAGGGTCGCTGCGTGCAACTCGTGGGGGGGTGCCCTGAAGAGGAACGCGTGTCTTTGCCCAACCCAACAGGGGTCGCCAAGCGATGGCGAGCGTTCGGGTTCTCAACACTGCACGTGGTAGATCTGGATGGCGCCCTCGATCGGGGCGACAACCTGGATCTTGTCGCCAGGATCGCCAGCGAGGCCCCGGGGGATCTCCAGGTTGGTGGCGGGATCCGGGACGATGATACTGCTGCTGAGTTGCTCGCGACTGGAACTGACCGGATCATAGTCGGCACACGGGCGGTCGATGACCCGGCTTGGCTGTCAGGGCTTGCTGATCGCTATCCCGACCAGATCATGGTTGCCGCCGACGTGCAGGACGGGAGAGTGTTACGCAGAGGCTGGTCTGAAACCTCTGGGCTGGAGGTCGTTCCCTTTCTCGAAGCACTGGCTTCCCTTCCACTCGCCGGTATTCTGTGCAAGGATGTGGGACGCGAGGGACAGGTAAAGGGAATCGATCGTGGCTCGGTGGAGGAGGTCCTTTCGGCCACACAGCATCGAGTCTGGATTTCGGGAGGAGTAACTGCGATCGACGAGCTACGGTTCCTCCGAAAGCATGGGGCGGCCGGCGCCGTGCTTGGCATGGCCCTCTATACGGGGGTCCTTGACGCACACCAGGTGGCTGAGGAGTTCGGAAGATGAGTCGAATCGAGCGCGAGACCAAGGAGACCACGATCACTCTCGATGTACGGGTGGGTGACGGTCCGATCGAGGTCGCCACCGGCGACACCTTCCTGGACCATATGCTTACCACGCTGGCCCGATACGCTGGCCTACAGCTCAGCGTGACCGCGACTGGAGACCTCCGGCACCACTTGGTCGAGGACACTGCGATCGTTCTCGGGCTCGCTCTTTCGAACGAGATCCCTCCGAACATTGAACGGTATGGCTGGGCTCTTGTTCCTATGGACGAAGCACTCGTTCAGGCGGCCGTGGATGTGGGTGGACGGTCCTTCTATATCGGTCGCATTCCTTCGGCCCTGTACCAACACTTCCTCCAGTCATTCGCTACAAACCTCGGCGCGACTCTTCACCTGAAGGTGATCCGGGGACGGGATCGGCACCATGCGATCGAGGCCGCAATCAAGGCAACGGGTCTGGCGCTGCGTCAGGCTCTCCGAGACGGAGACCGCGTGTTCTCTACCAAGGGAAGCGTGGACGTGCAGGTAGCCACCCCGGAGAGCTGACGAAGCATGCTACGACCTCGGATCATCGTATGCCTGGACGTCAAGAACGGTCGCGTCGTCAAGGGAACCAAGTTCAAGGGCCTTCGAGATGTAGGCGATCCGGTCGAACTGGCTCGCCGATATGAGGAGGAAGGCGCCGACGAGATCATCTTCCTCGATATCTCCGCCTCTCACGAGGGCCGTGGTACCCTCTTGGAAACAGTCCGCCGCACAGCCGAGGTGCTCTTCGTTCCTCTCACCGTGGGCGGGGGAGTGCGAGTAGTGAACGATATAGACGCCCTTCTTCGTGCGGGAGCAGATAAGGTCAGTGTCAACTCCGGAGCAGTCCGGGATCCTGATGTATTGACCCAAGGAGCCGAGCGGTTCGGAAACCAGTGTATCGTGATCTCGATCGATGCAGCCCAGGAGGGGGACACCTGGTACCACTATACACACGGAGGCAGGAATAGGACGGAGCTGGAGGCAGTGCCATGGGCGCGGGAGTGCGTCGAGCGTGGGGCGGGAGAAGTCCTTCTCACCTCGATCGACAATGACGGAATCCGCACTGGGTACGATCTAGAGTTGACTAGCGCAGTCGCCGAGGTCGTCACCGTTCCCGTAATTGCCTCCGGAGGCGCTGGATCCACGAACCATTTGCGAGATGGACTTACCCGGGGAGGAGCACAAGCAGTGCTTCTCGCAGGGATTCTCCACGACGGACTTACGACGGTGGGTGAGCTGAAACGAACGCTCATCGAATGGGGCATTCCCGTCCGGCCTGTCCCGCTACCCGGGGCGACGGCCTGACAGCCTTGACTCCCCCACGAAAACAAGAAGGTGACCATGACAGATAACCAGTCGCGCGCCGACCGAGAAATCCAGATCCCGGCTGACCTTGAAGCCATCACATTCGATGGCGGCGGCTTGATTCCAGTTGTGTCACAGGATGCCGAGACCGGTGAGGTTCTCATGGTCGCATGGGCAAACCGTAAGGCGCTCGAGGAGACGTTGGCCACCCGGATCATGCACTTCTGGTCACGGTCGAGGAAAACGCTCTGGAAGAAGGGAGAGACTTCAGGAAATGCTCAATCACTGGTCTCCCTCCACGGCGACTGTGACGGAGATACACTCCTGGCCTTGGTGAATCCACTTGGCCCCTCCTGTCACACCGGAGAACGCACCTGCTTCGGCAAAGGAGCCAATCCCGAACGGGACCGTGCCAATGAGGGCGCTCGGGCCGGATCATCTGTTCTCCGTGACCTCTCTACAATCGTCGAGGAACGAGACAGAGAGCGGCCTGAGGACAGCTATACGACCCGTCTCCTGGAAGATGAAAACCTCCGCCTCAAGAAGCTCGGGGAAGAAGTATCCGAACTGATCGCTGCGCTAGTCCGCCGAGATGAGAGTGCCTCAGAGGAGGCGGCCGACCTCGTCTACCACCTGGTGGTAGCGCTCCGGGGCGTCGGACGTAGCTGGGCAGAGGTCGAGCAAGCGCTGATTCAGCGGCGCGGCTAACGACGCCCGGGGCCCATCATGTCCACCACTCCCTCCGGACCGATCCAGGAAGAGGAGGCACTCGGCAAGGCCTACGACGCCAGGTTGATGAGGCGCCTCCTCCAATACCTCAAACCGTATCGTTGGAGGGTGGTGGGAGCCGTGGTACTCCTTGTTTCCGCGGCGGGCCTTCAGATCGTCGGTCCCTGGCTCGTCCAGCTAGCGCTGGACGATGCCATACCCCAGTCCAACGGTAGGCTCGTCGGTGTTCTCGCTATAACCTACCTGGCAGCGGCAGTGGCCAGCTTCTGGCTCGAGTACGGGCAGGCTCTGGTCACGACCTGGTTGGGGCAGCGAGTGATGTATGATCTGCGGATGGAGATCTTCGAAAAGCTGCAGGAGTTGGACCTGAGCTTCTACGACCGAAATCCGGTTGGACGCCTCATGACCCGCATCACATCCGACGTCGAAACGCTCAACAACCTGTTCAGCTCCGGAGTGGTCGCGATCTTCGGCGATCTCTTCACACTCCTCTTCGTGGTCTCGGCCATGCTGGTCATGGACTTGCAGCTGGCACTGGCGGTGTTTGCGGTCCTCCCGTTCGTCGCCTGGATAGCGTTTCTATTCCGTTCACGGATCCGCACTGCGTATCGAGACATTCGCATCCGCTTGGCCCGAATCAACGCCTTCTTCCATGAACGAATTACAGGGATGAGAGTGGTCCAGCTCTTCAACCGGGAAGAAGCTGACGCCGAAAGGCTGGAAGAGATCAACGAGGAGTATCTGGAAGCACACCTTCGCTCCATCACATACTACGCCCTGTTCTTTCCTATTATCGAAGTGTTCACGGCCATCGCTCTTGCACTCATCGTCTGGTACGGTGGCCTCTCAATCCTTGAAGGGGTGACGACAGTTGGTGTAATCACCGCGTTTCTTCTCTACACCAGACGATTCTTTCGACCGATCCAGGATCTATCTGACAAGTACAACCTCCTTCAGGCAGCAATGGCATCCTCGGAGCGGATCTTCAAACTTTTGGATCGGTCCCCAGCGATTGAAGACCCTGCGAGCACCCTCACTGGCATCCCCACTTCGATAAGGGGCGAAATCGAATTCAGAGATGTTTGGTTCGCGTATGGAGAACGAGAGGGGATTAAGCCAACGTGGGTCCTGAAAGGACTGTCCTTTCGAGCCACACCAGGCGAAAAGGTGGCGATCGTCGGCCACACCGGAGCGGGGAAGACCACGATCATCAATCTTCTGATGCGCTTCTACGACCCTCAACGTGGTGAAATTCTGCTGGATGGGACACCGGTGCGCAACATCCCTCAGAGGGAACTCAGGAGATCCATCGGACTCGTCCTCCAGGACATTTTCCTGTTTTCTGACGACGTTCGTTACAACATTCGCCTCGGGAATCTTGGGATCCCTGAGAAGCGCATTCGCGAGGCCGCGCACGAGGTCGGTGCGGGACCCTTGATAGAACGGCTTCCGGAAGGATACAACCAACCTTTGGGCGAACGAGGAAAATCACTGTCCGTCGGCGAACGTCAACTCATTTCGTTCGCCAGAGCGCTCGCCTTCGATCCTCGGATCCTTATCCTAGACGAAGCGACTAGCTCGGTGGACTCGGAGCTGGAGGCCAGGATTGATGAGGCCACTGCCCGCCTCATGGAGGGCCGAACCTCGCTTGTGATCGCACACCGACTGTCCACGATCAAGGAGTCTGACCGGATCCTCGTACTACACCGTGGGGAGTTGAAGGAAGAGGGGAGTCACGAAGAGCTCCTTGCGGAAGGAGGCCTGTATGCGAGGCTCCACGAGCTACAGTTCTCCCCGCTCCCATCAGGTACCTAGGAGAGCCTTAATACGCCTGGATCGAGGAATCCACCTCCTCCTTCCATGCCAGAAGGCCTCCCTTCAGATTCCAGACGTTATCGAACCCTAACGCCAGAAGCTCCTGAGTCGCCCAACCACTCCTCGACCCAGACCGGCAATAGAGAATCAGCGGCGCCTCCCGGTCCAGCTCCGAGATTCGGGCCAGAAACTGATTAACCGGAATCCTCAGCTGCCCCACCTCAGGTAGATCCGCGATCTCCCTCTCGTGAGGATCACGAACGTCAACAAGAGCCAGCTCATCCCCTTGTCCGAGGCGTTCGTCAAGTTCTATGGGAGATATTTCGGGAAGTTCTCTATTTGCCCGATCAGGTCGCGTCAAGATTAGACTCCATCGTGGTTCAGCCACCTAAGCGGGTAAGAATTCGGCTATTGCGAGGGCGGTGCGCCCAGCTGCTCCCCTGTGTCGTTCAATATACCCCAAAGCGTTTGCCCCGGATTCCTCGCGAAGCCCCGCGTCTTCCAGCCAGGCGTGGAGCGTGCCGGTCAGATTGGATTCCTCCTCGATCGATTGGGCCCCGCCCAATCGAATCAAATCTGATGCTGCACGAGCTCCCTCATGCCTGGGGCCGAAGACGACCGGAAGTCCAGCTGCTGCCGGCTCTAAAACCGAATGGAGACCATCGCTCTGGAATCCTCCTCCTACATACGCAACTGATCCCACGCTGTACAGATGTGCCAGAACCCCCACCCGGTCCACCAACACGATGTCAGCTCCACCATCATCACCCTTTCTTTCGACCTCCTCAAGACGAATAGTCCGGAGACCAGTTTTACGAATCATCATCTCCAAACGATCCAAATGCGTGGGGTTCGGCTCATGTGGAGCGATGATGCTCCGGAGGTGAGTGAAGCGCTGCCCAAGCTCCTTGAGCACAGGTACAAGAAGCTCCTCGTCGGATCTCCAGGTCGAGCCGGCAACCAGGGTAGGACGGTCTTCCTGCAGGAATGGTGCGAGATAGGGTGCCTCAGGAGCAGCGCCCTGCACCCTGCTCCAGGCTGAATCGATCCCTGGATCCCCGGTTACCTCGATGCAGTCGCTCGAGACTCCCAGCTCCAGGAACCTCTCCCCATCCTCTTGTGCAATCGCAAGTACCTTGGAAAGGGCTCCGAATGTCGGCCTCAGGAGTTGCCGGGCTCCGAGCCTGCGACGGCGAGCACCCGCGGAAAGAGTAGCGGCACACAGGATCACCGGAATCCCACTGCCTACCGCAGCTGCGGTCAGGCCAGGCCACACTTCCGTCTTGGTAAAGCTCACGAGCCCAGGAGCCAGTCCAGCCAGCAGCAGCTCCAGTTCGGACTTCACGTCCCCGGGGAGGTACCCAGCTACGTTTACCTGAAGATCTCTCGCGAAGCGCTCAGCCGACGGAGAGAAGAAGGTGTACACAGACTGCAACTCCGGGCGCACCTCGAGGAGGGCCTCAAGTACCGCCTTCGCCTGGAGACCCTCGCCGACCGACGGTGCGTGCGTCCAGATCAGTGGAGAGTCCACAGTCCGGTGGATTCGCACCCACGAACTCAGGACCTCGAGAGCATCAGTTCGTCCGCGGACCCCCTCGGCTACTTTTGACGATCCGCGAGAAACGGTGGGAGAAGCCCAGCGAAGTAGCCGCGTCGCGACGTCGTAGCTTTCCGATAGCATCGACATGAGTCAGAATAGAACGCGCCGCTGAGGGGGCTTCAAGTCACTGCTGTGTCACGGGAGGACTTTTGAGGAATTTGGCCCGAGGGAGCCGGCCACTCGCCCGGCAACTCGCGATCCTGATGGGGCTCTTCTGCTCGTTCGTCCTCTCCTCATGCAATCCCATCTATGTCATTCGCGTCGGATGGACTGAGGCACGTATCCTCAGGTCCCGAGTTCCGCTCACGGAAGCGATGGTAGACCCCGCCGTAGATCTGCCCACTCGGGCGAAGCTGAAGCTGGTCTTGGATGCACGGGCGTATGCCGTGGACGAACTACGCTTCCAGAATGCTGGTGATTCCTACACTTCGCTGGCTCGACTCGAATCAGACACCCTGGCACTGGTGCTTTCAGCAGCCTACCAGGACCGGCTAGCGTTGCGGACGTGGTGGTTCCCGATTGCGGGACGGGTCCCCTACCGGGCCTATTTTTCCCTCGATGGTGCAGAGCGAGCCCGAGATGAATTGGAGGAGGAGGGCTTCGACACCTACCTTCGACCGACCGCTGCCTTCTCCACCCTTGGCTGGTTCGCCGATCCGCTCTACTCGACGCTGCTTCGGTCGGATGAAGTTGCGCTGGTTCAGACCGTCCTGCACGAACTCGGGCACAATCATCTCTACATCCCCGGGCACGGTCGGTTCAATGAGTCGTTTGCCACTTTTGTTGGTCATGTAGCGGCACTCGACTTCTTCTGCCGCTCAGGATCGGTCACGGTCCGATGCCAACGTGCCAGAGATCGTTGGGCCGACGCCCAGGATATTTCACGCTTCACCGACGCTCTCGAACAGAGGATCGTCGATCTCTACAATCAGAGAGGAAGTGAGACGGCAGATAATTTCATGAAGACCCGTGATATGGTCTACCTTGCTGCGCAAGCAGACTTCGTCGATCGCGTGCGACCCAGGCTCCGCGCGTCAACATACGACTACCTTGCGAACGAACCACTGAATAACGCGACCCTACTCTCCCGCAGCCTCTACTTCCATCGCTTGCCGGCTTTCGACCGGCTCTGGCAAAGCTGGGAAGGTGAGTTCCCCGATTTTCTGGCATGGCTGAGAGAGGAGGCCCCGGAGTTCGACGATCCATTCGAAGTCTTGGAGGCCGATTATGTTACGCCTTTCTCAGCCTGGACTCGAGGGCGTAGACCCCAGGTCCAGTATTGAGCGACACCAGTAATGCACCGATTGCGGCGTCCACCGCATCACCTCCCTCGTCCGCTACCCGGAACCCTGCTTCCGCCGCGATCACGACGCTAGAAGACACTCCGACTCTACACACGATCAATCTTTCCTGGTGCAAACAACAGACATGACTTCGTTCCCCTGGAACTGAACAGCCGACGCGATACCGGATAATTAGAAATCCCCTTGGTCCCTAGTTCCTGCGGGATTATGATACCCGGTCTCGGAAGTTCTATCGGTCGGCCATCTAGGAAACTGGTCGAGACATGACGCACGACGAGAACAATAGATATCTCCCCGGTGACGTAGAGGGGAAGTGGCAGGGAATTTGGGAGGAACGGGGTACGAACCGCTTCGCCCCCGATGAGCTGCGGTCCTCTGAGGCGCCCTTCTACAACCTCATGATGTTTCCCTACCCCTCCGCCGAAGGGCTTCACGTAGGGAATATCTATGCCTTCACAGGAGCAGATGTGCACGGCCGATTTCATCGGCTCCTGGGCAAGGACGTGTTCGAGCCGATGGGATTCGACGCGTTCGGGATCCATTCCGAGAACTTCGCTCTGAAGGTGGGCATCCACCCGATGGATCTCATTCCTCAGAATGTGGAAAATTTCACGCGACAGCTGCGACGAATTGGAGGTATGTTCGACTGGGAGCACTCCGTCGATACGACTACTCCTGACTACTACCGGTGGACTCAGTGGCTCTTCCTTCAACTTTACAAGGGAGGACTCGCAGAGCGCGTGGAGGGCCCCGTCAACTGGTGCCCGTCCTGCAGGACAGTCCTCGCTAACGAACAGGTGGAAGGGGGTCTCTGCGAGCGTTGCACCACGCCTGTGGAGCAGCGCAAGCTCACCCAGTGGTACTTTAAGATCTCCAACTGCGCCCAACGCCTCCTTGAGAACCTTCCTTCGCTTGATTGGTCCGGGACGACTAAGAAGGCTCAGCAGAACTGGATCGGGCGAAGTGAGGGGGCAGCGCTTCGCTTCCCTCTGGATGGAGGAGACGCAGACAAGACCGCCATCGAAGTCTTTACAACCCGTCCAGACACTATCTTCGGAGCGACGTACATGGTGCTGGCACCGGAGCATCCCCTCGTCGATACTGTTACAAGCAGCGATCAACTGGACGAAGTCTCCGACTACCAAGAGACGGTTTTCCGGATGGACCTCGTGGCTAGGAAGAAAACTGATAAGACCAAGACGGGAGTGTTCACCGGGTCTTTCTGCCGGAACCCTGCAACAAACACAAACATACCGATCTGGATCGCGGACTACGTGCTCATGGAGTACGGGACGGGAGCAATCATGGCGGTTCCCGGTCACGACGAGCGGGACTTCGAGTTCGCGACTAAATTCGAGCTACCGATCTTGCGAGTCATAGCGGCAGACGGGGAGAGCTCCAACACTCCAGTGGACGAGGCCTATTCGGGCGAAGGTCGCCTAGTGAATTCAGGGCTCTTCGACGGAATGTCCACCGAGGAAGGGAGGGACGCGATCATATCCTGGCTAGCGGAGACAGAGCTGGCTGAGCGTCGCGTCAACTATCGGCTCCACGATTGGTGCATCTCGCGCCAGCGCTATTGGGGTCCGCCAATCCCGATCATCCACTGTGAGGGCTGTGGCCCCGTGCCGGTCCCCGAAGATCAGCTCCCCGTGGTTCTGCCGAGAGTCGAGGATTTCAAGCCGGACGACTCAGGTGTCAGCCCGCTCGCGCGAGTTGAGGAGTGGTATCTCACCACATGTCCCGACTGCGGGGCCGACGCTCGACGGGAAACAGATGTCTCGGACACCTTCCTTGATTCCTCCTGGTATTTTCTGCGCTACCCCTCCACCGACAACCACGAGTGTCCCTTCGATCCCGACATCACTCGACATTGGCTCCCCGTCGACTCGTACATCGGAGGCAACGAGCACGCCGTTCTTCACCTTCTCTACGCCCGGTTCATCACCATGGCATTGAAGGACCTCGGCCACCTAGACTTCGAAGAGCCCTTCATGAGATTTCGGGCCCACGGGCTCATCATCCGCGAAGGGTCGAAGATGTCCAAGAGTCGAGGGAACGTTGTGATCCCTGATCCCATCATCGAGCGTTACGGCGCGGACACCTTCCGGCTCTACCTGATGTTTCTCGGGCCCTTCGAAGTGGGCGGAGACTATCGTGATCAGGGAATCCAGGGGCCTTTCGGTTTCATCAAACGTCTGTGGGAGACAGTGGTTCCCACCACCCAACTCAGAGATGACCCGCCTGACCCGGAAGTCGAGCGAAAGCTCCACAAAACCATCAAACAGGTGACGAGCCAGATCTCCGATCTCCAGCTCAACACCGCGGTCGCGGCGATGATGGAATACCTGAACGCGGTTCGCGCAGGGGGGCGTACCGCTACACGCTCCGAAGTCGAGCCCCTCGTCGTAATGATCGCCCCGTTCTGCCCACACCTGTCCGAGGAGCTATGGGAGCGGCTGGGACACGATGAAAGTATCTTCGAGGGAGCCCATTGGCCTTCATTCGATCCTGAGAAAACTATCGATCATACGATCACCCTCGCCATTCAGGTGAACGGCAAGGTTCGTGGCACGATCGAGATCGCGGCGGGCACGCCTGAACAGGAGGCGGTGTCGCGGGCTCGCGAGGAACCCAACGTGACTCGCTATCTCAAGACCGCTGAGCTTCGTAGAGTGATCTACGTGCAGGACCGCCTTCTTAACCTCGTCGTCGGGTAAATTGGTACAGGAGCCATGACGCAGACTGGAACCACCCCTCAACCCCTCCCCCTCGGCGATTCGAGGACTATCCGTCTGGCCATCGACGCCATTCGAGTCCTCTCTATGGATGCTGTTCAGACCGCAGAATCCGGACATCCTGGCGCACCAATGGGTCTTGCGCCGGCAGGATATCTACTCTGGAGGCATCATCTGAGACACAACCCCAGAAACCCGCGCTGGCCTGACCGGGATCGGTTCGTGCTCTCGGCTGGCCATGCATCGATGCTCCTGTACTCCCTCCTTCACCTCACAGGGTATGACCTCTCCCTACCCGAGATCAAGAACTTCCGTCAATGGGGGAGCCGGACACCCGGACACCCGGAATACCGAGAGACTCCAGGAGTAGAGACCACCACCGGCCCTCTGGGTCAGGGCATCGCCAACTCGGTTGGGATGGCCCTCGCCGAGCAATGGCTCGCGGCCCGCTTCAATCGACCCGGACATCGGGTGATCAACCATCACACATACGCCTTCTGCTCGGACGGCGACCTCATGGAGGGAATCTCTCACGAGGCTGCCGAACTCGCCGGGCATCAGAAGCTGGGGAAGCTCGTCTGGATCTTCGACGATAATGAGATCACAATCGAGGGAAGCACTCGACTCGCCTCGTCCACGAACCACGGTGAGAGATTTCAGAGCTACGGATGGCAGGTTTTGGAGGTGAGCGATGGGAACGACCTGGAGACGCTGGATCTTGCTCTAAGGACCGCTCAGGAAGAACCCCACAAACCTTCGCTGATCGCACTCAAGACCACGATTGCATGGGGAAGCCCAAATAAGGCAGGCACAGCAGCAGCACATGGTGCTCCCCTTGGAATGGACGAGATTAAGTTAACGAAAGAAGCCCTTGGATACCCATCGCAAGAACCTTTTTGGGTTGCCGAAGAAGCACGCGCTGAATGGGCCGAGGCCCTTCCACGGGGGCAGACCCTCGAGCGTGAATGGCAGGATCGAGTGGACAGCTACAAGAGCCTCCACCCAGAGCTAGCAGAGGAACTGGAGCAATGTCTCTCTGGAGCCCTCCCGGATGATTGGGATGACGGAATTCCTGATTTTTCGTGCCAAAGCAAGCCAGAGGCAACACGTGGGACCTCAGGAAAGGTGATTCAATCTCTGGCGAATGTCATCTCGAATCTCATCGGGGGTTCAGCTGATCTCGGCTCCTCCAACAAGACCGAAATCGTGGGGGAAGACTCGCTCCTACCCGACTCCCCTGCAGGTCGGAATATACATTTTGGAGTGCGAGAGCACGCAATGGGAGGAATCCTTAATGGAATGGCGCTGCACGGTGGCATACATGTGTATGGTGGCACCTTTCTCATCTTCTCCGACTATATGCGACCAGCCATCCGATTGGCCAGCCTGATGAAGCTGCCTGTGCGGTACGTCTTCACCCACGATTCAATCGGTCTGGGCGAGGACGGGCCGACTCACCAACCAGTCGAGCAACTGATGGCACTGCGAGCAATCCCTAACCTCATGGATCTCCGCCCCGCTGATGCCGTGGAGACCGCAGAGGCATGGCGTCTTGCCATGGCGTTCACGGGGGGACCCTCCTTCCTCTCACTGACCCGGCAGAACGTTGCTCCTCTAGACCGTAGCGAGACTCCGGATCCCTCAGGAGTGAGACGGGGCGGGTACATTTTCCGCGAGGCCTCCAGTGGGAACCCGAAGATCATCCTCCTCGCTTCGGGCTCTGAGTTACACCTCGCAGTCGACGCACGGCAAAGACTCGAAGGGGATGGGATCCCAACCCGAGTCGTAAGCCTCATGAGTTGGCATCTATTTACACAACAGGAAGTGGCCTACCGCCAACAGATTCTTCCCGAAGGCACACTAGCCCGTGTCTCGGTGGAGGCGTGCGCGACCCTTGGGTGGGAGCGCTGGGTGGGTTCGGCGGGTCGCTCAGTAGGCCTCAATCACTTTGGGGCTTCGGCACCATCTCAGAGTCTGTTCCAGGAGTTCGGAATCCATACGAACGCGGTTGTGGCAGCTGCCCGAGAAGTGTTGAGCTAATTCCTACCGTCTTCTCGAAGTTGCCTATATCCTCTCGATGAACTGAACATCCAGGCTGTTTGCGAAAGCCGTCATCTCTAGACCATACGATCGTGCCCACGGCACCCTAGCGGAACCTCTCAGGTCAACGGATTTTCGAACCAACCGAAAAACACAAACATCATCACGCTAGCGACCACCAGGGTCAGAAGCATGGCTGGGGTGCCCTTCCTGAACCACATGCCGGGGGTGATCTGCAAGCTCGGATCGTTTTCCTGGCGCGCCAAGCGCTCCGAGATCGTGACGATAAACACGTTGGCCGTCGAACCGATGTGGGTACCATTCCCACCTAGTCCTACGCCCATTGCGAGACCCCACCATAGCGGAGTCACGTTGATCCCTTGCGTCTCCATAGCAAGGATGATCGGGATCATCGCCGCCGTGAATGGGATGTTATCGATAGCAGCTGACAGGAACGCAGCAACCCACATCAACACGATCACGGAAGTTCGCAGGTCCGCCTCTACAAAAGGCTGGATAAACTGACCCACCCACAGAAGGAACTCACTGTGCTCCACGCCACCAACCACCATGAAAAGGCCGATGAAGAAGATGAGCAACGGAATCTCGACATGTTCCACTGCATCATCCATCAGCAGACCCCGGGAGGAGAGCGTCAAGGCCGTCATCCCAAGCGCTGCAACAAACCACGGCTCCCAGTGGAGGGCATTGTGCAGGATAAAAAGGACGGTCATCGCGACTAAAATGACACAGGAGTTTCTCCAGAGCTTCTTGTGTTTGATTTCCGCTTCTTCTATGACGCCTTCAGCTGGTGTTTCAGCCAACTCTTTCCTGAAAGCCCACTTCAGATAGAAGAGAACCACAAGCCAAACCACCGCTACCGGTGGTCCCATGGCGATAGCAAACTGGTTGAATGAAATGTCCGCTGCCGAGCCGATCATGAGGTTCGGCGGATCACCCACGAGAGTGCCGATGCCACCCGTATCGGAAAGCAGCGCAGCTGCTAGGAGATACGGGATTGGAGAGATCTTCTGTGCCTGCGCAATCAGTATGATCAGCGGACCGAAGATTACGACAGTCGTAACATTGTCGAGCAGCAAGGAAAGCACTGTCACGGCAGTGCCGAGCAGCGCCATCATCAAAAACAGTCGTCCTTTGCTTGCGATGGCGATCTTAGAGGCCATCCAACTGAAGCCTCCAGTCGGAATCATGATCGATACGACCGTCATCATTGCCGCGAGAAGAAAGATCACGTTCCAGTCGACTGCTTCAATTGCACCCATAGGTTCGTAGAAGCCGAAGTACTGACCTACGATCACCATTACGAGAGCACCTCCAGCAGCAACCTTCGACCGCTCAAAATGGTGTAGTTGCTCGGTGAAGATCATGGCGAACGTCACTGTGAGAACGACG
>CAZJIM010000027.1:0-28375 GCA_964546115.1 uncultured Gemmatimonadaceae bacterium | reverse complement strand
CCGGTCCGCACACCGGAACGGCGCAACACGTCTGTGACCATTTTCGTCACATCGTACGTTCCCCGGCCTGCGGTCGAGACCCGAACGTTCTCTTGAACCCACATCACTGCTATAGGCGTCAATTTTGTCCTCCCTGGTAAGGCAATACCCGTGACCAACAACGTAACATGGGCCGTACAAAAGATCGAGCAGGCAGGCGCAGCTCCCAGATCTGCACGCCCTGGCAGCTGATTGCTCGATCACCCCTCCCCCCGCTATCGAAGGAACGATCGAGACCTCATCTCCCGCACTGACCTCAGTGTCCAGATCGTCTTCGTAGCGAATGTCGGATCCATTTACAAAGACATTTAGAAACTGCTGGATGTCGCCATCAGCTCCCATGATCCGTTCGAGCAGACCAGGATTCTCCCTCCCTAGATCATCAAGGAGCTCCCGCACCGTGTTCCCCTCTGCGGTCAGTTCGGACTGGCCACTCGTCAGTTTGCGCAGGGCACTCGGAACCCGAACCGTTACGCTCATCCTTCGACCCTCCTCATAGCCTCTGTTGGGCTGCAGAATCCGCGAGACGTTCTACCTCCGATAAACTCGGTTCGATAGGCTCGCCAAGCTCAAAGGTGGAGCGGGCGGCCTCCGCTGTCTTGAGTCCATTTCCTGTTATGCAGAGCACCGTCGGTCCCTGTTCCGCTATTCGGCCCTCTTTGGCCAGCTTGGCTGCCGAGGCAACCGCTACGCCCCCAGCTGTCTCGGTAAACACGCCTTCTAATGTGGCGAGGAGCCTCATTCCCTCTACTATCTCGGAGTCGGACACCGCCGCACCCCACCCTCCGGTCTCACGCATGGTCGCAACAGCAAAGGTCCCGTCAGCTGGGTTCCCGATTGCTAGAGATCGTGCGATGGTCACTGGTTCTCGGATCGGGGTGATCCGGTCTGCCCCACTCTCCAACGCTGAGATGATCGGAGCGCAGCCCGTTGCCTGAGCGCCGAAGAACCGAGGCTCTGATCCCTCACGGACGAGACCCACCGCGGCAAGCTCCTTGAAGGCCTTGCGGAGCTTCGTGATCAGAGATCCCCCAGCCATCGGCGCCACGATGTTCGCAGGAACCGTCCAACCAAGCTGCTCCGCGATCTCGAAACCCATCGTCTTCGAGCCTTCGGCGTAGTAGGCTCTCAGATTCACGTTCACGATTCCCCAGTCGAATCGGTCCGCGACCTCCGCACACAGCCGATTCACATCATCGTACACTCCCTTAATTCGGACCAGTCTGACCCCGTGCACACCCGTGGCAATGATCTTCTCCTCCTCAAGGTCTTCCGGAATGAAGATCCAGGCACTGAGCCCGGCGGTAGCCGCCTGCGCAGCGACCGAGTTCGCTAGGTTCCCGGTCGAGGCACACCCGACGACATTAATCCCGAATTCCTTTGCTCTCTGAAGAGCGACCGCCACGACGCGATCCTTGAACGATTGGGTAGGATGATTCGAGGAATCCACCTTGATCCATAGGTCTGGAATCCCGAGCGCATTTCCGAGTCGAGGTGCTGGAAGCAAGGGGGTCCAACCCACTCCTTTCCCTCGGCTGGGCTCTTCCGCTGTCGGAAGCAGTTCTCGGTAGCGCCACAGATCAGTCGAGCGTCCGGCAATCTTCTCGCGGGTCAGCGTTCCGCGGAGCGCCTCTAAGTCATACACCACTTCGAGGGGCCCAAAGCACTCCTCGCAGACGTGATAAGGACCGGCCTCAGTTACCGTATGGCAAATCCGACACCTGAGCGTATTGAGGTGCTCTGGGGCACGCGTCTGAGCTCCGGATTGATTCATGTGTTGTCCCTCTTCGTACCGAAAATGAAAAGAGCCCTGACCTCCGTGGGGAAGGCCGGGGCTCGTTCGGTTTGCCGAATCCGCTCGCTACCGCTGGTTCCCTCCGGACACGCTCCCCCCCGTCCCGACTTCCCCGCTTGGGGAAGTCGTCATCAAAACGCGGCACATGTATCCTTTGGGAAGGATAGTCTCTAACATTAAAAATACTCTTCTGCAGTTGTGAACGACGCAGCAAACGGTATGCACCCCGTTAGGGGGCGTCAAGGCCCCGGGCAATCGGGCCACAACCCTGGGTGGGGTGGAGTCTAGCCATCCGCCCTGGTCGCCGTTCCGATCGCCGAGAACATCCCCTCCGCAAAGTCTAACTGAGCGCTGAGACCCTCACCGGCCACGCTAAGGGTCACGGACACCGAGACCATCTGGCCCTGAGCATCCATCTGATACCTCATCAGGAGGTTATCGCCGGACTGAGTAATGTCCGTGATCTCCCGACTGCCACCCAAATTGGGCAATCCCATTCTGACCGTAACCTTCCCACCCTCGTCCTCAATGTCGAGATCAAGATTGAACGGACCTATCTGGGTCTGGAACGCAAGGTCCCATCTCCCGATGAACGCCCTGGCCTCCGACGTATCCAACTGGGATTGGGCGGCCGCCGACGGCGGTCCGAACACTGCAACTATCAGTGCGCAGGCGGTAGCGAGGCGTCGCGTTCGGATCAAGATGATCTCCATGCGTCTTCTCCGATTCTGGGGAGTCCGTTCATCGACGCACGGTGCTCGCACTTGGACAACAAGAGGCGCTCCTGGGGGACCGGGCGGTTCGGGGAGCACCCAACCTCAGAGTCCCCTTTCCCTGAGCGTCACTAAAACGGTGACCTCCTGCCCATCCCGCAGGAAGGTCGCTTCCACCTCCGTACCCGGCTCAAGAGTCTGAAGGGCCTCGGTAAGAACGTAGAGGTCCTCAATTTCGAAAGAACCCAGTCTGATCAGGATATCTCCCGCCCGCAGCCCCACTTCTTCTGCCGGCGAGCCCCCCGACACGCCGCTTAGAAGCACTCCAAAATCTACGGGCGTGAAGTCGGGAACCGTGCCAAGGTAAGCCCCATAGCCTCCTGTCTGCTCCTCCGGTGGAGTCCCCGCACCCGCAATATGAACCAGGGGTACCGGCTGGTCAGCGACGATCCGCAAGATCCCTTCGACCAGCGAAGTGACTCGCTCAAGCCCTGCCTGGTCAATCAACTCCCAATGGTCAGCGGGACGATGGTATTCGCCGTGGACGTTTGTGAAGAAGTGCAGAACCGGGATGTCCCGCGCATAGAAGGAGGTGTGGTCGCTTGGCCCAAACCCATCGGGCGAGCGAGCCAGAGGGATCCCTTCGCTGTCCTCGAATGAATCCAGAATCTGGCCCCACTCCTCTGCGGTCCCAGTCCCATTCACAATCAGAGGGTCGTCCTCCAGCCTGCCGACCATATCCATGTTTAACATGGCGACGCTCCGATCTAGGGGGATCGCCGGGTTCTGGGCGTAGTATGACGAGCCCAACAAGCCGAATTCTTCCCCCGAGAAGGTGACGAACACGACCGACCGGGCCGGAGGAGACGCCGCCAGCACCTCAGCCACTGCGATCAGCGCACCCACACCGGAGGCGTTGTCGTCTGCCCCGTTGTGAATGTCGTCGTCCCCATCATCCGGGCCAGCCAGCGACCCGAAGATCTCACCGTGGCCTAGATGGTCATGATGCGCACCCAGAACGACCGCTTCAGAACGCAGATTTGGATCTGAGCCCTCCAAAACCCCGATAACATTCATCCCCCTTCCTGCGGGGGCATGGGCATTCACCACGCTCTCTAACTCGACGGGTTGGAGATAGCCTCCCCCCTCGCCACCAGGAGTCAGCCCAATCCTCTCGAACTCAAGGGCAATGTACTCGGCTGTGCACCGCTCTCCCACACTCCCTGACAAGCGACCCTCCAGCGCATCGTCCGCGAGGTATCGTACGGCTGCCAGAGGCTGCGAAAGGTCGCCGACGATCGGCTGGGAAGCGGGACAGTTTAGGACCTGCTGCGCGTCTGCTGGGACGACCGGTCCCAGCGTCGCAGCGAGTATAGCAATCACCGGAACGAAGGCGGATACTGTGAGCACGATTCTCCTCATCGAGACGTCACCTCACTCCACTCGGCCAGAAACACGTTGATCTCTCCTGGCCCGGCAGCGCCTCGGTCGGAGGCAAAGGCGAGGAGGCTACCATCTGGACTGAACATCGGGAAGCTGTTGAATCCGCTGCTCGCGGTCACCGGTCGAAGCCCCGTCCCGTCCACATTGATCAGATGGAGATCGAAAAACCTCCCCGAGGGATCACCCATATTCGAGCTGAAGATAATCTGCTCGCCGTTGGGGTGAAAAAAAGGAGCGAAGTTCGACGATCCGTTGTCCGTTATCTGGCGCTTGTTTGAGCCATCCGCGTCCATTACGAACACTTCGAGCCTTCCGCCACGAACGAGATTCTGACTCAAGAGGTTCTCGTAGTCGGCGAGTTCCTCCTCGTTACGCGGATGGAAGGCCCGGTAGACGATCTTGGATCCGTCAGCCGAAAAGAAGGCCCCTCCCTCATACCCTAGGTCGTCCGTTAATTGCCGCGGATTCGAGCCATCCGCGTCCATCGCCCAGATCTCTAAGTCTCCGCTACGCATCGATGTGAAGACGATCGTGCTTCCATCGGAAGAGATTGTCGCCTCAGCATCGTAACCGGGTTCGCCCGTGAGCTGAGACACCTCACCAGTCACCAGATCACGTGTGAACACCTCATAATCAAAGAGGCCCCATACATATCCTTGGCTTCGGTCGGGTGCGAGTGGACACTGCTCACTCACCAGATGGGTAGAACTGAAGAGAATGAGGTCTTCGCCCGGGAAATGGTATCCGCATGTGGTGCGGCCATCGCCGGTCGAAACGAGTTGCAGATCCGAGCCGTCCAGATTCATTGTGTGCATTTGGTCGCATTCACTCACTCCAGGCCAGGTGGACTGGAAGATGAGCCGCTCGCCATCCGACGAAAAATAAGCCTCCGCATTCGTGCCGCCGTGCGTAAGCTGAGTCAACGCCACGAAGCTCTCTTCACCAGCTGCCGGAGCCACTTCGACCGCCCCCGTCCAATTCCCCTCAGGTACTGAGCCCATCCACATGGCTTCACTAACAGAGGCCAACTCCCGTCCCTGCTCATCCCTGCCAGAATCGGGAGCCCCACAGGACACGACGCCCCAGGGGATTACCGCAGCGGTAACAATGGTGATGCCCCATCGGGCATCAAACCGAGTAGACCAACTCATCGAATGCTCCATGAATTCGAATTAGTGTGTGGGCGGCCTTCGGTAGCCACCTCCGGCGAACATACCACTGCTCTACCTTGGTTGAAACCCTATGTGGGGACCCTCGAAGACAATACCACCTTGTGACCTTCAGGCTCCTTAATGCCTTGCGACGGATGAGGCGTGCCCGCTGTCACCTTGCCGTCTAGGTGCGAATGGCATCACCTTTGACACCGATTTCGAAAAGCTTGAAACACTATGAATTTTCACACATCAGATAAATAAGGAGGTCCCACATGTATCTGAAAACAGCGACCGCACGACTGCTTGTGCTCATCCTGGCTATTGCGCTCTCTACTAATCCGGCATCGGCCCTTCAAGCCAACCCCGTCCACACGCATATCGGCCACGTAGCAACCGGGTTTGGTCGTGCGCCGGATGGAGCCGGACTGCTCCCAACCGCAATGGCAGAAGCCCAGACCGCAATCGACCACGTCGACCTGGCCTGGCGGGACACATCAAACCTGGAATGGATGCAGAGGCACGTGGCTCATGTCCTCCGCGCTTTGGATCCGAGTCAGGTGGATGAAGGCCCCGGTCTCGGGTTTGGGGTAATCGCAGCCGCAGAGGGGATCGCACAGCATATTGAGCTCGCAGCTAACTCAGACGGAGCCTCTGACGCCGTCCGAACCCACGCAACCCACGTCGCGACTGCCGCTCGTACCGTTGCCGAACGCGCGGGGGAGATCGGGCAACTCGCAGCTCAGGTGGAATCCGCCCGAGACTACAGCGAGGCAGAGGGACTGACCGGGCGTATTCGTAGGTTGGCAAACCAGCTCCTCGAGGGAGAAGACAGCAACGACGACGGGCGGATAGGCTGGGGTGACGGTGAAGGTGGCTTGGCTCAAGTTGAGCGGCACACGGGCCTCCTAATGTCCGCAGAGGGCTTAGAGTAGTCAGAGTCAACCATGGACTCCGGACGAGAGTGGGTCGGAAGGCCCCTGGGGCTAGCTCTATGATGAGCGGTGCGCCCCTCAGTCTTGGGGGAAACCCGGAGCCTCGGGCCTACGACCCGGCGTCACTCGACTACCAGGAAGCCTCGGAGCGATTCTGGAAATTTCTCTCGCTCCGAACAGTCGAACAGATGGACCTTCCGCGAGGCGGACGCGTGCTCGACGTCGCTTGCGGCCCCGGAGCGTCGACGTTAGCAGCAGCCGAATCCGTTGGCCCTCAGGGCCGTGTCATCGCTCTTGACAGCTCCGACCAGATGCTCGGGATGGTAAGCGAGCGAGCCAGCGATCACGGACTTGAGAACGTGGACGTCCAACTCGGGGATATGGCGCAACTCGATGCCGCCCCGCAGAGCTTCGATGCGGTCATTTCTGTCCTGGGCGTGTTCTACGTTCCCGACATACAGGCCCTGGTCTCTGCGCTCTGGAGAATTCTGAAACCGGGCGGCCAACTGGCCATCACCACGCTGGGCGAAGGCGCTTTCGAGTCGGCCTTTGGCATCTGGAAAAGTGCGGTTCGTGCCGAGCGACCAGGGGCGCCGCTCACCTTCTCCTGGGAGCGTACCGAGGATCCCGACAGTGTCCGCGCGCTCATCGAGGGTGCGGGGGTCACCAATCCGACTCTCCGACTTGAGCCCCGAGAGGTCCCGATCCCCACCCCCGATGACTGGTGGCTGGCCGTCATGGGCACCAGCATGCGGCGGACCGTACTCGAGATGGACGAAGAGGCAACCAGACGGGTCAGGGCCACCTGTGACCAGGGACTCAGGGATGGGGATGTGAAGACAATGCGGATGCCGGGGATTTACGCACTGGCTAGAAAGCCCTAAAGCACAAGAAAGGCACTCGGCGGCAACCCTCAGACCTCCCCCTGCCGAATGCAGGCCGCCAGGTGCTCGCGGCCATCGTCTTCCTCCCCAGCCCCCACCGCCTCGAGTAGAGGAAGGGTTTCTCTGCATGCGGCAATCGCATACGGACACCGCGGATGGAACGGGCAGCCCGCGGGAGGTGACACGGGGCTCGGCGCCTCACCTTGCAGCGGTGCGGATTCGTGTCGGCTTCGGGGATCGGGGATCGGGATCGCCTCAATCAGCGCCCTCGTGTACGGATGTGCAGGGCGCTCGAAAATGGACTCGACTGGACCCACCTCTACGATCTTACCAAGGTACATGATCGCGATCGTGTCACTGATATACTCGACCACTGAAAGATCGTGGCTGATAAATACATACGTCAGGTTTCGCTCCAGCTGCAGACGGACCATCAGGTTCAGCACCTGGCTCTGCACCGACACATCCAGGGCCGAGACTGGCTCATCCGCGATGACGAGCTTCGGTTCGAGGGCGAGCGCCCTCGCGAGTCCCACTCTCTGTCGCTGGCCCCCTGAGAATTCATGTGGGTAGCGCCCAAGCATGTCTCCCGCCAACCCTACGATTTCAAGCAAATCGCGGACCTTCTCGACCTGCTCGACCTTCGTGCCCATCCGGTGCACGAGTAACGGCTCGCGCACAATTTCACCGATGGTCATTCTGGGATTCAGCGAGGAGTAGGGATCCTGGAAGATCATCTGGATGTCGCGGCGGAGGCGGAGCAATTCCTTCCCTGAGGCGTGTGCGATATCCTTTCCTTCGAATAAGACGGCGCCGTCGGTCGGCTCCTCCAGGCAATTCAGGGCACGCCCCAGCGTCGACTTACCACAGCCGGATTCGCCGCCCAGCCCAAGCGTCTCGCCCCTACGCACCGAGAACGAAACTCCGTCCACCGCACGGACCTCACCGACCTTCCCACCCAGAACTCCCCCACGAAGCGGGTAGTACTTCTTAAGTCCCGCCGCCACGAGGATAGGATCGCTGCCGTTCCCACTCGGGCTCACCCCGTACCTCCCGCAGTCGGCGTGACCTCCCGCCCGATCGTAAACTCTGCTTCCTCTAGGGGGAAATGGCATGCCACAAGACCGTCGTCCACCAAGCGAAGGCACGGATCCTCACCGAAGCATCGACTTTGATCCACTTCGCCGAGCCTCTCTCGCTTGGCGCAGCGCGGGGCGAACCGACATCCCTTTGGCGGATGGAATAGCGACGGCACCAGGCCCTCAATCGTGGGCAGATAGGACTTCTTTGCCACACCTTTCCTGGGAATGCTTTCGAGCAGGCCCAAGGTGTAGGGATGCTTACTCCGTCCGAAGATCTCTACCACCTCTCCCTGCTCCACCACACGACCAGCGTACATCACCGCGACCTCATCACAGGTCTCGGCAATAACCCCCATGTCGTGCGTGATGAAGATCACCGCTGCGCCAGTCCGCTGCTGAAGCTCCTTGATCAGGTTGAGGATCTGCGCCTGAATCGTCAGGTCCAGGGCTGTGGTGGGTTCATCGGCAGTGAGGAGCTTCGGCTCGCAGAGGAGGGCCATCGCAATCATGACCCTCTGTTTCATGCCTCCGGACAACTCATGCGGATAGGAGGTGACGCGTGCCTCGGGCTCCGCAATCCCCACGGTTCGAAGCATCTCGACCGACCGTGCTCGAGCTTCCCCCTTCTTAAGCCCGAACCTTAGGTCGAGGACCTCTCCCATTTGCTTCTCAACGGTGAACACAGGGTTCAGGGAGGTCATCGGATCCTGGAATATCATCGCGATCTCGTTCCCCCGGATGTGTGACAGTTCCTCAATGGTCAACTGCAGAATATCCGTGTCCGCGAACCGAATCTCCCCACCGAGAATCCTTCCGGGAGGGCTTGGGACGAGCCTTAGGATGGATGACGCGGTGACACTCTTTCCGCAGCCTGATTCCCCCACGATTCCGAGGGTCCGACCCGAGTCAACCTGGAACGACACTCCATCCACGGCATGGAGGAGTCCATCCTCGGTCTCGAACGCGACCTGAAGGTTATCAACCTCAAGGAGTGGAGGGGGGGAAGTCACCGGAAGCGCTCAGCCACCCCGTAGTAGTCCTTGTCGATCTCCTCATCCAGCGGTAGGGCTTCACCCCTCACCATTATCTCTTCGAGCCGCTCTCTCCGCTCTGGATCAATCCAGTATACCATCCAGTCGGTGATACTCTGCGTGCGAGGCGGGAAGTAGAACTCCGGGAACCGCAGATAATCCCAGTAGACGATCCGGAGGTATGGAGCCATCCAGAACGGAATATAGAAAGCCTCCTCACTTACGATCTCGTCGATCCGATGCACTGCTTCAAGTCGGCGCTCGAAGTCGAGGTCCTCCTCGTAGACCTGGATGAGTTGGTCGACCTCCTCTCTTCCAAACCCCCAGATGTTGTTGTTATTTGTCTCCGCCTGGAATTCGGTGTGGAGATACTGTCGGGGAGCCGGGTATAGGCCCGCAGTCCGACCCGTCACGGTCATCTCATACTTGCGCTCGAGACCACGCCCGAAGGCCGTACCCGGCTCAAGAAGCTGAAGCCGCATGTCCACGCCGGCTCTCCGGTACTCCTGCTGCATGACCGTAAGGTGACGGCTCAATCCCGGGGAGCCATAAATGACTGTAAAGCGGGCCTTTTCACCCCGCTCATTCACGAGAATGTCGTCGGTACTCGACCGAGTAGAGATCAGCCCTCGGACGACATTCCAAGCGCTCCCGAGAAGGCTCCCGCTCCGTATATTATCCGGTCGGCGATACCCGGCGCGCTCGAGGTATTCGCGGGCCAGGATCGGATCAAACTCATACGACTCGATATTCGGATTCGCGTATTCGGTTCCCTCGAAGAATGAGATCTGCTGGAAGTACTCGTTGAACATGAGGTTCCCGTTCAACCTCTCGAAGTTGAACAGGTGCTGCATCGCCTTCCTGAAGTCTTTGTTCTGGAAGATCGGAGCCTCCAGGTTCATGTGGAGCCCATAGACTCCGGAGGGGATATCTACGAAGACTCTCGCCCGTCTCAGCCATCCGTTTCGGACGGCATCGAAGGTGTACTCCTCGTTCCAGGTCCGCGCCGTATTCTCGAGAATCATGTCGAGCTCTCCGAGACGCAGATAGTCCAAAGCCCGCTCGATTTGGATGACGCGCAGGCTGATCTGGTCGAAGTTGTATTGCCCGATGAAGTATCGCTTCCCATCTCCCCACCAGTCAGCGATGCGCTCGAAGGTCACCGACTCTCCACGCACTACGTCAGACACCAGGTAGGGGCCAACCACGACCTGATACTCGTTCGTAGTCCGGGTGACCCAATCCTCATCGAGGACGACAGCGTGGGAGGGGGTCGGCCAGAGTCCGGCGTAATCGGGGAGGGGTCGCCAACTCGGACGGGTGCCCACAATCCGCAGCGTGTAGTCGTCAATCTTGTCGACCGACTCGTAGTATTGCTCCGCGTAGCTGTTATAAAAGGGGTCGACGATATGCTCCGACTGCATCATCCTCCAGGTGAACACGTAATCGTCTGCGGTAACGGGCTCGCCGTCACTGAACCGAGCATCGGGGTCCAACCTGAAATAAATCGTCCTTTGATCCTCCTGCACCGACCAGTGGGTCGCCATCAGGGGAATAAAGTTATCTGTGACTGGATGTCTTCCCACCAACCCAAAAGCCATCGTAAAAGCCCGGTTCCACCCCGCGAAGGCATCGTTAGAGTTGGGTCCCATCAGGCGAAAGGTGAGCGGATAGGCGCCCAGCATGAAATTAAAAGTTCCCCCGCGGATCGCATCCGGAGAACCAATTAGAGGATCGTCAGTGTTTGTTTCCCAAACGATGTCCTCGGGGAGGGGGATCGGCTCGCTGATGCTGCCCTCTTGGGCCTGAGCCCCTGTGGCGGCCAGGATCCCCACGACAACGAGGCCGAACCAGTCCTCTCGCTTCATGTCATCCTCCTTTCTTCGGGCTCACTCATATTTGGCGTACTGCTTGGGATCGAACGCCTCCCGGACGGACTCACCGATGAACACCACCAGCACCAGGGTCACCGTAAGCGCTCCGAAGGGAGCAAGGATCAGCCAGAGTTTGTCCCGGTTCTCCACTTGTAGCGCCTGATCGATCAACTCGCCCCAGCTAGGAGTTGGTGCTGGGAGACCGTATCCGAGGTAATCCAAGCCGGTCAGCGCAAAAATCGCCCCCACGATCGCGAATGGAGTGAAGGTCACAAGCGGCGTTAGACAATTCGGGAGGAGATGGCGAAAAATGATCCGTAGATGAGAGGCACCGTAGGAACGAGCGGCCAGGCAATACTCCCGAGTCTTCTCCCGGTACATCTCCGTACGCATGAAAAAGGTGATACCAATCCACTGGAAAAGCGCCATGATCCCAAGCAGCATCCAGAATGTCGGAGCAACCAGAGCGGCCATGATGATCACCACATAAAGGAACGGCACAGCGATCAGCACCTCGATCACCCTTTGGCTCAGGATATCGAAGCGACCGCCTAGGTACCCTTGGAGACTCCCGATAACGGTCCCAATCGTCTGTCCGATGAGCACTAGGAAGAGCGCGAAAAAGATCGAGATTCGGAACCCGTAGAGGAGTCGTGAAGCAACGTCCCTTCCCTGTGAATCCGTCCCCAGATAATGCCGCTGTCCGAAATCGGGCGGTGTGGGCGGGACCATTCCTAGGCGAGTGAGAGAAGGCATCGCCCCAGTCCGTGCCAAACCCACGAGGTTTCCTGTGGGCGAGCGCTCAAGATCCGCCAGGATCTCCTCGATCTCTCCGGTCTCGATCGCGTCGGCCAACACCACCAGCCTGTCACGGCGCGCCAGGTGCGCGGCCCCTTCTATGTCTCCTGTGTCGACGAGATCCTGCACCTCGTTCAGGATCTCATTGTACCAGAAATCGTTCTGATACGGATCCCACGGGACCGGCGGCATAACCACGAAGTTGCCTCGATTGGGGTACCGTTGATCGAGTTCAGCGAGGACAGCCGGGTCATTTGCAGCCTCGGCACGCCCTCGATCGTAGAGTTCTCGCTCTAGCTGCCACTCGCGGCTGAGTCGTAGGTACTCGGTCTCGAGGTCACCCATTCCCCAGGCTGGCGGCGGTTCCTGGTCGAAGGTGTCCATGGGGAAGTATTCAAAGGTCGGCAGGTAAGGCCGTCCCTCATACCACACGAAGAGCGCCCTGCTCTCAGCCAGATAGGGTGAAAATACGGATAGCACGATCGCGAGGGACAAGATGATGAAAGAGTAATACCCTCGCTTGATCCGACGGAACCGCTCCAGACGCTTTCGGGTGATGGGATCCAATTTGATCCACTTCATCTTGCCAACCGAGGAGAGGGTTTACTCAAACCTGACCCTAGGATCGACGAAAGCCACGGCAAGATCCGAAACTAGGTTCCCCACCATCAGCAGAACGCTCGAAATCACAAGGAACCCCAGAACCACAGGGAAATCCCTGGCTTGGATCGCTTCGAACGCGAGGAGCCCCACCCCCTGGATATTGAACACGCGCTCAATGAGAAAGCTGCCCGTGAGGAAGATGCCCAGCAGGGAACCAACGCTAGTCGCCATGGGAATCAGAGAGTTTCTGAGCGCATGCACAAAGACGGTCCTGCGCCAACTGAGGCCCTTTGCCAAGGCCGTTTTCACGTAGTCGGCACTCATGTTCTCGATCAGGCTATTCTTCATCAGCATCGTCATGATCGCGAATGAACCGGCCAGGTACGCAATCAGCGGGAGAACGGAGTGCCAGACGATGTCCACAATCTGTGCCATCAGAGTCAACTCTTCGCCGCCGGGTGATCGGAATCCACCTAGCGGAAAGAACCCGAACTGGACAGCGAGAAGGTTGCTGAGCACGGCCCCCAGCGCGAACCCAGGAATTGCGTAGCCCACAAATATCAGTACTGAAGTCAGGTTGTCGACACTTGTGCGGTGCTTGATCGCCTTCAGGATCCCAAGAGGGATGCAGATCCCGTAGGTGAAGAACGCCGTGATGAGTCCATAGTAGATGGAGACTGGTAGACGGTCCCCAATCACCTGAAGTACGCCTTCGCTGTACCGAAAGGAGTCGCCGAAGTCGAGTCGGACGACATCCCAGAGCCATGTCACATAGGCCACCGGCAGAGGATCGTCAAACCCATAGTACTCGCTGAGTCGCGCCAGCTGCTCCTCGGGGATTTCGAGTTGGACGGGGCCCCCACCCCCACCACCGACCTCTCCTCCACCTCCGGCCCCAGCGAGCTGCATCCGGATCTGATCGATCTGCCCGCCGGGAACGAACTGGCAGAGGGTAAAGGTCACAAAGGTGATGCCGAGAAAGGTCGGGACCATAAGAAGGAGGCGTCGCACGACGTAGTCTCGAAGCGCTTCTCCCCTTGATTTCACGGTTAGTAGCCCAGGCGCAGTTCGCCGGAATCAACGCCCTTCACCACTCCGTCCCGAAGCCACTGCAGCGAAGCGTCATAGAGGAGCATGCGGTTCCGCTCCCACATGGCGTTGTGCGACGCACAGGCTAGATCAATCAGCACCTTCCTGGAGGAACCCAGATCTTCGTACAGCTCGGCCACCCGCTCGGGGGCCACCTGACCGTCGTGGGCGGGAGCGAAGAGGAGCATAGGCATTGAGGTCGATCTGACCCGATCTGGGTCCCATCCCCAGGTAGTGGTCCGAGGAGCGCGTCGCACCCCCGTGCCCCAGCTCGCACCGACGGGATCGGAAGCTAGCATTGCAGACCATACCGCATCCCGTACGGCCGGGTCGTATTGGTCCGCGCAACCCACCTGCCGGTCCCAGTTCGCCCTGAAGTCCCGCTGCGACTGTTTCGTCATGGCCGCACCCGGAACCGGAAGGCTCTCGGGCGACTCGGAAGCACGCCCTCGGCTGTACGCGGGAGAGAGCAGGACGATACTCCGCACCTTCTCTGGATATCGGGCTGCATACCCCCCTGCCCGGGGACCGCCCAGGGACCAGCCGATGAGACTAACGCGGTCCACATCTCTCGACTCCAATAGATATTCGACGACTGCGTTCAGGTCATTCCAGTCCGATGCAATCGTGGTCGCCGCATAATCGTAGCTGGGGGAACATGGCACGCCGATCAACACGGGGACGAACTCTGCCTGCTGCTCCTCCGCGAGATTACAGGGGTCATTCATGACGAGCGGCCGGGTTGAGCGGCCGTAACCGGTCATGTCCATTGAGAACACGTCAAAACCGGCCTCCGCCAAGAAGGCCATCCAACTGTAGCCCTCATAGGGTACGTCGAAGGCAACCTCACCCGGAGTTCCCGCACCATGAACGAAGAGAACTACCCGGTCCTCCAGACTCCGAGTCTGCAAGTCCGTTCTCGCTAATACCCTTTCCCGGACATAGATCTGTGCCATTTCCCCGGCGATCGGGGGAGCCGTCGAAACCACGGGGACGTAGTGATCGATGCTAAGGATGGTCGACGCATCATCGCCCTGAGCGAATGCGACAAAAGGGATCAAGGCAAGAGACATTAACGCGCTCACAGTGGCCACTACGGATCGATCCACATTCACACCTTTACCTACAGAGCAGCTCTCTGGTCTCTCTTGTGCGCCATGACTATCATGATGCGATCCACGAGAAGGTCGGGTAGATCGGCCACACAGTTCTCCGTTGATCATGACGTCACAAGGTCTCCGTTTAGCTTCTTCCCTTTCTCAGAGCACGTTCGCATTCTTGGATCAACATCCATGCACGCAGATCAAATGGTCAACCTGATCGGTCGCGCGGGACGAATAGACCAAGGATGATGACTCGATCGTTCATGCAGAATATGACGCTGGGCACTCTCGCCGCCACCTTGTTCACCTCGAGCCTGCTACTCGCAGGTCCAGCAAGGGCACAGCTCATTGCTATCAGATCGGTGCCGGTCGCTACCGGGGATCAATTCCTTCTCTATCCATCGACCAACCTTGCGCTAGGGGGCACGAGCATCGCCCTCGACGACCTACTTCTAGATCCCTACGTAAACCCGGCGAAAGGATCTCGCGTTCGAGAAATGACACTCGTAAGCTCGCCTACCTTCTATACGATCTCAAATGACAACGGAGCTGGTCGCACACTTCCGATCGCAATCCTCGCGGGCTCGGAAAACTGGTTCGGTGGAGGTAGTTTCGCCCTCCAGGAGCTCACCGCAGCAGATCGCGATCGGATCTTCGATATTTGGTGGGGACCCCAGACCGACCAGACCCTGCGCGAACAGTCGGCCACGAACCTATACCTACATGGATACCTGGGACGAACGTTGGGAGAGACCGGACTTTCCTTGGCCGGTAGCGTGTCGTGGGCCGACCTCGGGGCCATCGACGGCGTCGAGCACCTATATGCGTTGAGTCAGAAAATCGAGCAGGACGGATCTAGCATCGACCTAAGAGTTGGCCTTCTTGGGGAGGGAGAAAACGGCCGGGGGTTCGAAATCCTACTCCTTCACAACCGCTTTGATGCCACCCACGACGTGAGTTACCTAGACACCCTATGGAGGGAGGACCAGCGGTTTTGGGAGTGGGTGACCCGCGTCGAGACAAATCGGGACGAAACGAATACCACTGGTATCCACCTAGGCTACACCGTGCCGCTCACACTGAGTGGTTGGAAGTTTGGAACGATCGCTACGGCAAATAAGAAGTCCCATCCGAAGATCCCGAATTACGAGATCCAGAATATCCCTCGAGATCCTGGGAATTCCTGGGCTTACGATTTCGGCGTAGGACTTTCCCGGAACGGAGACGGGGCCACCTATGGGATCGATCTAGTCTTCGAGCCGATATGGAGCGACACCTGGGCCGAGGCAGCGACCGACACGATGACCGTAAGCGGTGAAATGATTCGTGCCGGAGAGAAGACTGTCGAAAATGAATTCTTCTTTTCCAACGCGACTATCAGGACAGGCGTGGGCAGGGATTTCTCGTGGGGTGGATTAGGCCTCGGACTCGAACTCCGATCGATCCGTTACGACCTGGAGCAGTTCGATAACATCGCGAAAGAGCGACGCACTCAGAGAGAAAGCTGGATGGAGTGGACCCCGAGTTGGGGCCTGGACGTGGGAGTATCGGATCTTGAGCTGAGATACCTTGGTCGAGCTACCACTGGAACCGGCCGACCCGGGATAGCCTGGAGTCCGGAACAAGCGGAAGTACTCAATGTCGCCCGAAGCGACTTCCTTCTCGCCCCCGAAGGACCACTGACCCTTCAGAACGCGTGGGTCATCACGAGCCAGCTATCAGTCTCGATTCCGGTGCGCTGAGATCGAGAACCTCCGGGCCGTGGCGACGTCAGAAGAACCTGCGTCCACCCCCACCCGGGAACCGGTTGTTTACGACGTTGTTGAAGATCGAGCCGAACTGGTACGAGAATCCGAAGCTTATCAAACTCTCGTACTCGGTCTGCTGCGTTGTTAGCTCAAGCAGCCTCTCCTCGTTGCTCAGACCTTCCCCAGACAGGAAGAGCTGGTCGCGGACCCTTGAGTATTCACCGCGCACGTTCAGGTCGAGTCCGCGCGTGATCCGAAAACTCAGGTTCCCACGCAGGGATACATTGTTACGCTCTACCTCGTGAAGGTAGTTCGACCCCCTGATTTGGATGGAAGCGTTCCCCCAAGGCTGTCGCTGTGAGAAGTCCAGCGTGAGGGCCTGTTCACCGCGGAGTTCCTTCTCTTCCCCGTAGACGGTCACGTCGAAGTAGTCCCGGTACACCGGACCAATCTCGTAAAACACAGTCAGTGAGCGCCGGGTCGCCTCATCGTACGGGAAGAAGCTGTACTCAATCGCCGGGTTCCACTGACCCCAGATCCGCTGGTTGTTCCTGGTGTTACGCCCGACATTGGAATTAAAGCCCATTGACCAATGCTCTGCGACGGAGTAGACCACCCGCGCGGTAACGCTCCAGTCGTATCTGTTGTCGACGAACCGGCTGCCATCGTTAAGCTCGTACTCTCGGCTGTTGGAGCTGAAGTTCGAGTTGTAGCGCTGGATCCAGGTGGGTGTCACCCGGGAAGCTCTAAAGCCGGATGAAAACCGTTGGGTCTCTTGATTCGACTCCCCCTCAATCCTCCCACTCGCATTGATACGGAAGACCCACAGGTTCCAGGGATCCTGCACCTCGTCCGGAGAGAGGATCCCCTCCGGTGGCCTGTCACCGTTCGCGTTGACTCCTTGGGCCGGAGTAATACCGTCGATTTGAACGACACCCCTGAACCCGGACTCCGTTGCGAACCGCGCGAGTCCAATCCCAAGAGTCAGAGCGATACCATCAAGGTCCTCCCTCTGCGTATCGGTCGGGAGGGACTGGTAGAGGCTTCGGGATTCATAGTTCTGGTAAGTCTCATTCCCGATGAAATCTAGCAGGAACTCCCGCCCTCCCACCCCGGTCTGCTGACTGGTCATGATCACGTGCACATGAGCATCCTGCTGGTCCCTGACCCAGGCCACCCAGTCGATCCCGGTCCGATAATAGGTGTTATCGCACCGGGACCCACGGCAGTCGAAGAAGACTCGAGGAACCCTCTCAGGGACCTGAGGAAGGGAATCCTGCCCACGTGCGGATTTGACCGGGATTGTTAGTCCCGTAATCAGAATCACCAAAGAGAAGAGCAACGGCCATCTATCCATGAACTGTATCCACTTCTTTTTCGGTATTGGAGGGCTGCTGCTCTGTGACTCCCAAGATACTTTCTTACCACTGGCCGACAAAGGTCGTTGAGGATTGGAGAGGGCCCAACCAGCTCCTATCACCTTTTCTGGCGCCGTGCTGCGTCTATCGCAAGGCCTGCCCAGTGCTCTGCCCTTTCGGGGGATTCAAAACCCTCCGGAGGCATCTCCCGGTAGGACATCGTCACCGGCCGACCCTTCTTTCCGTGATAAACAAATGGTACCGACTCCGCCTCATCGAAGGCGGGGTGGGTCTCCTCGTCCACCTTCAGGTACAGCGCGTCATCGGCGATAAGCGCAAACATGACCTCTCCGAGGTAGATGCCGTGGCCTCCGAACATCCCGCGGGCCCGCACCGGGCCTACTACAGAAAGAATTTCCAGGCAGGTGACCACGAAGGATTCCGTCATGTCGACCCCACGGAGGAACGGAGCTGCTGTTGGCTCACCGGAGTTGTGCTCACAACCACTCCAGCACCTCACGATTCTCTAGACCTCTCGACTTGAGGGCAGCCCCTCCCTTGCTCGGCCACCATGGTTGGGGCCGCCAAGATCGCCTACGCCCCCGTCACTATGATATGATACGCTACTCGAGAGACCTTGCACACACTGGCACTTAGGCCACATAAATCTGTATCAGTCCTTCACAAAAGAACGGGGTTTGCGGGACCGAGCCCATCGGCCAAATCGTGGAGGCCATCAATGAGGAGAGCGGCTTCTACGTCGCGACACTCACCTTCACGGCTGAGTGAACGCTTCATAGCGTGCCTAACGATCACGGCCATCCCACTTAACGGGCTTGACTTGAGGCCAGTACTACAACGAACTGGGAGGTTGAGGTGCGCCCCTTGGACCAGTCGATCTTGACTCCTTACGAGGACTTCGTGCTGGTGCTCTAAAAGATGCTCAACTATATCTGGGCTGGGCTGATCGTCTCCAGCTTTGTCTTTGCGACCGGCTACGATGTCCGTGATCTAGTGCGAGACACGTACCGGAATGGGGAGCCACTTCCGGTCGAAGTTGCGCTTTCAAACGGGTACGACCTGGCCGCTCGACGACTTCCGGTCGAAATCAGGATCGACCCTGAGCAGTACAGAAACTTCTACGAGATCGTCGAGGCTTCCTCCCAAAGCTACCCTGGCTCCCTCGTTCAGACGGAGGAAGGTCGGCAGCTTCGTTTCGACGCTGGTGCCACCCTACCGGAGCCTCTCGCCACGATCCAGGGGGTATCCCAGTCGAACGAGGGCGAACTCCAAGGAACCCTTGTAGAATTCGTCCCACCCAACCCCGCTGCGGTGCTGGCAAATCAGGCTCTCGGGGACATCTCAACGATTCAGGCGTCACTCGTATTCGAGCCGGTCCGATTCGTGAAAATGAATGCGATCGGGTCCGCGGCCCTTGAATTCGCTCAGACGGCAGCTGAGATCGCACTTGGGCTCATCGGGGTGTTGGCGCTCTTCTTGGGGCTGTTGAAGATCGCTGAAGAAGCGGGCCTCATTTACGCTCTCGTCAGGGTCGTGCGCCCCATCCTTCGACCTCTTTTCCCGGAAGTCCCCGAGGACCATCCGGCTCTCGGGATGATCGCGCTAAACCTGACCGCAAACATCTTCGGGTTGGGAAACGCGGCCACCCCCTTCGGAATCAAGGCTATGGAGGAACTCCAGACCCTCAATCCCACCAAGGACACGGCCACGAATCCTATGGTCATGCTTCTTGCGATCAACACTGCAAGCGTTCAGCTCGTTCCACCCGTGCTTCTTCTAGCGTTGATGGGACTACAGATCAATCAACTGATTTTCGCCATCATCATCACTACGGGGCTTTCCCTGGTCATAGCGATCACCGCTGCGAAGCTGTATGGAAAGCTGCCGCGGTCTCGAGCCTCGGACCCGAACCGGCTCCCTCCGCCGTTGCCGGGGGATAATGCGCCCTCGCCCCCTGGGGCCCAGGACATTCGATAACATGGAACCCGTCCGTAGTCTTATCAGCCTGCTCGCCTACTTCGTGATCCCAGTCATTGTGGTGGGCTTTCCACTTTACGGCCTCTACAAGCGGGTTCCTGTCTATGAGAGCTTCGTGGAGGGAGCTAAGGAGGGGTTTAATGTCGCGGTCCGGATCATCCCCTACCTAGTTGCGATCCTTTTCGCGATTGGAATGTTCCGGGCAAGCGGAGCAATGGACTTCCTCGTCACAAGTCTCAACCCCCTGCTCACCCTCATCGGGTTCCCGGGAGAGGTCCTCCCTATGGCAATCATCCGGCCTCTCACGGGATCCGGGTCCGCGGGCCTTGTTGCCGACATGATCAACCAGTACGGGGAGGACTCGCTATTTGTGAAGATGGCCGCCACCATGTTCGGTTCGACGGAAACCACCTTCTACGTGGTAGCGGTCTACTTCGGTGCGGTGAACATCAAGAAGACCCGCCATGCGGTGGCCGCAGGCCTCACGGCCGATTTTTCCGCGATGATCATCGCGGTCTGGACGGTGAGACTGCTCTTCGGCTGACCCCCGGTCGAGCATGGGCCCGTCTCTTGTTTACAACCCGATCCAGGCATACCCTCGGGATCTTCCCCCGGTGAGAGCCACCCGAGGGCATGGAGTTGAAGGGAATGCGGTACGGCTGAATGGAGGAGGGCTTGCTATCTGCAAGGCCACCTCAGCCAAAGCCATGCTGGAAGCACCGCTACATGGTCGGGAAGTTTCCCCGACTAAGGGATCGCCTCGATGGTCGAGATGGATCGGGCCGTGGAGATCTTCAACGAGGCCATAATGCTTAGAAACGGGTGAGGACACCGGAACCCCTGAACGGGCAGTCACCACCGCCTCGGCAGGATTGGGAGGGCGACTTCTGCACTACCATCTGATCGGAATCGCCGGCACGGCGATGGGCTCTCTCGCTGGTCTCCTCCGGGAGAGAGGGCACCGGGTTACTGGATCGGACGAGGGTGTGTACCCACCCATGTCCGGTCTACTGGACGAAATGGGGATTGCGTACTCCCACTCCTTCGACCCTGCAAACCTCGATCCCACTCCCGACATCGTCGTTGTCGGAAACGCTGTTAGCAGGGGAAATTCCGAACTAGAGGCCGTCCTCGACCGACGCCTCCGATACACCTCTTCTGCCAACGTAGTAAAGGAGGAGTTTCTACAGGGACGTCACGTTTTGGCAGTGACAGGTACCCATGGGAAGACCACGACGTCCGCACTCCTCGCCTGGCTCCTTGAATCCGCGGGCTTGAACCCATCGTTTTTCATTGGCGGTGTCTGCGAGAACTTTGGGACTTCGTTCCGACTCACCGAGTCGGAGTACTTCGTGATCGAAGCGGACGAATATGACACAGCGTACTTCGACAAGGGACCGAAGATGTGGCATTCACTACCACAGACGGCAGTCATAACAAATGTTGAGTTCGATCACGCCGATATCTACCGGGACACCGAGTCCTACCAGTTCGCGTTCGAGCGCTTCATCAACCTGCTTCCGCGTACCGGAAAGCTCGTGGTCGGGTGGGCATCACCGCTAGCGCGAGAGCTGAGCAGTGGGTCCTTTGCCCCGGTGGAGTCTTTCAGGGTTGGGGCTCCTTCTAGCGGCGGATGTACGACCCCGCACCCACGGTGGCGCGCAGAGGAGGTCGAACCACACCCAAGCGGCACGACATTTACCCTCGTCCACGATGGTCAATGGCTCGGACGGGTTCAAACCCCTCTCTTCGGTACCTTCAACGTCCAAAACTGCCTGGCAGCGATCGCCGCGGCGTACTCGATAGGAGCAAACCTCGAGGGGATTCTCAAGGGGCTACCCGCGTTTCAGAGCGTGCGACGACGCATGGAGGTACGGGGCAAAGTGCGCGGGGTAACGGTAATCGATGATTTCGCACACCACCCAACCGCCGTTCGAGGAATCATCGAGGCTGCCCGACAGCGTTTTCCCGACCGCAGACTTGTCGCGATCTTCGAGCCACGCAGTTATACGGCCCAGAGACGGGAGTTTCAGGACGACTACCGCGAGGCTCTCGGCACAGCAGACCAGGTTGTCGTTGCTGGGCTCTCTCGTCCCGAACGGTATGACGAGCAGACGGGGATGGACCCGGAACAGCTGGTCAGTTCCCTTCGCTCCGACGGGATCAGGGCGGATCACATCCCCGAGGTGGAGCGGATCGTTGAAACCGTGGTGCCTGAGGCCGGGCCTGGCGACGTCCTCCTCGTCCTGTCCAACGGCGGATTTGGAGGGATCCACCAAGAGTTATTGGAAAGGTTGAGGGCATGATCTCCTTCCTAGATCAGAGGTGAGACGGGCCGCACCGCAATAGCCTTTACTTGGTTCACTTGAGTACTTGACGTTCAGAACGGCCGAGGTGCGTTTGGGTCGGCCTACCTACGCAAAGATGTGCATGGGTTACCTGAATTATCGAGAGTCGTAAAAGCGCCACATTGTGGTGGACTGACCGATCTCCGATGATCTGAGAGAAGCCGACTCGGAAGATAGCCAGGACGACAACCAGATCACGTCCTTCGCAACACTCCTAGAACCCAAGGGCCACGCCCCCCCTCCGAGGATCTGAAATTCCACTCAGGGACCCGTCCGACCGTGCAAGAATCGCCTGCACGTCCCCCCACACTTCCTTCTTGCACCCCTCGACTCGGTGCCCAAGCGCCCTAAGTCCCTCAATCACCGGCTTAGGCAACCCTCCGGGCTCGCACTCCACGCGATCGGGAAGATGCTGGTGATGGACCCGAGGAGCGTTCACAGCCTCGGCTAGGTCCATTCCGTAGTCGATCACGTTTGAGATCACCTGGTGCACCGTGGTAGTAATCGTCGCTCCGCCAGGTGTGCCGACAACCAGGAACAGGTCATCCCCAGGGGTGAGCACGATCGTTGGCGTCATCGCTGAAAGCATTCGCTTCCCTGGTTCGATCGAATTGGCCTCTCCCTGGATGAGCCCAAAGAAGTTCTTGATCCCAGGCATTGCAGTGAAATCGTCCATCTCATTATTCAGAAGGAATCCGGCCCCCGTGACCACCAGCTTGCTCCCATACCAGGTGTTTAGGGTTGTCGTGAGCGAAACCGCACCCCCCATAGGGTCGACGATCGAAATGTGGGTCGTGTGGGCGCCGTTCCCATCGAACTCTCTCGCCGTGACATCACCTGGACCAACTTCGCTAGACGGTGTGGCCTCTTCCATGTAGATCGTGCGGGCTCTGTGCGCTCCGTACTGGGGAGAGATCAAGAGTTCGACTGGGATCTCTGCGAACTCGGGATCAGCCAAGTAGTGGTTCCGATCGGCATACGCTCGCCGCCACGCTTCGACAAGCAGGTGAATGTGCTCCGCTCCATGCCAGGGGAGGTCCTTCAGGGAAAACGCTCTGAGGATGTTGCACGCCATAGCCAGAGTAGCTCCTCCAGATGAGGAAAGAGGCATCGATAGAACCGCATGGCCCTGGTATTCAAAGCGCACGGGATCGCGCCAAGCCGTCGTGAAATCCACAAGGTCTGCGCGTGTGACGATCCCTCCCCCCCTTTCCATCTCCTTTACGAGGAGGTCGGCTGTCTTCCCCCCGTAGAACCCCTCGGCTCCTCGGTCTCGGATCCTCTCGAGCGTCCGGGCCAGGTTGGGTTGGGAAAAAGTATCGCCAATCCTGGGAGGAGCCGGTTCTCCATCCTCTCTCCTCGGGAGAAAGACCCTGGCCGACTCAGGAAACTGGAGGAGCCCCTCGACGATGTGCGGAGGAAAGGATGCAACGAACCGCTCGCTGACCCGGAACCCCCGGGCCAGTGACACTGCAGGCTCCAGCAGGTCTGGCCAGGGAAGTGAACCCAGCGCCCGGTGTGAATCCCAGAGTCCAGCCACGGCACCGGGGACCGCCACACTCAGGTGCCCGAGAACAGACCTGTCGCCTAGGTCAACGCCGGAGCCCAGAAACATTTCTCGGGTTGCAGCCCCCGGAGCCTTGGACCGGTAATCCAGCGCCGCCACGGACCCGTCAGGGCTTCGAGCCAGCATGTACCCACCCCCTCCAATGTTTCCCGCCTCCGGATTCACGACAGCCAGAGCAAAGGAGACCGCAACCGCCGTATCGACGGCATTCCCGCCCGCCCTGAGGACTTCGAGCCCCACCTCTGACGCATGCCGGTCCGTAGTCGCAACCATCCCATTGGCACTCGAGACGATCTGGGCATGCTGCGAATCTGACCAATCGGAGGGCCAGTGGGTGAAGCGAGTCACCGGAGACCCCCTGCCGGCATCCGGTGGAAGAACATAGGAATACATGTAAGCAATCTAGCTTTTCTCGACTCTCGTTGACGGATATCAGATCCCCCGCCTACTATCACGGGATTGGCTGTTCGAGGATTACTTCCCAGAGGTCGACGATGCCCACACACTTTCGTTGCGCACTTGCCTTCAATCGGCTCCAAGGCTTGAACCTAGCAATGTCGCTCTTCCTGCTAGGAAGTCTCGCACTCCCTAGCAGCGCCCAGGAGAGAGGGAACCCCGAAGGTGAATGGCGCTCCATTTGGGCAGACCTGTCGAGCACTCGATACTCCCCTCTCAGCCAAGTCAACGCCAGCAACTTCGATGACCTTGAGGTCGCGTGGGTATGGAGAGGAGACAACTTCTCGCCCTCCCCTGATTTCATGAATCGGGCCACTCCGATCTACGCGGACGGAATCGTATATACGGTAGCAGGAACGCGACGTACGGTGGCTGCCATCGACCCCGCCACTGGGGAAACGCTGTGGACCTTCCGCGAGCCATACACGGAGCGTTGGGAGGGATCCCCCCGAAAGAACTATGGCCGAGGGGTCGCCTACGCCGAGATCGATGGAAGAGGCGTCATCTACATGGTCTCACCCGGGTTTTTCCTACACGCGCTGGATGCCAAGACCGGGGAGCCACTAGAAGGTTTTGGAGGACAGATCCCGATTGAAGGGTTCCCCCGGACGGGAACAGTGGACATGATGGCCACCCTCGGACACCCGTATGATGTGTATTCTGGAATCGACCGGCCCGTTGGTGCGATCACCACCTCCTCCCCACCCATCGTCGTAAATGGAGTGATCATCGTGGGGAATTCGGCTCATCAGGGAGGAGGTTACACGAGGATCGAGAACGTCCCCGGGGACGTTCAGGCCTTCGACGCTAGAACGGGCGAGTACCTCTGGACCTTCCACACAATCCCGCAACCGGGTGAGTTCGGAAACGAGACTTGGGAGAACGATGCGTGGCAGTGGAGCGGGAACGTGAACGTCTGGGCGCCTCTTTCCGCCGATCCCGAGTTGGGGATCGTCTACCTGCCGACCGATCAGCCCACAAACGACTACTTTGGCGGGTTCCGACCGGGTGCTAACCTTTTCGGCAGCAGCCTCGTCGCTGTAGACATCGAAACCGGTGAGAGACGCTGGCATTTCCAAATGATTCACCACGACATTTGGGACTGGGACCTCCCGGTGTCAGGCATTCTGGTGGACCTTACAGTCGACGGAGAAGAAATCCCGGCGGTAGTGCAGACGTCCAAGCAGTCTTTCGTATACGCGTTCAACCGGGAGACTGGAGAGCCAATCTGGCCCATTGAGGAGCGCCCGGTCCCCCCCGGCGATGTGCCCGGTGAGTGGTACTCCCCGACACAACCCTTCCCTACCCGTCCGGCGGGCTACGAACTCCAGGGCCTCACAGAGGATGACCTGATGGATTTCACCCCCGAGTTGCGCGCGATGGCACTCGAGCAGGTGAGCGATATCAAAATGGGCCCGATCTTCACCCCGCGGGTTGCCGTGGATGACCCCAATGGCTGGCGAGCTACGGCCCAATGCCCCAGTGCTACTGGTGGCACCAACATCCCGGGAGGACCGGTCCTGGATCCGGAGACAGGGATCCTCTACGTACAGTCGAGGAAGGTGTGCACCGGAGGAGTCCTCGGCCCGGGTTCCCGCACGGACGATGGTGGGCCTGACGGGGGACCGGGGCGAACCGTGGTCGAATTCGCCTCGGCACCCGGGGGCGGGTTTGGGGCTATAGACGGCCTCCCAATCTTCAAGCCGCCTTACGGTCGGATTACGGCGATCGACATGAACACTGGGGAACACCTCTGGTGGATTCCGAATGGGGACACGCCTGATAACATCGCCAATCACCCGCTACTGGAGGGGGTCGATATCCCCAACACCGGCTACCAAGGGAACGCCACCGTGCTTGTCACGGAAAGTCTTCTCATGTTCGCCGAGGGGCGGGGCGGACGGCCCCTCTGGTACGCAGCGGATAAGGAGACCGGCGATAGGGTCGGTTCGGTTGAGATTCCTGCGCCCACCAGCACCGCCCCGATGACCTATATGCACGAGGGAGTGCAGTACATCCTGCTCCCGATCTTCGGTATGGGACGAGACGGAGAGCGGATTCCCGGGTCAATCGCGGCGCTGCGACTGCCCTAGGCCCTACAGTCACAACGAGGGAGCCAACGCTCTGCACCTTTAGGGCATCAGCGCTCCCGACGAGGAGCGCCACGTTGACTGATAGCACTCCTGTTCTACGTCCCCGCGCCCTCTTTGAAGGCGCGCGCGTGGCACTCGTTGCTCCGGCGAGCCCACTTGACGTCACGCGGATCGAGGTCTCGCAGGGCCGGTGTCGACAGCTCGGGCTCGAGCCCGTCATTTTCCCTTCCGCAGCGGCCCAGCGTGGTTTTTTAGCGGGATCCGATGACGCGCGCCTAGCGGACCTTCAGGCAGCCTTCGACGACCCTTCAATCGATGGCATTTGGGCCCTTCGTGGCGGATATGGGACCCTTCGGATCCTGGACCGACTGAACCTCGAGCGGCAGCGGCGCGACCCGATTCCCTTCATTGGCTTCAGTGATAACACCACGATTCACGTCGAACACGCGGCGAATGCGGTGGTATCCTTCCATGGGCCCCACCCTGGCGGGGACTTCCCACCGGAAACAAAGGAGATGTTCCAGAGAGTACTCTTTTCAGAGACACCAGCAGGGCCATTGTCTCGGCGGGCAGGTGACCCGCCACCACGAACATTGGTCGGAGGGACAGCGAGAGGGCCCCTCTGGGGAGGCAATCTGGCAATGTTGGCATCCCTCTGCGGCTCATCGAGTCAGCTCTCCGCGGATGGCCGAATACTCTTCCTCGAGGACATTGATGAACCCGCGTACCGGGTGGATCGGATGCTCGTGCAGCTCGAACGGGCAGGCTCGCTGAAGGGAATGGTTGGACTCGCACTAGGAAGATTCTGTAAGACGCCGGATATGAAACAAACGATCCTCGCGGTCCTCACTCAGTTCGCGGAGCGAGTGGGGGTACCAACTGTCGCTGAGCTTCCATTCGGACACACACAGCATAACTGCACGCTACCCGTAGGAGCATGTGCCCTATTAGACGCAGAAGCTGGAGTCCTGGAAGTCGTCGAGGGAGGCGTTGAAGCGCCGAGTGTGGGATCGAATGACACCTGAAGTCCGGATGGCGACTCCAATCTGCATTCCCGAGAGCCAATCTTGTTCTGTCACTCTGGGCCCAGACTTTGATACTAAGAAGTGAGTACGCTAACCTAGCACACCGACTGATCGTGCGATTCGCCGGCAAACCGCGTTAGAGGTGGGGTTGTTGTGATTAGGGAGATATAGATGCGCGTATCAGCAGTGATACTCCTGGCAGCTGTCCTGCCACAGATGGTGGCAGCTCAGGCCCAGCCCGCGACGGAAGCGAACTCAGGTGGACAACCGGTCGGTACTATGAGTGAAATCATGGTGCGAGTTATATATCCGGCTTCGGACGCCATCTTCTACATTGCCACCAGAACACCCAGCAACGGTGAGGAGTGGGCTGAACTCGAAGGCAAGGCGCTCGTGTTAGCCGAATCGGGCAACCTATTGATGACACCTGCGCGCGCTTGGGATGACGACCAGTGGATGAGGGATGCCCAGCTCATGCGCAATGCAGGTGAGGCGGCATTTAGCGCGGCAAAGGATAGGAACGTGGAAGCGCTCGAGGAACTCAATGACCAGCTCTACCAGTCATGTGTTACTTGCCACCAACACTACAGGCCCGGTTACCCCGGTTACGGGAGGCAACCATGAGAACAAGACGGTACTTCCCGCTGGCCGTGCTCATCCTCCTTTCAGGATGCACATCCGATGCCTCAGAAGGTTCATCAGTGCCGTTCACGACCGTGGCCGATACGCAGCAGCTGATGGCTTCAATCCTGGATCCTGCGGCCGAGGTCTACTGGGATGCTGTAGGCTGGATAATCGACGCGAGTGGCACCACCGAAATCCGGCCTGGCTCGCTGGAAGAGTGGGAGGCGGTGCGCAACGCGGCGTTCATGATCGCCGAGTCGGGGAACTTGCTGATGATGGATGGTCGCGCAGTGGACGAGGGGGCATGGATGGGTATGTCGCAGTCGATGATAGACGTCGGGCGCCGGGCGATCGAGGCAGCCGAGGCCCGGGACGAGCAAGGCGTTTTCGACATGGGCGCCGAGATCTACTTCGCCTGCACAAATTGCCACGCGGTGTACGCAGTCCAGACGCTCAATCCAGCTGACCAGATCAACTAGCAGCTAGATTCTCGATGCAACGTTTTTTCGAGTGGATTGGACGGCTCAGGTCGTGGTGACGAGCGTGAACTACTACGGCCAGCCCTAGTACGGCCAGCCATAGTACGGCCAGCCGAATCCCTCCGAGATCGTCCGCATG
>CAZJIM010000026.1:8940-29099 GCA_964546115.1 uncultured Gemmatimonadaceae bacterium | reverse complement strand
CCGCTCCCCAGGCAAGTGGGGTTGGGGCTCCCGGATCCGAAGATAATTGCAGTTACAGGGAGGAAGGAAATGGCAGACAGGATTCGGATTCGGTTGAAGGCGTTCGACCACTGGATCGTGGACCAGACGGCGTCCGACATTGTTCGTGCTGCCGAAAAGACGGGGGCAACGGTGAAGGGGCCGATTCCACTGCCAACGAGGCGGGAACGGTGGACAGTGCTGCGTGGACCGCACATTGACAAAAAGTCGAGGGAGCAGTTCGAACTCCGGACCCATAAGAGGCTCATCGATATCGTTGAGAGCAGAACTGCAACGGTTGATGCGCTGACCAAGCTGGATCTTCCGGCCGGGGTTGATGTCCAGATCAAGGTTGACTGACGCTTTCAGGATTGCCGGGGAGGATCTGCCCTCCCCGTGTCTGACTGAGGATGTATGGAGGATGTTGGCACGATGGGTGAACTGATAGGACAAAAGATTGGGATGACCCGAATCTTCGACAGCGAGGGTAGGTCGGTGCCCGTGACGGTGGTAGAGGCTGGGCCGTGTCCGGTCGTCCGTCTAAGGACCGAGGAGACCGACGGTTATAGCGCGGTGCAACTTGGATTCGGTCGAAAGAAGCAGCGTCGTAGTAGCAAAGCTGAACTCGGCCATGCTGCCAACGTGGGTCTCGATTATGCCCCTCGAGTTCTTCGTGAATTCCGGATGGCTGGCGATGCTGAAGTTGAGGAAGGATCTGAGTTCACCGTGGAGATCTTCAAGGTGGGAGACCGAGTCAAGGTTGTTGGTACTTCCAAGGGTCGTGGGTTCCAGGGTGTTGTCAAGCGTCATGGTTTTGCGGGTAGACCCGCGTCGCACGGCCACTCGAGTTCCCGGACACCGGGCTCGATGGGACCCGGGACAGATCCGTCCCGCGTGATCAAGGGAAAGAAACTTCCGGGACAGATGGGAGCGAAGCGGCAAACGATCCGGAACCTGGAAATCGTGAAGATAGACCCGGCAAAGAACCTCCTGTTCTTGAAGGGAGGGGTCCCGGGGGCCCGAAATAGCTATCTCTTTATCTCGAAGTAACAACATGGCCAAGGCACGTTACTACAAAGCCGATGGGAAGAAGGGGAGAGCCAGGGCATTGCCCGAGGCTCTATTTGGTGAGGTCGTGAACGAGTCGGTCCTCCATACGGTGGTGAAGGCTCACCTTGCGAATCAACGCCAGGGGACAGCATCCAGAAAGAGCCGCGGAATGGTGAGAGGAGGCAGCCGGAAACCGTGGCGGCAAAAGGGGACCGGGAGGGCTCGACAGGGGACGATTCGTGCAGCTCAGTGGGTAGGTGGAGGTCGTGCCTTCCCGCCACAATCCCACTCCTGGCGCCAGAGACTCCCTAAGAAGGTAAAGGCGCTTGCCCGACGGTCCGCTTTAAGTGCACGAGCCGAAGGTGATAGGGTGGTCTTGATCGATCCTCTGGATTTCGAGAAGCCAGCGACCAGAAATTTAGTCAGGTACCTGGAAGGGATTGGGGTGGAGGGAAAGGCTCTTCTTCTCACCCACGGACTGAACCACAATGTGGTGCTTTCGGCTAGGAACGTTCCTGACATCCTGGTCCGGCCTTTTGGAGAGGAGTCCACTTACGACATCCTGTGGTCGGCGACCGTGGTCATTGAGCGGCCTGCTGTTGAAGCGTCCAGAGAAGAACAGATGACTGGGACCGTTGCATCTGCTCCACTATCAGCTGCTTCGGGTTCTGAGGTCCCGTCCGCGGAGAGTGAGGAGATGGGGAATGCGTGACATCTACGACGTGCTCGTCGCCCCGGTCGTGACGGAGAAAGCCACGAGCCAGCAGGCAGACCACAACGTCTTCACTTTCGTTGTCCACAGGGATGCCAACAAGGCTCAGATTGCCCAGGCGGTCGAGACTGCCTGGGACGTGATCGTTGAGGATGTCAGAACCACACGATATTCCGGTAAGGCGAGGAGATCTTCCATGGGGCACCTCAACAAGCGAGCTCCAGTAGGCCGCCGTCCCGGGTTTAAGAAGGCGATGGTCCGCCTGGCGGAAGGCGACCACATTGAGTTCTACGAATTAGGCTGAGAGACGACACATGGCGCTCAAGAAATTCAAGCCTGTAACAAGCAGTAGCCGGTTCCGGTCCATTGTGGACAGCTCGGAAATCACACGGAGGGGATCCGAGCGCTCCCTCACTGAAGGACTACGTGCCACCGGTGGTAGGAATCACCACGGCCGGATGACCGCCCGGAGGAAAGGTGGAGGACACAAGCGCCGGTATCGAAAAATCGACTTTAAGCGAAACAAACACGGTGTCCCCGGGCACGTCACAGAGATAGAGTACGATCCGAATCGGAGTGCAAACATCGCGCTCATTACGTATACGGATGGTGAGAAGCGCTACATTCTGCAGCCCCGGGGATTGAGGGTAGGTGACACGATTCTCTCGGGGCCGGAGGCGGACATCGCGGTAGGACATGCCACGACGCTCTCCCGAATGCCGCTAGGCACGGTAGTCCATAATGTTGAGCTGAAGCCCGGCAAGGGAGGTCAGATGGCTCGCTCAGCCGGGGTGGGGGTCAACGTGATGGCGAAGGAAGGTGATTATGTGACTCTACGGCTCCCCTCCACCGAGGTCCGTCGTGTCCACCGGGATTGCATAGCAACAGTGGGACAGGTCGGGAACCAGGATCACGAGCTGCGGTCACTCGGCAAAGCAGGTGCTGCTCGCTGGCTTCGCCGGAGGCCAAAGGTTCGCGGGGTTGCGATGAACCCGGTCGACCACCCCCTTGGGGGGGGGGAGGGCCGGAGTTCAGGGGGCCGGCCTCCTGTATCTCCCTGGGGGAAGCCCGAGGGTGCGAAGACCAGGAAACGAAAGAAGAAGTCCAATCAATATATCGTTCGCGGACGCCGTCGAGGGAAGGCGACCCAGTAGCCACAGTGACGTCCGGTCCAAACGAGGGTCGGCTGGAGATGGAAGACAAGAATGCCACGTAGCGTGAGAAAGGGCCCTTTCATTGACGAAAAGCTCCTCCTAAAGGTTGAGGGTATGAACTCGCGGGGGGAGAAGGTTGTGGTCAAGACGTGGTCCAGGTCTTCCACGATCTCACCGGAGTTCGTGGGACATACAATCGCCATCCACAATGGCAACAAGTTCGTGCCGGTGTACATCACGGAGAACATGGTCGGACACAAACTCGGTGAGTTTGCGCCCACCAGATTATTCCGTGGGCACGGTGGAAGGCTTGCCGACAAGCGCGCGAGGCCCAATTAGAAGACTGTTGAAGATGGGGGTGGGGGCCCGCGCACGTGGAGCGGCTTGCTGGGCTCTTTACGGGTTGCTGAAGAGATAACAGGGGATCGCGTGAAGGGGGGTTTCGCGCGGCATTAGACCAGGAAAGACGACGATGGCGATGACAAGGTATTGGAGAGGAGTTCTGACACCGTATGAGCCCGTAACCTCCCTGCGCTCTTTCGTCGGGTTACGGTGGTACCGGACCATCTACGGCGTTGGTGCTCTTCAACGTAGTGCACGGCTATGTCTGCGCCTCACCAACTACGAGTTGGCCCTGTGGTGTTCGCAGCGTGGCTCGTCCCACTTCTTGAACAGCCCTCTAGCGATAGGCGGAGGGTAAGGTCAATGGAGGCGAGAGCTATTGCCCGTTTCATTCGGATGAGCCCTCGGAAGGTGAGGCTCGTAGTGGACCAGATTCGCGGATGTTCGGTGAACGAAGCGTACGCCGTACTCCAGTTCTCGAACAAGGCAGCGGCTGATCCGGTCGGAAAGATCTTGCGCTCGGCTGTAGCGAATGCCCACGACAGGGCAGAGAATCAGGGCGAGGTAGTGGACGTGGATGACCTCATCGTTCGAGATGCGTTCGTGGACGGAGGGCCTACGCTTCGGCGATTCCGAGCAGCGGCGATGGGCCGCGCCGCTCCCCGTCGTAGGCGTATGAGCCATATCACTGTTGTTGTGGATACCAGGGAGTAGTCGACAATGGGACAGAAGACCCACCCGATCGGATTTCGTCTTGGGGTCCTGAAGGATTGGAGGTCTCAGTGGTATGCGGAGAAAGACTTTCCGCGCCTCCTTCAGGAGGACGAGATTATCCGCAGGTATCTTGAGCGCCGCCTCGCTCATGCAGCCATTTCCCGAGTGGAGGTCGAGCGGAAGCCTTCCAAGATTGTTGTGACCGTCCATACGGCCCGGCCGGGGGTGGTGATAGGGAAGCGGGGCGCAGAGGTGGATAAGCTGAGGGATGAACTCGGAGTTCTGACAAGCAGCGAAGTCTCAGTGAACGTGGAGGAGGTGAAGCGTCCGGAACTTGATGCCCGGCTTGTAGCGGACAACGTAGCTCACCAGATCCGGAATCGCATTTCTTTTCGAAGGGCGATGAAGAGAGCGATCCAATCTTCGCAACGTGCGGGCGCGGAAGGAATTCGGATCCAGTGCGGCGGTCGCCTTGGTGGATCTGAGATCGCTCGGGTCGAGGGGTACAACGAGGGTCGGGTCCCTCTTCACACACTCCGGGCAAACATCGACTACGCCAGCGTCGAAGCACAGACCACCTACGGGACTGTGGGAGTGAAGTGTTGGATCTTCCTCGGCGAGGTAGTGGATGATCCAAGGGGCCGAACCTACTCTACGGACAACTGAACCACGAGGCTATTGGACGATGCTCTCGCCGAAAAAGGTAAAGTACCGTAAGAAGCACAAGGGTCGGATGCGTGGGGTCGCGCGTAGGGGGCACCGCATCTCCTTCGGGGAGTTTGGGCTGCAAGCCAGTGAGCCGGCGTGGATCACCAATCGCCAGATTGAGGCAGCACGAATCGCCATGACACGCCATATCAAGCGGGGAGGAAGAGTCTGGATCCGGATCTTCCCGGACAAGCCGGTAACGTCGAAGCCCGCTGAGACCAGAATGGGAAAGGGGAAGGGTAACCCAGAAGGTTGGGTAGCCGTCGTGAAGCCGGGTAGGGTCATGTTCGAGATGGAGGGCGTATCCCGTGACGTCGCCGAACATGCTATGACCTTGGCCTCGGCTAAACTCCCAATAAAGACCCGATTTGTCATTCGCGAAGAGGAGCTGTGAGGGGTGGCAATAATCGATGCAGATGACATTAGAGATATGGCGGAAAGCCAGGTCTACGAGAGGATTGGGGAACTCCGAGAGGAGCTCTTTCGGCTGCGGATTCGGTCCGGAATGATGCAGCTGGAGAACCCCCAGCTTCCACGGCAGATTAAGAAGGAGATCGCGCGTATGAAGACGATTATGCGGGAACGAGAGCTTCAGGCGGAGAGAGGGTGAAAGGATCTGAGATGACTGAAAGCGACGTGGAGACCACAGCCGAGAAGGCCGGAGTGAACCGTAGTGGCCGTAAAGTCCGACAGGGTATAGTAGTGAGCGACCGTGGGGAAAAGACCGTCGTGGTGCGAGTCGACCGTCGGATCCAACATCCACTATATGGTAAAGCGATGATTCGGTCGAAGAAATATCACGTGCATGATGCAGAGAACGAGTACCGTACCGGTGATGTCGTACGGATTCAGGAGACGCGGCCAAGGTCCAAGCTCAAGCGGTGGCGGGTCTTGGATCTTGTGCGGCGGCCGGAGCGGATCTAATCCATGGTGGGTTTTTGGGAAGGGTAGAGGGGAACTGAACGATGATCCAGGCGGAGTCGATCCTCAAGATTGCGGACAACACCGGGGCCAAACGGGCCCTGTGTATTCGCGTCTTGGGTGGGTCCCGGCGAAGGTACGCCCGAGTGGGGGACGTGATCGTGGTCACGGTTAAGGATGCGCTTCCGAATGCGGGCGTCAAAAAGGGAGAGGTGGCGCGCGCCGTCATCGTTCGCACGGCCAAAGAGATGCGTAGGAAGGATGGCTCTTATATTCGCTTCGATGAGAACGCGGCAGTTCTGATCGATGATGGTGGCGAGCCGAGGGGTACCAGGATCTTCGGACCGGTTGGGAGGGAGCTTCGAGAGAAGCGATATATGAAGATCGTGTCATTGGCTCCGGAGGTGCTGTAATGGCGAGCCAACAGGAGGGGCGGCGAGCGCGACGGTCCAAGCGTAGGACGCACATCGTGAAGGGAGATCGGATCCGGGTCACTCGGGGAAATTTCCGCGAGATGGAGGGGAGTGTCCTCAGGGTGGATCCTGCCGAGGGGCGAGTGGTCGTAGAGGGCGTGAACATGCGCAAGCGACACCAGCGGCCCACACAGGATAATCCGGATGGGGGCATCATTTCCTTCGAGGCACCCATCGATCTCTCAAACGTTATGCTAATCGATCCGGAGTCGGGAGAGCCGTCGCGGGTACGAATTCGGCGTGACGGGGACGGAACGAAGGAACGGATCTCGGTGCGGAGTGGAAATCCCATTCCCAAGCGGTGAGCGTGACACTGGAAGGTCGGATGGAATCGAGACTGCAGAAATACTATCAAGAGCGGGTGCGTCCTAAGTTGCGGGAGGGCCTGGGCCTCGCGAACGTCCATCAGGTCCCGTACATCCAGAAGGTGGTGGTAAACGTGGGAATTGGCGATGCGGGACGGAACCAAAAGCTCCTCGACTCCGTGGTCGAAGAGCTTGCGACGATCACTGGGCAGAAGCCAGTGGTTACGATGGCGCGGAAGTCGATTGCTGCGTTCTCGCTTCGGGCGGGTGTACCCGTTGGAGTTTCTGTCACGTTGAGGAGAGGGAGGATGTACGAATTCCTGGACCGGCTTGTCAGTGCGACGATTCCGCGGATCAGGGACTTTCGGGGAATACCAACTCGCTCGTTCGACGGCCGGGGAAACTATACCCTGGGGGTGAAGGAGCAGATCATCTTTCCGGAGATTGATTACGATTTGGTGGAGAAGGTGCATGGGATGGACATCACTGTGGTGACCTCCACCAAGAAGGATGACGAGGCATACGCGCTGCTACGGGAGATGGGCTTTCCGTTCCGGGAGTCGACACCGGTAGCGATTGAAGCCTGAGAGGGGGCTGAATGGCGAAGAGGGCACTGATAGAGAAAGCGAAGCGCAAGGCGAAGTATGGGGTGCGGGCGTATCACCGATGCAACCGCTGTGGTCGTCCCCGTGCATTTATCCGTAAGTTCGGGCTTTGCCGGATCTGCTTCCGCGAGATGGCGCTTCGGGGAGAGATACCCGGCGTCCGCAAAGCCAGCTGGTGAGAACCGAACATGCAAACGGCCTTCTAGGGGACGATTCCAGACAATGATGACCGATCCTGTCGCGGATATGCTCACCCGCATCAGAAATGCAGCTCAGGCGGGACACCGCTGGGCAGATATGCCGATCTCGAAGCTCAAGATCGAAGTAGCCCGAATCCTGAAGGAGAACCACTTCGTGTTCGACTACAAGGTTCTCAACGACGGTAAGCACAATCTCCTTCGTGTGTACCTGAAGTACTTTGAGGGCCAACCGGTGATCCGCCACCTGAAGCGGGTCTCTAGACCTGGACTGCGGCGGTACGTGGGCGCGGAGGAAATCCCGAGGGTCCGGAATGGCATGGGCATGGCGATCCTCTCTACCTCCCGTGGAGTCCTGTCTGATCGTACCGCACGTGAAGAAGGGGTTGGTGGTGAGCTATTAGCGGTTATTTGGTGAATCTGCCAACCTGAGATTTGATCCGAGAGCTGACAATGTCGAGAATCGGTGTTAGACCAATCGAGGTTCCGAAGGGCGTGGAGATCCGGATGGACACGGATACTATACAGGTGAAGGGCCCAAAGGGGGCCCTCTCACTAAAGGTCCACCCGGAGATTCATGTCGACGTTTCTGAGGGAGTGATTACCGTCACCCGCCCCTCTGATCAGAAGCGCCACAAGTCCCTCCACGGTCTCACTCGGTCTCTCATTGCGAACATGGTAACTGGGGTGACGGAAGGGTTCACAAAGAAGATCGAGATTCAGGGTGTCGGGTATCGGGCCCTGAAGAAGGAAAAGGGGATCACCCTGCATCTGGGCTTCTCTCATCCGGTGGAGTATACGGTGCCACAGGGGATCGAGGTTGATGTTCCGACACAGACAGAGGTGGTCGTCACCGGCGCGGACAAGCAAATGGTCGGCCAGGTCGCTGCCGAGATCCGCAGCTTCCGACCGCCAGAGCCGTACAAGGGGAAGGGTGTGCGCTACGCCGGAGAGCAAGTCCGTAGGAAGGCCGGGAAGACCGCAACCGTCTGAGGTCCTTCTTTGACTCGTTGATTGTTGCTAGGAGGAGAGCGTCGTGGTGAAGGTGAAGTACTCTAAACTTAAGAATAGCAGGCGTTTGCAGCGGGGGCGTCGACATCTTCGGGTCCGAAAGAAGATCGTTGGGAGTGCTGACCGACCCCGGCTTGTGGTCTTTCGGTCACTTAGGAACATGGAGGGTCAGCTCGTGGACGACGACACCGGCCGCACGCTCCTTGGACTTTCCACCCTTGCGCGGGTAGTCCGACAGGTCACAGTAGAGGACGAAAAGCCGAAGATTGCTCGAGCCTTCGCAGCGGGGAAGCTCCTTGCGGAACGGGCTAGAGAACAGGGGATCAACGTGGTGGTGTTCGATCGCGGCGGATACAAGTATCATGGTCGGGTAAAGGCGTTCGCAGAGGGCGCGCGAGAGGGAGGTTTGAAGTTCTGATGGCCAGAGACAAGAAGGGCAGGGGGCGGCGTGAGTCCGACCTCACAGAGACGGTGATCTACATCAACCGTGTTGCGAAGGTAGTGAGGGGCGGAAGGCGCTTCTCGTTTACCGCGCTCGTGGCAGTTGGCAATCAGAAAGGGAGTGTCGGAGTGAAATTGGCCAAGGCGAACGAAGTCGCGGAGGCGATTCGGAAGGGGATGGAACACGCCCGTAAAGAAATGTTTGATGTGCCGATTGTGAACGGAACAATTCCGCACGAAATCGTAGGAAAGTGGGGTGCTGGCCGGGTATTGCTGCGGCCTGCTGCGCCGGGGACCGGGGTGATCGCGGGGGGCCCTGTCAGGGCGGTAGTCGAAGCTGCTGGGGTGACCGACATCCTCACGAAGAGCCTCGGAACGAACAGCCCGATCAACGTAGTCCGAGCGACGCTTGATGCGTTGCGCCATCTCGTCACGCCCGAGCAGGTAGCCAGAGAGCGCGGGATATCTGTGGAAGCCCTGGTGGGGGTGCGCCGTGGCTAAGAAGAAGGAGCCCAAACGGATTGCCATTACTCAGGTACGCAGCAAGATTGGACGGCCCAAGGCCCATCGCCGGACCCTCAGAGCGCTAGGGTTCACGAAACATCAGCAGACTCGGATACACGAAGACACGGCTGCGATCAGGGGAATGGTTCACAAGGTGAGGCATCTCGTGGTCGTTCGAGACGAGGAGGGATAACGTACGATGGTGGAACTTCACGACCTTCGGCCGACACCCGGCTCCCGGTCTAACCGTAAGCGACGCGGTCGCGGGCCGGGCTCAGGAATTGGGAAGACCAGCGGAAGGGGTGAGAAGGGCCAAAAATCCCGCTCTGGAAGCTCAATTCCGGCAGGCTTCGAGGGGGGTCAGATGCCTCTTCAAAGACGGTTGCCAAAGAGAGGATTCACCCCATTCAGGCGTGTCGTATATCAGGTCGTGAACCTCCGGGCTTTGGACGAGATTGACGAGACGGACATCACGCCGGAAGTGCTCCGCAGTCGGGGCCTGATCGGTTCTCTCAAGCGGCCCGTGAAGGTGCTTGGAAACGGTGACATCAATCGGGCTGTGAAGGTCTCCGCGCATGCATTCAGCGGGTCTGCGAAGACGAAGATTGAGGTGGCCGGAGGCACAGTCTCGCAGGTTAGTCGATAACGGGTCGAGCGACCGGCTGCCCACTGATGTGGTCCCGACACCACTCCTGAGCCTACGAGACTCCACGGATGGCCAACCCGATCCAGAATCTCTTTCGGTTTCCTGAACTCAAGGACCGGATCCTCTTCACCCTCCTCATCCTGCTGATCTATCGGCTTGGCGCGCACATCACCTCGCCCGGGATCAACCTCGCTGCACTACAGGCACAGTTTGGACAGCTTTTTGGAGGGACGCTTTTCGGCGTCTACGACATGTTCGTTGGTGGAGGACTCTCGCGGGCCACCATCTTCGCGCTCGGGATCATGCCTTATATCTCGGCGTCAATCATGTTCCAACTCCTTGCGGCAGTCTTTCCAACTATCGAAAAGCTCCAGAAGGAAGGAGAGGAGGGTCGTAAGAAACTCACCCAGTGGACTCGTTATACGGCAGTCGTCCTTTGCATCCTGCAGGGTTACGGATACTCGGTTTTCGTGGGTTCAATCGAAGGAGCCGTCGTCACTTCGGGCCTGGTGTTTACGGTCAGCACCGTTATCACACTTACAGTTGGCGGCGTTTTCGTGATGTGGCTTGGAGAGCAGATCACGGAGTACGGGATCGGGAATGGGATGTCACTCCTGATTTTCTTTGGGATCATCGAAGGTCTCCCCGGTGCGGTCGTTCGCACCTGGGAAGCGATGGTAGTGGGAGAGATTGGCCTCATTTCGACAGTGGTGCTTCTCGCGGTGATCGTAGGTGTTACCGCTGGCGTGGTTTCGATGACCATGGGCTCTCGCCAAATCCCGGTACAGATCCCACGCAAGGTCGTTGGAAGGGGACGGGTTCAAGAGGGTCAGAAATCGTACGTTCCAATCAGGATCAATGCTGCAGGCGTGATGCCGATCATCTTCGCCCAGTCGTTCATCATCGTCCCAGGTACGATCGGTGCCTTTTCATCCTCGCCTTTCTTTCAGGATCTTAGCAACATGTTTCAGCCTGGGAACTGGCTCTACTATTCGACTTACGGGCTCCTGATCGTCTTCTTCACCTACTTCTACACGGCGATCATCTTCAATCCCGTGGATCTTGCTGAGAACCTGAAGAAACAGGGCGCCTTTATTCCCGGTGTAAAGCCTGGTGCGCGGACAGCGGAATACATTGACCGGGTGCTGACGAGAGTGCTTGTTCCCGGTTCGATCTACCTGGCACTAATAGCGATGACGCCGTTCTGGATCTTCGACATCTTCAACATCCAGACTTTCTTCTTCGGCGGGACCGGTCTCCTCATCGTAGTGGGTGTCGGGCTAGACACTGTCCAACGTGCACAGCAGCATCTGCTTCTCCGCCACTATGACGGATTCATGAAGAAGGGACGGGTCAAGGTTCGAGGACGGCAAAGATTCGGGTGATGATCGAGGATCGTGGCCTGACAGTGATCCTCCTAGGGCCACCCGGCGTCGGGAAGGGAACCCAGGGGGCACTCCTTGCGGACTCCTTTGGGTGGGAGCACATCGCTACCGGTGACCTCCTTCGTGCTGCCCGCCGTGAGGGGACTGAGTTGGGTAGGAAGGCTCAAATATTCATGGATGAGGGGGACTTGGTACCAGACCAACTGATAGTGGCATTGGTTAAAGAGCGACTGGAGCGACTGCCTGACGATCGAGGGGTCATCCTCGACGGATTTCCCCGGACAATGGTACAGGCGGAAGCGCTCGCGGAGGTTCTTCCCCCGGTTGGACGGTCTGTGGACGTCGTCCTCCTTTTGGAGGTGGGCGACGAGGTCCTCGTGAAGCGCATCAGTGGACGAAGGAGCTGTTCCCGGTGTGGACGGGTGTACAACGTGCACTTTGACCTACCCATCACAGAGGGTATCTGCAATGAGTGCGGTGGCAGACTTGATCATCGTAAGGACGATACTCCTGATACAGTGCGTCACAGGATTGAGGTCTACCACGAGCTGACACAACCTCTCGTGGACTACTACAAGGGTGGTGCGGTCTCGGTTCTGCACGTCGATGGTGAGGGCTCTGTCGATCAGGTTCGAACGGTGGTTCAAGGTGCTCTGTCCTCGCTTTTGGGAGTGGAGGTACAAGGCGGTGATTGAACTCAAGACCCCCCAGGAGATCGATGGAATTGCTCGTGGGGGCTCCATCATCGCCCAGCTATTCCGAGAGTTAGAACCGCGGATTGCTCCCGGTGTTTCCACCCTCCAGTTAGATACGTTCGCTGAAATGTTCATCCGTTCCAGCGAGGGAGCGGTTCCAGTTTTTAAGGGTCTCTACGGATTCCCGGGGGCACTCTGCACATCGATCAACGATGAGGTGGTACACGGAATTCCTTCTGCGAAGCGCGTGCTGACTGAGGGTGATATTGTTTCGATCGATGTGGGAGTGAAGTTGGACGGTTGGTGCTCCGATTCGGCGCGGACCTTTCCTGTGGGGGAGGTCGATGGCGAGAAGAAGCGTCTCCTAGAGGTCACGAAAGAGGCATTGGAGTGGGCGATCAAGGCTGCGGTGCATGGGTCGCATGTGGGAGACATCGGCCATGCGGTGGAGAGAGTCGTGTCCATCACGGGGTTCTCCATCATCCGAGACCTGGTTGGGCATGGGGTGGGTAGAAAGGTCCATGAGGACCCTCAAGTGCCGAACTACGGACGACCTGGTACGGGCGCCGAACTCAAGGAGGGGATGGTACTTGCGATCGAGCCGATGATCGCAGCGGGTGCACACCAGATTCGAACCCTTGCGGATCGATGGACGATGGTCACGACAGACGGATCGGCCTCTGCGCACTTCGAACACACTGTGGCGCTCACGACCGATGGGCCCCGTGTTCTCACAGCGGAGGGTGCCCAGTTGAAACCCATCGAGGAACCGTACTTAAGGGCGCTCGCTCGACCAAATCTACCTTGAGGGCCTAGGGTGGACTGGTTATACTTCCAAGCTCTACTATGAACGGAGGCTAAGGTCGCGATGAAGGTGAGAACGAGCGTAAAGCCAATTTGCGAACACTGCAAAGTAATTCGTCGTAGAGGTGTGGTGCGGATCATCTGTAAACGGAATCCCCGTCACAAGCAGCGGCAGGGGTGAATTCGAGAGCCACCTCGGGATAGGGATCGGGATAGGCGATGGCACGGATCTCGGGAGTCGATCTCCCCAAGAACAAGCGCATCGAAATTGGGCTGACGTATATCTATTGAATCGGGCGCGCACGGGCCGTTGAGATCCTGGTGAGTGCCGGTGTAGATCGGTGCATTCGTACGCAGGATCTCACTGATGAAGACGTGAGTCGGTTAAGGCGAGAAATCGAAACGAAGTACAAGGTGGAGGGCGCGCTCCGTACTGAGACCTCCATGAACATCAAGCGCCTTACGGACATCGGGTGTTACCGAGGGATCCGTCATCGTAGAGGACTTCCGGTACGGGGCCAGCGGACGAGTACGAATGCTCGGACCCGCAAGGGAAAGAAAAGAGCAATCGCAGGGAAGAAGAGGGCCCCCAAGAAGTAGGTGGCTGTGTCGAGTCAAGATGCCAACGCTGCGTCAGTAGGAGGAGCAGAGTTTGTCCAGTAAGAGTTCAGGTGGAAAAAAATCCGGAGTTCGCGGCAAGCGGAAACGCACGGTCGAAGCGGAGGGCGTTGCCCATATCAGGGCGACATTCAACAATACGATAGTGACGATTGCCGATACCAAGGGTGATGTGGTGACATGGGCGAGCGCTGGGAAGGCAGGATTCAAGGGCTCCAAGAAATCGACTCCGTTTGCAGCCACTATGGCGGCGGAACAGGCGGGGCGGGAAGCTTATGCTCTCGGCGTCCGGAGAGTGGACGTTCGTGTTCAGGGCCCTGGATCCGGGCGTGAGTCGGCGATCTCGGCCCTGGCGGCTGCGGGGTTACAGGTGAAATCGATTCAGGATGTGACGCCTCTTCCGCACAATGGATGCCGCCCTCCGAAGAAACGTCGGGTTTGACGTTACGGGAAAGGACTGTGTTTTCACTGAGAGGGCACCCTGCGGCTATTTCTAGCCGTGGTTTCCAGAGATTCTTCAAGTAGAGATAAGTCGCGATGGCTCGATACACTGGACCAGTCTGTAAGCTCTGTCGCAGGGAAGGACAAAAGTTGTTCTTGAAGGGCCAGAAGTGCTACACCGAGAAATGTCCAGTGGACCGGCGAGCCTATCCCCCGGGCCAGCATGGACCGGCTCAGGCCCGCCGAAGGAAACAGTCCGACTACGCCCTCCAGCTTCGAGAGAAGCAGAAGGTGAAGCGGATGTATGGCCTCCAGGAGAGTCAGTTCCGCAATCTCTTCCGGAGTGCTGCCCAGAGAGGAGGTGTCACTGGCGAGAATCTCCTGGTTAGTCTGGAGACTCGTCTCGACAACGTCATTTTCAGGCTGGGGTTTTCCTCAAGCCGGAATCAGGCTCGACAGCTGGTACGCCATCGCCACGTTGAGGTGAACGGTCGCTCTGTGGATGTGCCGAGCTATCAAGTACGAGCCGGCGATGACATTGCGATCCGGGCCAAATCACGAGACTTAGATCTGGTGGAAGCAAGCCTTGGAGGGCGAACGCGCCCAAAGCTCAGGGAGTGGCTTACGCTTGATGAGAAGAACCGGGTGGCTCGGGTGGTGCGTATCCCCACTCGAGGTGATATCCCTATGGAAGTCCAGGAGCAGCTGATCGTAGAGCTGTACTCCAAGTAATCGAGTCAGACTGACTGCCAGGAGCGGGAGACTGAGTCCGACCGGTGTCGCGCCCCAGTTGCACGGAGGAATATGGTGGAGATTGATCTTACCGGACTAGTTATTCCAGAGAAGGTCGAGACGGTTCGGCTTTCGAAAGGAGGACGTGTTGGGGAATTCGCAATCGAACCTCTTGAAAGGGGTTTCGGCCACACACTAGGGAATTCCGTTCGCCGCGTGCTCCTGTCGTCGCTTCGGGGGGCTGCGGTGTGGGCATTTAAGATTGACGGTGTCGTTCATGAGCACCAGACTATTCCGGGGGTGGTCGAAGACGTTCATCAGGTCATACAGAACCTGAAGTCTCTGATCGTCCTCCTGGATGATGATCAGGATGAGACGACGCTCGAGGTGATCGCTGATAAGGCCGGTCCGGTCACGGCGGCACACACCCAGGTGAAGGCTGGCGTTCAGGTTCTTGACCCTGATCACAGGCTCCTGACCCTTCAAGAGAATAAACAGTTTCGGATGGAGCTTCGCGTCAACAAGGGCCGAGGGTTTGTCATTGCGGACCAACATCCTGTCGGGAAGAGTGAGCCGGTGGATCTCGTTCGGGTGGATTCGATCTACAACCCGGTTAGAAGGGCCAATTTCCAGGTCCTGGAAACGCGCGTCGGACAGCGCACCGACTATGACCAGCTCACGTTCTTCGTGGAGACCGACGGGTCCATCTCTCCGGAGAATGCGATGGTTGTAGCTGCTGGGCTAGTTCGCAAGTATTTGGACTACCTGCTGTACTTTGGCCAAGATGGCATCCCGCAGTCCACTCCAGACGGGGCGAGTGCCGTCTCCGAAGTAGTCCGGGACCTCCTCAGCCAGCGGATCGAGGACCTCGCAGAACTCAGCGTCCGGTCACGGAACTCACTCCAAAAAGAAAACATTAGCACCCTTGGGGATCTCATCCAGAGGAGTGAGAGCGAGATGCTCGAGATTGAGAACTTCGGGAAGAAGTCACTCCAGGAGATTAAGGAGTTCCTCCAGGAACACGACCTCAGGTTTGAGATGAAAGTCTTGCGGGGTGATGATGGACGGCTCTTCTTCGCTGACGGAGAGGCTGGCGTGGGAGCTGAGGCGGGGGATGAGTAGACAGAACAGCGTCCCCGTGGTATATCGGTAGCGCATAGGAACGGAAAAGATGCGGCATAGGAAGAAGGGTCGACAACTCTCTCGGAGCGTGGCTCACCGACGCGCCACGCTCAGGAATTTGGCTATGAACCTATTCCAGCATGGGAGAATCGAGACCACAACTGCGAAGGCAAAGGAGTTGCGCCCGTACGCCGAGAGGCTAATTACGCTCGCGCGGAGGGGGGATGTTCACTCGCGCCGATTGGCAGCGAGGAAAATCCAGAATCGTGACGTGCTCGGAAAGCTCTTTGATGACATCGGTCCCGGTTTCCAGGAACGGCCTGGAGGTTACACTCGGATCCTGAAGCTGGGTCATCGCAGAGGTGATGCCGCCGAAATGGCACTAATCGAACTCGTCGGTCAAGCTGAGTAGTAGCCACCTCAAGAGGACCAGCAGGAGAGGACCGATCATGGCGCAAGCCACCAAAGGTAGGTTCAACTTTATTGCGATGTTGTTAGCGTTTTCGGCCATGGGGGGATTTCTCTACTGGCTCGGGATCACTGCGGAGCCGACGGAAGTTGCTGTGGCGTCAGAGGAGGAGACGGCTCAGGCCGTTTCCCTCAACGCTTTCGCTCAGAATCCGGCTATATATGAAGGTGACCTCATAGCGGTGGATGGCGTGGAGGTGCAGAGCCTACTCGGATCGCAGGTCTTCTTCGTGGCCCTCCCCGATGACAGCTCATATCCTGTTCGCTTGGCTTCTCCCAACGCGACTTTTGGGATGCAGCTTGCTCCAAACGCCACGGGTAGAGTGACCGGAACGGTCCACATGATGACCGATAGCGTGTTGGACGAGTGGACGGTCGAGGCAATCTTTGCCGATGACACACAGCGGGAAGCTGTCGCCGCGTCATCTACTTTCTTGCTCGCCCAAGAAGTGGACCTTGTCGGTGGGGATGAATCGGGATCGAATGAGACCCAGGGTGATGGTGGCGCATAGTTTGCGTAGGGATTAAGCGGACAATGGCACGAATATGCTACGTGTGTGGCAAGGGGCCGCGAGCAGGGAACCGGGTAAGCCATGCGCACAATAAGACCAAGCGTCGTTGGCTCCCCAACCTCCAGTCCGCGAAAATCCTAGACGATCAAGGAAATAGGCGGAGGGTGCGGGTCTGTACGTCGTGCATCTCCGCCGGAAAAATCCGAAAGGCGCCAGCAATCAAGCGGGTTGAAGAGGGGTGAGTTGAGACCGACTCCGACTCCGCGCCCTGCGGGCTAGCCACGGATCCGACGAGCAAGCGATCGGGGAACTCGCGCCCTTAGGCAGACATTCTCGCCTGGGGCGCTTTGGTTTGGATGGTCTCATGGCCATAGAGAATGCCCGCGGTAACCGATCCCTTACCGGAGTCAGGGTCGCCGTCACTCGGTCTAGTGGCAACGATCCTCACGATCGGTTATCCGAACTCCTCCTCGAGTGCGGTGCGCGACCGATTGCAGTTCCGCTCACGGTGACCAAGCCCGCGGGTGATCCCAATATGCTGGTGAGAGCCGTTCGGGACCTGGCGAGTTACGACTGGCTTGTGGTGAGCTCCCCACGAACTGTGGCCCCGCTCTGCGAGGCATTCCAAGGTGCGGCAATCCGGATCGGTGGTTTGCGGGATCGGCGTCTAAAGGTCTGTGCGGTAGGTCCCCAGACCGCGGAGGCTCTTACTGCAGTCGGCTTACGCCCAGATCTGGTGCCGAATCGATTCCGGGCCGAGGGAGTTGTTGGGTCGCTGCTAGACTGTGAGAGTGTAGAAGGGCTCCGTATCTTCTTCCCCCGGGCTGAAGAGGGGCGGGATGTCATCCCTCGCCAACTCCGGGATGCTGGCGCTCACGTGGACGTGGTCGCCGCCTATCGAACCGCTCAAATCAGGGGGGGAGGTGATCGCTTGAGCGAACTCGTCGCGGCCGGGGACGTCGATGCCCTGACCTTCACGGCGGGCTCCGCAGCGAGAGTCTTTGCGGAGGCGTGGAACAGCTATTGGGCGGTGTGTGCCGAGGTGGTAAAGGCTGATACTCCGGCGCTCCCGGTTGCTGTCGGTGTTGTGGCCTTGGGACCGGCCACTGCCTCGGTTCTGGAGGGCAGGGGTATGAGAGTGCACAGGGTTGCACGTCCACACACGCTTGAGGGGCTAGTCACCGCTCTTCAGGACTGGTCCGCCGACCGTGACAATAAGGAACTGAGCTGACCGTCAATCTTCCCGAATAGGTTCCCTGTCCGCACCCATGTCTTCGTTGCTTCTGCGGGGGATCACAGCGATATTTTCGACCGCTTACGCCATCGTCCCGTTTGGTTGGGATGAGTTCCCGGGACCTACCACTGTGAGGGAAGCAGTGCTTTAGCGTGGGCTTCTGTCCGTCTTCGGAAACCCACCTGATAGAGCTAGGGTCTCCATGTCAGTATCCTTCCGAGTAACACATTTCAGCGAGAGCGACCTGACCTTCGGCGTAGTCGGCCTCGGGTATGTCGGCCTTCCCCTAGCTATCGAAATTGGAGGGAGTGGGAATTCCACACTTGGGTTTGACGTGAACGAAGAAGTGGTCGCGGGGGTGAACCGTGGTCAGAGTCACATCGGGGATGTTCAGAATGAGACAGTTGCTGGGCTGCGCGAGAAAGGACTCCTCGAGGCGACAACGGACATGGGTCGGCTCGTCGAATGCGATGTGATCTGCCTGTGTGTCCCCACGCCCTTATCCAAGACGAGGGACCCTGACATCTCGTTTATCCTGGCTGCCGGGACGGCGGTTGCGACCACGCTACGCGTGGGACAACTGATCGTACTCGAATCCACAACATATCCGGGGACGACGCGGGACGTTCTTCTGCCCCTATTCCGCGCTCGAGGTATGGAGGTGGGGGAGGACTTCTTCCTCTGCTTCTCCCCAGAACGTGTCGACCCGGCGAATCAAGTCTGGAAGATACGCAATACGCCGAAGGTTATCGGAGGACTTACCGAATCCTGCCTGGAGGCTGGGCTAGCGGCTTATGAGAGGTTCATTGAGGAGATGGTCGCGGTTTCATCTCCCGATACCGCGGAGATGGTCAAGCTTCTAGAGAACACGTTTCGAGCGGTGAATATCGCTCTCGTCAACGAGATAGCGCAGATTGCGGACCGCCTCCAGGTTGATATCTGGGAGGTTGTGGAGGCCGCGGCAACGAAACCGTTCGGGTTTATGAAGTTCACACCGGGACCAGGCTTCGGTGGTCACTGTATTCCGATCGATCCTCACTATCTTTCGTGGAAAATGCACACCTTGGATTATCAGGCTCGCTTCATCGAGCTTGCGTCTGAGATTAATGCGGAGATGCCCCGTTTTGTGGTGGGGAAGGTACGCAAGGCGCTAAACGCCAAGCGCAAGCCCGTTAACGGGTCACGCGTACTCGTATTGGGAGTGGCTTACAAGAAAGACGTCGACGACATCAGGGAGTCGCCTTCGCTGGAAATCATGAAGGAGTTGGAGGAGGATGGCGCCGAGGTGATCTTCTACGACCCTCATGTTGCGAGCTTCCGCGAGGAGGGAAGGACCTGGACCGGTGTGGAACTCACCGACGAAGTGCTGGAGTCAGCGGATGTAGTCCTGCTCGTGACTGACCATGCTGCTCTTGATTTGGGGCGGGTCTTCGATCATGCGCGAATTCTGGTGGATTCTCGAAACGCCACCTCTGGAATCGCGGCGGAGCGTGGAGTTAGACGGTTGGAGGGCTGGATTGTCAAAGGCCTAGAAAACCCAGTGCCCTGAGAGTCAACCGTACGAATTGAGTGAGGAAAGAGTGACCTCATGAGGCTATTCGTCACCGGGGAAGCAGGGCTCATGGGGTTGGATTCGTTCGCTTGGTCTTGAGCAAGGGTGAGTACGAGGTTGTGGTCTTGGATGCCCTAACCTGCGTGGGCAACATCTGAAATCTCAGGTCGGTTTGGGAAGATTCTGCCTTCCACTTCATGCGAGTTGACATCTGTGATCCCGACATCGTCCATTCCGCAGTAAATGGGTCGGACACGGTGATCCACTTTGTGGCCGGATCCGATATGGACTTCCAGTTATTGTGACACGTTCGTCGAATAATTATGGGTCCTGCCAGCACTCGGAAAAGCTGATGTCTCGTGTAGTCGGCCATGCCCTGGCGGGCGAGCAGGTGCCCGTCTTCGGGGACGGAGAAAATGTGCGAGACTGGCTCTATGTCAGGGTCACTCTCGGGGGGTGTTGGCGGCTCTTGAAAGGGAAGTGCCTGGCGTTGCTTACGACTTCGGAGGGCTTTCTGAGAGGACAAACATGCAGGTCGTTGGGACTATCTTGAACCACCTGGGGTTGTCCGAAGACCGGATCGAACTGGTCGAGGACCTGGTACCTGGAACATCGGGAGTGGTGGGGAGACTGAGGGCCTGCGGAGTTCCGCCGGCAGGCGGGGAAAGTCCGGCGCTCGAAGCATGGATCTTGCCATTGGTGAATTCCTGGCTAAAAGATAGTGCTTCGAGAGTGACTGAACGTTCGGCACATCGGGAGACGGATACTTGACTCGTGTTATGAGATGAGGGCTTG